>JAQCBH010000005.1 GCA_027621365.1 Bacteroidota bacterium | reverse complement strand
AATGGGCATGTTCATGTCAGGTGCTCCAAGGTTTTCTGCCATATCGACATCGTTGGCCTCGGCGGGTACCTCCATGATGGCCACCGCGGCGGGGTCCAGAATGGAAACACTGTCCAGTTCGGACAAGGCAGAAGGTTCGTACTTGCGTCGGTATTTCTTGACTCGAGAAGGCGGCAAATCAGAATCTTGGTTGGCCATTTCGCTTTCGGCCATGGCCTTCGACTTCAGGAAGCCGCCCTGTCCAAATTGCCCGCTGATGATCAGGGTAGAAACAATTAGCGTAGCTACGGTCGCTGCCGCCACCAACCAGAGTCCCGTTTGCTTGTCAGTTGACTCTTCAAACAAGCGCTCCTGCAAAAAGCCGCGCAGTTCGTCTCGGCCTTCTTCTTGAATGGCCTCCATGATGGCCTTCTTCAAGGCCAGCTCTGCGCGCAGTTCTTCTGATGACTCCAATTCGCGTTCCAGAGCCACACGATCTTCCTCGGAAAGAGAGCCTTCCAAATAGTCGTAGAGTTGGCGGTGTTGGGCGTCGTTCATCATCTCAGAAAATCAGAAGCGCTATACTTTTGTTTGACCAGGCCTTCCAATTGCTTCAAGCACTGGTATTTTTTACTCTTGGCCACATTCGCATTCGTAAAGTGATGGGCCTTGGCAATGTTCTTCATGTCAAAACCGTCGTAGTAGTACATGATCAAGATGCTGCGGCACAAATCACCCAACTGTTGCAGGGCTTTGCGCACCAAAGATTCGTCCATCGCCTTGTCAGGAGTGGGCCCTTCGGCTTTGCGGGTATGTTCCAGAGGGTCCTGGTTTTGGGTGCGCTTTCTTTTGTCCAACAGACGCATGCATTGGTTCTTGGCAATGCTATATAAGTAGGTACTCAACTTGGAACTCAGTGTAAAATCGGGTTTTCTCATGTTCTCCCAAATGGCGATCAAGCTTTCTTGAAACACATCGTCAACATCGTCTTGAGACCCACCCATTCCCAGCACCAATTGCGAAATCATACCGTTGTAGCTGCGGTACAATTCAACCAGTGACTCTTTGTCACCCATCTGAATGCGGGCTACAATTTGCTGATCTTGCTGTGAGTGGTCGGTCATGTTGACAGGCGTTTATCGCTGATCGTCCCAGAAGGTAAACGGTACATCGATTCTTTTACACAAAGTAAAGGAGAGTGAAGCCTTTATTTCGTAGTGTTGGAACAAATTTTGATAGGAACATGCACATGAAAGAAATTTTGATGAATCGCAGAATTTGGCTTTTTGTTCTCGCCGGATGCGCGGGCGGAGCCATCAGTTTAGCAGGAAACGCTCTGTTCAGTGGTTCAGGCTCGGCTAAAACACTGTCTGATAAGCAATCATCAGCCAGCGTGAATGCCCGCTATGCCAGTATCGGAGCCGAGCCCGCCTTCGATTTTACGGCCGTGGCCGAAGTCGCCAATCCAGCCGTGGTTCACATTATCTCCACCGTGAATGCACAGCCTCAACAGCGTCGCAACCCCCAGATGCCCATTGATCCCTTCGAGTTCTTCAATGGCCCTGGTTTCCAATTTGAACAGCCCGGCCCCCGCAGCGGTTCCGGTTCGGGTGTCATTTTGACCGACGATGGTTATATCGTCACTAACAATCACGTGATCGACAACGCCTCCAAGATCGAAGTCATTCTCAACGATAAACGTTCTTACATCGCTGAACTCGTGGGTACAGACCCCAATACCGACATTGCCGTTTTGCGCATAGCCGAGAACAATTTGCCCTTCATCAAACTGGGCAATTCTGATCAGTTGAAAGTAGGGCAGTGGGTGGTAGCTGTGGGCAATCCCTTCAATTTAACTTCAACCGTGACGGTAGGCATTGTCTCGGCCTTGGGTCGCAACATCGACCTGATTCGCTCCAACGGAAATCAATATGCCATTGAAAACTTCATTCAAACCGACGCGGCCATCAACCCTGGCAACAGCGGTGGCGCTTTGCTCAATACCCAAGGCGAGCTCGTGGGTATCAATACGGCCATCGCATCTGAGACCGGTTCTTACAGCGGATACGCCTTTGCCGTTCCGGTGATCTTGGTCGAAAAGGTGTTCAATGATATCACTCAATACGGTAAGGTTCAGCGAGCCATTTTGGGAGTTTCCATACAGGATATCAGTCAAAATTTGGCGGACGAAAAGAATCTTACAGATTTGAGCGGTGTTTACGTGGCCGAAGTGGTCGACAAAGGTGCGGCTGACAAAGCTGGCATTCAGCCAGGCGACGTGTTGCTGAAAATCAATAATACCGCTGTGAATTCCAGCAGCAAGCTACAAGAAACCATTGGAAAATTCCGCCCTGGAGATAAAGTGCAAGTGACCCTGCGACGTAAAGGCAAGGAAATGGTAATTCCTGTGTCCTTGTTGAGCACTGACGGCAAATCCAAGCCTGAATTGGCCGAGCGCGAGAGTAGCAGCGAAGTCTTTGGAATGGAGCTCATTAATACCACTCGCGAGGAGCGATTGGCCAAGAGCATCAAAACAGGAGTGAAAGTGAAGTCCCTAGGAAAAGGAGTATTTAAAGACGCCGGTATCCCCACGAATTTCATCATCACGCACATCAACAACCAACCCGTTTACTCAGCGGCAGGTGCCGTATCTCAGTTGAAGTCGATGCAAGGAGCCATCGTAATCGAGGGCTTGAGCCAGAGCGGAGAAGAAATGGTGTTTGGAGTTAAGTTGCCCATAACAACAGAGCAGTAATTTCCATTCGGATAATGAAAAAAAGGTCCCGGCGAGCCGGGACCTTTTTTTATTCATCGTCTACAGAGATGTTGGGGCTAAATCCGCTGCCCCAAGAGTTGCCACTGTCTCCCCCTTTGAAGGGATCGGGTTCGTTCATTTTGCTTTGAACCGTAGCTACATAGGGCTGGCTGAAGCCGCCGCCGCTGTTTTGGTTGTTGATCAACATGCGCTCGGTAGGGTCCAAGTCGACAAACTTGGAATATTCGTGCACGAACTTGACTAGGGCTTTTCCCACCTCACCGCTTCGGTGTTTGGCAATCAAAACTTCGGTCAAACCTTTGACCTCGCCCGCATGCTGGGATTCGCTTTCCATGCCCATACGGGAATAATAATCGTCGCGGTACAGGAACATGACCATATCGGCATCCTGCTCGATGGAACCTGATTCACGCAAATCCGACAATTGGGGGTGTTTGTTGTTTCGTTTTTCTACCTCACGACTCAACTGGGCCAGAGCAATAACTGGAACTTCCAATTCCTTGGCCAAGCTCTTCAACGAGCGTGAAATGAAGGCAATTTCTTGTTCGCGGTTCGATTGGCCTTTGGTGTTGGTCTCGTGTCGCAACAACTGCAAGTAATCGACTACAATCATGTCCAAGCCCTGTTGGGCCTTGATGCGGCGACACTTGGCCATCAGTTCCAAAATGTTCAACTGAGGGGTGTCATCGATGAAGATCTTGGAATTGGTCAACTTGGACGTCTTGTCGTGAAGGCGCTGCCATTCGTCACCGGTCAATTGAGCCTTTTTAATTTTGTCACCGCTGATGTTGGCCTCGCCGCTGACCAATCGATTGACCAACTGAACGTCTGCCATCTCGAGCGAGAAAATCACCACGCTTTTGCCAAATTCTACGGCTGCATTTCGCATCAAGCTCAAGGCAAAAGCTGTTTTACCCATGGCAGGACGGGCAGCGAGAATGATCAAATCTGACTTCTGCCATCCCGAGGTAATGCGGTCCAAATCGCTGAAACCTGAGGCGACACCGGTAATGCCGCTGTTGTCTGATTTCGAGCGCTCTTCCAGCGATTTGAAGGCTCGGTTGACCAAGCTGCCAATTTCTTGGAAGGAGCGTTTCAATCCCGAATTCTTGATCTCAAACAACTTCTCTTCACTGCGGTTCAGCATGATGAAGGCGTCTTGGCTGTCGTCGTAGGCCTCGGTCAAAATTTCTCCTGAAACCTTGATCAAGCTGCGCTGAATGAACTTCTGGGTCAGAATTCGAGCGTGAAACTCGATGTTGGCAGAGCTAGAGACCTTGTTGGTCAGCATGGCCAAATACAAGTTGCCGCCTACGATTTCCAGTTTGTTTTCATTTCTGAGCTGGTTGGAAACGGTAAGCAAATCAATGGCTGTTCCCCCATCGGCGTAAATGCGCAAAATGCATTCAAAAATGGTGGCGTTGGCCTCGTTGTAAAAGTGATCCTTGCTCAAGATGTCAACCACCTTGCTCAGGGCCTCTTTTTCCAACAGAATGGCACCCAGAACGGCTTCTTCCAGTTCGATAGAATGCGGGGCTGTGCGGCCCGCCATGTCTCCGACAAGTGCTTTGTTCACTTGAGGGGTTCGACTGCGTTTGCTCATGCTTGGGTTGTCCATAGTCTTTCAAAGTAATGACATAGCGCCTGAATTGCGACAGTATGTCAGGTATAAAAATTGTTCACAGAGCCGGTGAAGAACAAGTGCATAAGTTGGCATGGCTTTGGCATTGTGTGGTTCACGGGACATTCAGACGGCATGTGCGTTACTGTCGTTCGCGAATACGCCCGTTGATGATAAATTTGATGCAAGCATGGAAGCTAAATTTTCTCCCAGGGTCAAAGAAGTGATCCAGTTCAGCCGAGAGGAAGCCATTCGTTTGGGCCACGATTACATTGGGTGTGAGCACCTGTTGTTGGGCTTGATACGCGAAGGCGAAGGGAAGGCCATTCAAACCATAAAGATGTTGGACATCGACACCTTGCGTTTGAAAAAAAGCATCGAAGATGCGATCAAGACCACGGCTTCCAAAACAGCCAATTTGGGAAACATTCCCTTGACCAAGCAAGCCGAAAAAGCCCTGAAAATCACCTATTTGGAAGCGAAGATTTTCAAAACAGATCTAATAGGAACCGAACATTTGCTCTTGTCTATATTGCGCGATGAGGACAACATGGCCTCCAAGGTGCTCAACCAATACGGGGTCAATTACGACGTGTTCAAAGCTGCCCTAGAAGAAGGAGTAGAGACCATCAAAGGAGAATTGCCTAACGACGATCAAGATACTCCCGAAGATTTCTACCGCGAGGAACAGCGCCAAAAAGACCAAACCCGAGGAGGAAAAGGCAAGACCAAGACTCCCGTGTTGGACAACTTTGGTCGCGATTTGACCAAGGCCGCCGAAGAGGGTAAATTGGATCCCATCGTTGGCCGCGAGAAAGAAATTGAGCGCGTGTCTCAGGTTCTCAGCCGCCGCAAAAAGAACAACCCTGTGCTCATTGGTGAGCCCGGTGTCGGTAAAACGGCCATTGCGGAGGGCTTGGCCTTGCGCATTATACAAAGAAAGGTGAGCCGCGTCTTGTTCAACAAGCGCGTGGTGAGCTTGGACATCGCTTCTATGGTGGCCGGTACCAAGTACCGCGGTCAATTTGAAGAGCGCATGAAGGCCTTGATGATGGAATTGGAAAAGGCCGACGATGTCATTTTGTTCATCGACGAGATTCATACCATTGTTGGGGCTGGAGGAGCTTCCGGCTCTCTGGATGCCAGCAACATGTTCAAACCTGCTCTGGCCCGTGGCGAAATTCAATGCATCGGTGCTACCACTCTGGATGAATACCGCCAGTATATTGAGAAAGACGGTGCCTTGGAACGCCGTTTCCAAATGGTCTTGATCGAGCCTGCTTCAGCTGAAGAAACCGTTGAGATTTTGCACAACATCAAAGCCCGATACGAAGATCACCATAGCGTTCAATACAGCGACGATGCCATCAAAGCCTGTGTGGAGTTGAGCGTTCGCTACATGAGCGATCGTCACTTGCCCGATAAGGCCATTGATATTTTGGACGAGGCGGGAGCCCGTGTTCACATCTCCAACATTCACGTCCCCAATGAAATCTTGGACTTGGAAGCCCAAATCGAGGGTGTCAAGGAAGAGAAAAACAAGGTGGTCAAGAGCCAAAACTTCGAAGAAGCGGCTCGCCTTCGCGACAAGGAGAAGAAATTCTTGGAGCAACTCGATGTGGCCAAAGCCGAATGGGAGAGCTCTTCACGCGACAAGCGATTTGCGGTAGGTGAGGAAGACATAGCCGCTGTCATTTCCATGATGACCGGCATTCCCGTCAAGCGAATGACCGAGAGCGAGGGCAAGCGCTTGTTGCAAATGAGCGAAATTCTCAAGGCTCGTGTGGTGGGTCAGGACAAGGCCATTGAAAAAATGACCAAGACCATTCAGCGCACGCGGGCCGGTTTCAAAGAACCCAATCGCCCCATAGGTTCGTTCATTTTCCTAGGCCCCACTGGTGTAGGTAAGACCGAGCTGGCCAAAGCCCTGAGCGAATTCTTGTTCGACAGCGACGATGCCATGATTCGCATTGATATGAGCGAGTTCATGGAGAAGTTTGCCGTAAGCCGTTTGGTCGGAGCGCCTCCAGGTTACGTCGGATACGAAGAAGGGGGTATGCTGACTGAAAAGGTGCGCCGCAAGCCCTACAGCGTAGTCCTGTTCGATGAGGTGGAGAAAGCCCACCCCGATGTGTTCAACTTGCTCTTGCAAACACTAGACGAAGGTCAAATGACCGACTCGCTGGGCCGCAAAATCGACTTCAGAAATACGGTCATCATCATGACCTCCAACATCGGCTCACGCCAGTTGAAAGACTTCGGTACCGGTGTCGGCTTTGGCACTCATAACAAGCAGGAGAGCAAAGAGAAGGAATCCAAAATGGTCATCGAAGGCCAGATTCGCAAGTTCTTCTCTCCCGAGTTCTTGAACCGTATAGACGATTTGATCATCTTCAACTCTTTGGAGAAAAAAGAAATCGTTCAAATTTTGGATGTTCGCATGGCCAAGATGCTCAAGCGCATTTCTGCTTTGGGATACAGCGTTACCTTGACCGATGGGGCCAAAGAGTTTTTGGCTGACAAAGGCTTTGATCCTGATTTTGGAGCACGACCCTTGCAGCGAGCTTTGCAGAAGTACCTCGAAGAGCCGTTGGCTGAGCAGGTATTGCAAGGATCCTTGAAGGAGGGCGATACCATCAAGGTCGACCGCAAGGCTGATGCCGATGAGCTGACTTTGGGAGTCGTGAAACCCAAAGCTTCTCGCTCCAAAAAGGGCGGAAGTTCCGAAACTAAGGCTGAATGACCCGACGAACCCCGATGAAGCGGGGTTCGAAATAGGGGGAGCGCAAGGCATCTACTCGAACGCCTTGTGAGGTTGACGCATGAATGAACAGCGGGTTTTCGCTGTGACCATCAATGACGATTCCCACATGGCCAATGGTTCGATTGATGTTGCGGCCTGAGAAACAAATGACATCGCCTGGACGGCACTCCAATAGCGAAATTTCAGAGCCAAAATCCCGGTAATCGGCCGAGCGGTTGGGCATGCTCATTTCTAAGCTTTGGCCGAAACAATAGCCCACATAGCCCGAGCAGTCAAAGCCGGCTGGGCTTTTGCCTCCATAGACATAGCGAACCCTCAAATGGGTGTAAGCTTCGTTCAACAGAGATTGAACGGCGGCTACGTTTTCGCTTTGGCCCTGACTCGGCAAGCTGTCCTGTTGGCCAAACAAGGGTTGGCTAATCAACAGAAGCAACAAGGCAAGGGTTCGGACCACCGCGTTCATCAAGGTATGAGTTTGAGTTTGGCTTTGTAGCGCTCTTCAAAGGTTTGGCCGGTCTTGCCACCTAGCGACTGCCAATGTTCAGTCATGGCTTCTACGCGGTTGTCGGAATTGGGGTGAGTGCTCAAAAATTGAGGAGGTTCTTGGGCTTTGCTATCCAGCATTTTCTTGAAAAAGCCAGCAGCTCCAGTGGGGTTGTAGGCGGTTTTGTACAGCCAATCCACGCTGCTCAAATCTGACTCGGTTTCGGCGCTGCGGCCGTACGATAGATGGGTCAATCCTTCGGCAATTTGAAGAAGCATGGAAGGTTGGGCGCCGCCCAAGGCTAGCGTCAGGAGGATTTCAGTTCCGTATTGACGGGTCAACGCATCGGTGGAGTGACGCTTGTCAGCATGAGCCATTTCATGGGCCATGACACCAGCGAGTTGGTCTTCGCTTTCCAGGTAACGCATCAATCCGGTGTAGAAATAAATGTATCCGCCGGGGGTGCAGAAAGCGTTCAAGGTGCTGTCGTTGAGTATGCGCAATCTCCAGGCAAAGTCAGCGCTGTGCTCGAGCTGTCCGGTTTTCAAAATGGAATCGCGAATGCCGTAGAGGTAGGCGTACAACTCGACGTGCTGAGCAGAATCCAACAAGGTGGCCGCGTTCGTGGAATCGATGTTGCGGGCGACCTGGGCCCCCAAATCTTTGTCGTACTGAACGGGGAAGACATTGAGGTTGCCAACCAAGCTGGCACAGGCATCCATCAAGAGCGTCAAGGGCAGTAAAAACAGCAATCGCATGAACACAAAGATAAGCAGCAAAAAGGCTTAAAATGGGTAGCCTATGCCGATGGCCACGGCCGTCTCCTTGAAGGTCCAATTGGCCAAACCTGTGCTCGGAATTTGCTTCATGACCCAGCGCTGGTCAAGGGGCTTACTGGGGTCTCGAATGGGAATTCCCCAGTCGACTCGGAACATGAAGATTTCGACATCGAATCGAAAACCTATGCCGGTGTTGAGCGCTACTTCCGACAAGAACGTATTGCGGTTGAATACGCCGTAATCGGGATTGGAGACTCCGGCTACACTCAGGTTCCAGATGTTTCCGGCATCCAAAAACAGGGCACTTTCCAAGAAATTCTTGATCACCCCAAAGCGGTATTCAATCGAAGCTTCCAGCAGCAACTCGCCCGATCGGTCAATCAAGCTGCCCACCGATTCTGGCGTGGCTCCGGGACCCAAGCGGCGGGGCTGCCAAGCCCGCAGGCTGTTGGAACCCCCGATGAAATAGCGTTTGTCGTAGGGCACCACATCGCTGTTCCAGTAGGGTAGGGCCAGGCCCGAATTCAATCGCACGGCGATGGTGTTCAATTCGTCGATGTGGTGACGCACCCGAATTTCGGCTCCCAATTTGGCGTACTGGAAGTAGTTCACACCAAAGAATTGGTAATTGGAATCGGGGTTGTAATTGGGTTCGAACAAGTAGCGTCCCAGGCGGTGCATGTTGCCACTGGTTTCCAAACCTAAGCGAGAGAAGAAGTAGCTCTGTCCGGGCTTGTCTTGGTTGTTGGAGTATACCATGCCCACTTTGGCGGCGGTGATCAATTGGTCGGTGAATACGCGGCGAACAAACTCCTGGTCTAGGGTGCTGAGCTGGGGTAGGAAAGCGGGGTCCAATTCGTTTTGGTTGTAGCTGAATTCGAGCGGGGTGTAGTACCAGCTGAAGTTGGGGCGAATGAACTGCAGGGAGAAGGAGGCGGGCAGGGAGGTGCGCAAAAAGTTGGGGTTGCTCTCGGTTTGGTAGCTCAAACTGAAGACGGTGTTTTTGCGCTCGTACTGGTTTTTGGCATCCATTTTATCCAGCAGGCGAAAGCTGGGAACGGTCATGCTGGCCGAGAATCCTTGTTGCAAGCCGTAGGCGAAATTGCCGAGGTCATTGCGTTTGAAAATGGCTTCGAACGAAGTCAGGGCGGAGAGTCGAAGCTGTTCTCCGTTGCCCATGGCGTTCAAGTTGTTGAAGGACATGATTCCGGCCAAGCCAAAACTGCGTTGGGTGCTGGAAGTGAAGTTCGTGCCGCTGCTTCCTTGGGGGCTATAGAGCATTTGGGGCTCGACCATCCAGCGAATTCGCGGAAGGGCTTGGGTTTGGATGCGAACGTTGAGCACGTGCTGTTGGGAGTCTGGCTCCAGACGAAATTCTACGTAAGAAAAAAGGCCCATGTCGACCAATCCGCGGTAGGTCTGGTTGATGCGGGTCTGGGAATAACGCTGCCCGCTGTCGATCAAAATCACCTTGCGAAGTACAAAGGGCTTCAGCGCATAATGATTCATTTTGTAGTGATGGGCTCCCAAGTGTGCCCATTCATGATACAGGGGATTTAGGGCATAGTCATCGGGGCACTGAATGTCCATGTACACGCTGCCAAATTTCCAGACTTGATAGGGCTCCCCATCGGCTTGGCCATCCATGTACAGGGTGATTTGGGCCTCCTTTTTGGCGAACAAGGTGTCGATGTCGTAGTGAAATACGCTGGGTTGCAGGCCGTAATAGCCCAAGTCTCTCAGCTGGCTGGTCAATTCTTCCCGGGCAGTTTTGAATCGATTCAAGTCGCTGGGCCACCAGAGACGAAAGGTATTCATCGATTTGGTTAGGCTGTCGACCAATGTGGCCATTCCAGAATCAGCGGTGTTTTTGAAGACCGAGTTGATGCGGTAAGGCAGGCCCGAGTACACGTGGTAGCGCACAGCTCCCTTGTGACCGTGTACCTCGATGGAATAGCCCACTTCGGCATCAAAAAACCCTTTGTTGAACAGGTAATTGCGAATGTTGTTGGCTGAGAGTTGAGCCAAGCTCTTGTCAACGAGCATGGGTTCTTCCCCCATTTGTTTCACCAATCGGCTGCGAAACGCACTTTGGCTGATTTTGCTGGTGTCTTTGGCGTCATAACCCAGGGCATAGAACCACAGGTAAATGGGCAACTTGTTGAACAAAACCCGCTTATTGGGTCTATGCAAAATTTGTGCTTGCAGCTCGTCTCTGTTGGGTCGAAAGGGGACCGATTCGGTCTCCACCAGGGTGATGCTGTTTTGTTTGAGCAACAAGCGACCCTCGGGAATGCAGCGTTTTACCCCGCAGCTGGAGAGGAACAACAGCAGAGCCATTAGCAGGAAGGCTTTATTTCTATGATATTTGTGTCTCTGCCATGCCATCTGCTGCGAAATTGAAACAATACGCTTCTCTGCGAATGCCCAAGTATCGACAAAAATATGGGCTATTCACAGTTGAGGGGCGCAAGGTCGTAGACGAAGTAATCCACAGAGGGGCGAAGCTAGAAGCGGTTATGGCCAGTGAATCCTACGCTTCCAAGCAGGCCTTGCCCGAAACTTGCGAAATCATCAGCGATGCCGACATGAAGCGCCTGAGCCAATTCGAAACGGCGCCGGGTATTATGGCGGTGGTCATCATGCCTGCGGCGCAGACTTGGCAAGACCAAGCTCCTTTGACCTTGGCTGTTGATGGATTGGCCGATCCCGGCAATCTCGGAACCCTGATTCGTTTGGCCGACTGGTACGGAATGACCCAAGTTTTGGCCTCTGAAGACACAGTTGATCAATACAACCCCAAGTGCCTGGCTGCGAGCATGGGCTCCTTTTTGAGGGTGCAGGTGGTCTACGTCAATTTGGCTGAAGCCCTGAAAAACAAGCGAGTTTTTGGTGCCTATTTGGAAGGGACTTCTCTGTATGATGCCCCCTTTGAGGCCCCGTCCGTGCTGTTGATTGGCAGCGAGTCGCACGGCATTCGCATGGGCGAAGAGCTGGAGAATTTGCATCGATTTACCATTCCCCGTTTGGGCCAAGCCGAGAGTTTGAACGCGGCTATGGCGGCGGGTATATCGCTAGACAATGCCGTTCGTCGACTGCGTGAACGGGGTGTCGCAGAATTTGCGTTACCTTTCGATAAATGATGGAGCCTTCCACTCCTTTGAGCAGCATTGAGCGCAAATTAGACGCCTACATCGACCAATACCATTGGCATCGATTTCTGCGCGGTTTGTTGTTCTGGGGCCTGGGTTCGGGGCTCTTGTTGCTCCTATTGGCCTATGGTGAACATTGGCTGTGGATGTCCACTTCGCTGCGTACCGGGGGATATTATTTGCTATTGACGGCCTCGGGCCTATCTGCTTTGTTGCTGGTCATTCGGCCCTTTGCCCAATACCGTGCCTGGTTGCCTCGCTTGACTCGAGAAGAGGCAGCGCTGCAAATCGGCGAACATTTTCCTGAAGTCCAGGATAAGCTGATCAACCTGCTGCAATTGAAGCAAGCCCAAGCGGCCGATGTCTGGGTGGAAGCCGCCATTGAGCAGCGGTCTATGGCTTTGACTCCCATTTCCTTTTGGCAGGCCCTGGATCCAGCAGCATTTCGGAAACTGGCCATCCGTTTATCGGTAGGGCTGGGATTGGTTGGTTTGTGGTTTGTTTTGGATGCCTCGCGCTTGATGAGCGGAGCCCAACGCCTCTGGCAGCACGATCAAGAATTTTCCAAGCCGGCCCCCTTTGAGTTTTGTTTTTACCCCTCGAATGAGCCCTGGATAGAAGGCAGAGAATACGTAGTTTCCCTCAAGCTCAAGGGCAGGGAAATTCCCTCTACGGTTCGCTGTCTGTGGGGTGATGGGGAGTATTTGATGCAGTCGGTGGGGCCCGATTCCTTCTCGTTTCGATTGTCGGGAGCTGCTCAAGGAAAGCAACTGCGATTTGCGGCTGGCGAGTTCGTTTCTCAGCCTTTTGAGCTTCCCGTTTGGGCACCACCCCGCTTTGTTTCGCTTCGATTGGAGGCTCGATACCCCTCTTACCTGCACTCCCAGGCGCCCCTTCAGTGGCCAACTCAGGGTACGGTCATCGTACCGGCAGGCACGGAATTGACTTTGGTGATGGAAGCTGCGCATGCCGATTTGCTCGAATTTTCTGGCAGTTTTCACCTGGCCAAAGAGATCAAAAAGGGTCAATTGCGCTTTTCCCGGAACCTGAGAAGCAGCGAAGATTGGGTCTACGCCCTTCGCTCCAGTCAGCCAAGAAAGGGCTTGCCAGCTTGGGGAGATTCCTTGTGCTTGCACATTGAAGTAGTCGCCGACGCCCCTCCTCAAGTAGAGCTGGAGGCCCAGGCCGATAGCAGTCAGTCTGGTCATTGGTACTTGCGATCATTGGCCATCGATGATCACGGTTTGCAAACCTTGGATTGCTGGGTAAAAGGGCCAAGGCAAACGCAGTTTACCCGGTTGACGGTTCCGGTTGAATACCGCGAACACAGCGCTGCATTTGTCGCAGATTTGCGAGCCCAAGATTACGGGGCCAATCCCGGAGAAGAAATATTGGTTTACAGCCGCGCTTGTGACAACAATGCGGTATTGGGTTCTCAGTGTGCTCAATCTTTGACTCAAGTGCTGCGAATGCCTGATCAGCGGGAATTGCAACAGTGGCAATTGGACAAACAGAACCAAGTGGAGTCGGGTCTGAGCAAAGCGAGCAAGGCCCAGCAAGACTTGCAAAAACGGGCCAGCGATTTGCAGCGAAGTTTGCTGCAAGAATCGGGTTTTGATGCCGATAAAAAACAGTCGGTACAGCAGTGGTTGAACGAGCAAAAGCAACTTCAAGCGCAGACCCAGAAATTGGCCGAAAGCCAAAAGAAATTGGAATTGGACCCCAGCCAAAAGGAGCAGAGCCTTAGGGAAAAGCAGGTGGAAGAAAGTTTGAATGAGCTCAAGCAAAATGCCGAGCTCGAAAAGCTGATGAAAGAATTGCAAGACTTGCTGAACCAGAAGGCTGAGCCCGATGAGGTTAGGCAAAAGATGCAAGAAATCAGCCGAATGCGCCAAGACATCCAAAAGCAATTGGACAATGTGCAAGAGCAGATCAAAGAGCTGCAACTCGAGCGACTACTCGATCAGCAAGTGCAGCAGATGCAGGATTGGGCCGAGCAAGAGGAGGCTTTATCAGAGGCCTCCAAACAGGCCAAGACCGAGGCGGAAAAACAGGCTTTGGAACAGGCTCATGAAAAGCAATTGGAGCAGTTGGAGTCTATTCTCGAGCGCAGCCAAGAAATAGAAAAACGCGATGCCGACCTGGAAAAGCCTCTAGGATTGGATGTGCCCAAGTCGGAACAGTCACAAGCCCAGAGTCAAGCCGAACAAGCCCAGCAGAGCTTGGAAAAGGGCGAGCAAAAGGCAGCTTCTGAACAACAGAAGTCAGCGGCTGATCAAATGAAAAAAGCGGCTGAAAAGTTGCAGAAAAGCATGGATCAAGCCCAAGAAGAGCGCATGGAAGAAGACTATGAAACCTTGAGGCGTTTGCTGGCCAATTTGATTGATTTGAGCAAGAGGCAAGAGGCCGTGTTTACCGAGTTGCAAAGCTTGTCGGGCGAGAATCCGCGGGTGTTGGCCTTGAACAAGCAGCAAATGGAAATTCGGGAATTGAGCACGGCGGTTGAAGATTCGCTCATGGCTTTGGCCCGCCGACAGCCCATGATCAGCAGCATCGTAACGGGTGAGATGAGCAAAGTAAATCGCCGCATGGAGCAAGGCTTGCAATCACTAAAGAAGAGGGATTTGCGCACGGCAGCTATGCACGAACAATTCGTCATGACCTCCTACAATACCTTGGCGGCTCTCTTGATGGAGAGCATGCAAAACATGCAGCAACAACTCTCGGCTCAGCAGAAAAAAAGCGGTTCCCAGAGTTGCAACAATCCCAACAAACAAGGTCCCGGTCAGCAGGGAAAACCCAAGCCGGGTCAAGGCTTGTCCCAAAGCCAAAAAGCCTTGGGAGAAAAATTGCAGCAAATGCAATCACAAGGGCAATCCGGGCAAAGTGGAAGTCAAGGCCAACAGCGTCAACTCAGCCAAGAATTGGGGCAAATGGCCCTCATGCAGGAGCAATTGAGGCGGGAAATTCAAAAGCTCAAACAGGCGGCAGCCGAGGCGGGGGATCCAGGTGCAGCGCATTTGCTGCACGAGGCCGAGCAATTGATGGAGCAGCAGGAGCGGGATTTGATCAACGGCCAACTAGGGCCGCAGTTGCAATTCCGTCAACAGGAGATCTTGACGCGTTTATTGGAGCACGAAAAAGGAGAGCGAAAGCAACAGCAAGACGAGCAGAGAAGGGGTGAGCAATCTCAGGGCCAGGCCTCAGAGATACCCGAAGAATGGGCCTTGCCCATCCGAAAAAAATTGGAAGAAGCCGAGGCCTTGCACCGCGCGGCGGTACCCTTAAGTTGGCCCTATCAACAAGCCGTAGATCAATACCTCAATCGATTGCCCTAATGCCAGAATTGTACTTTGATCGGGATTGCAGTTTTTGTAGCCGCTGCGTGGCGTTCATTCAACGCGGCAAACGGGCTAAAAACGTACGCTTTCTGCCCATTCAAGAGAATCAAGATCGGATGCAAAGCGGTGTGGATAGCCTGATCTGGATAGAAGAGGGTCGAACATACATCTATTCTACGGCAGTGATTCGCGCCATGGTCAGCTGCCGAGGTCCCTTGTGGAAGTTGCTGTTTCTATTCCCCACACCGATTCGCGATGCCGTCTACAAATGGGTGGCTAGAAACCGATACAGGCTCTTCGGTTCAAGGGCCTGCGAACTGCCCAATTGATGTACCTTTGCGGCATGAGTCGCAAAACCATCACCGCAGCCCTGCCTTATGCCAACGGTCCGGTACACATTGGCCATTTGGCTGGCGTTTACGTACCCGCTGATATATATGCCCGTACGCTGCGCATGATGGGGGAGGAGCTCTTGTTTATATGCGGAAGCGATGAGCATGGAGTGCCCATTACTCTTAGGGCTCGCAAGGAGGGTATCACCCCACAAGATGTGGTCGATCGCTACCACAAAACCATCGGTGACTCCTTCCAAGATTTGGGCATATCGTTTGATACCTACAGCCGCACCACCTCGGCGGCTCACAAACAAACCTCACAGGAATTCTTTTCCAATTTGCTCGAAAAAGGGGCCTTTGATGTTCAGGTGTCTGAGCAATATTTCGACCCTGAAACCCAGCAGTTTCTGGCCGACCGCTACATCGTGGGCTCCTGTCCCAAATGTTCGGCCGAAGGGGCTTATGGTGATCAGTGCGAGAAATGCGGATCTACCTTGAGTCCCGATGAATTAGTCAACCCCAAAAGTGCATTGAGCGGGGCTGAGCCCATCAAAAAGGAAACCCGAAATTGGTACTTGCCCCTGGATCGCTTGCAAAGCGAATTCTTGAACGAGTACATAGGCAGCCGCCAGAATTGGAAGTCCAATGTTCTAGGTCAGTGCAAGAGTTGGTTGAATGACGGTTTGAAACCCCGCGCCATGACCCGAGATTTGGAATGGGGTATTCCTGTTCCGGTAGAGGGCGCCGATGGCAAGGTTTTGTATGTGTGGTTCGAAGCTCCCATTGGGTACATCTCGGCTACCCGCGAGTTGCGCCCCGACGATTGGGAGTTTTGGTGGACGGGCGATTCTGAAGTGATTCACTTCATCGGCAAAGACAACATCGTTTTTCACTGCATCATTTTCCCGGCCATGTTGCACCTGCGCGGCGATAACTACTGCGTGCCCAGCCAGGTACCCGCCAATGAATTTTTGAATTTAGAGGGACAAAAGATCAGCACCAGCCGCAATTGGGCGGTGTGGTTGCACGAATATTTGCAAGAACTGCCAAACAGGCAGGACGAATTGCGCTATGTACTCACGGCCATCGCTCCCGAAACCAAAGATTCTGAGTTTACATGGAAGGATTATCAAACCCGTGTGAATTCCGAGTTGGTCGGCATTTTGGGCAATTTCGCCAACCGTGTCTTGGTACTGCTTCAGAAATACAACAATGGGGTCATACCCGAGGTCTCCGATCAAGCGCAAGCTTGGATGGATGCCAGCAATTACAGCTGGTCAATAGAAGACCTGTGGTCCAAGCGCATTGCTCCCATTGCTCAATCGATCCAAGAATACCGATTCCGCGACGCCCAGTTTGCTATGATGGAATTGGCCCGTTACGGAAACAAGTTTTTGGCCGATTTGGAGCCCTGGAAAAAGGTCAAAGAAGACCCTGAAGCGGCTTCGGCTGTTTTGGCTCGCGCTGTTCAGATCTTGTACAATACCGCCTTGGCCATGGAACCCTTCATGCCCTTTGCCTCACAGCGCCTGCTCGATCAGCTGAATGCCCAGCCATCGGCTGAGAGCAAAAAGGCGTTTTGGTTGAGCCAGGCCCAAACCTTGGCGGCTGGTCATAGCATTGCTCAGCCTTCTTTGTTGTTCCAGCGAGTCGAAGACGAGCTGGTCGAGCAACAAATGGCCAAATTGCAAGCCTCTTTGGCGGCCTCCGCTGCCGCTCCGGCCGCCTCAGCCCAACCCGCAACCCCCGCTTTCAAACCCATGATTCAATACGACGATTTTGCCAAACTCGATTTGCGCGTGGCCACCGTAAACCACTGCGAGCGCGTTCCCAAAGCTGATAAACTGCTCAAGTTGGAGTTGCAAGTAGGCGAAGAGATACGCACGGTATTGAGTGGAATTGCCCAGCACTTCGAGCCCGAGGCTGTTGTTGGAAAGCAAGTGCTGTATTTGGCGAATTTGGCGCCGCGCGTCATGCGCGGCATCGAAAGTCAAGGCATGATCTTGATGGCCGAAGATGCCGAAGGCAAGCTGCATTTCATGTGCCCTGACCAAGCCGTCAATAGCGGTGCTGGTGTTGCTTAAGACGCAGGCCTGTTAATTGGGTCAAGCATTCTACAAGCCAAGAGATTGTAAGGTGGTCAACGTTTGCTTAGGGCTAGTCGCCGATGGCCATCCACACAATCCGTTTGACGAGTGACCTTAATGCCTGTAGCCTTCAAAGCTTGCTCGACGCGTCATCTTTATGGCCGGTCAACGTTTGCTTAGGGCTAGTCGCCGATGGCCATCCACACAATCCGTTTGACGAGTGACCTTAATGCCTGTAGCCTTCAAAGCTTGCTCGACGGCGTCCAATTCTGATTCCTTGATACTCAGGTTGAAAGGCTGACCCGGTTTCCAACTGCTCATGAGTTTGGGTTTTTGGCCGTCTTTTGGCACAAAATGCAAGATGTGTTTCCCGTGGCTGGTATAGGCTTTCCCCAGTCGACTGCCGTAGCGAAGTCCCCATCCGCCGAATTCTTTCATGGGGCTAATCTTCAATATCTGAACTTCAGAATAGTCGTTCAATGCCGCGGTTTTCCAGCGAACAAAGGGGCGAAAGCGGAATTTGATTTCAGCAAAATGCAGGCGGTATTCGAGTTGTATGAAAGCAATCAAACCGAAGGCCAATGCTAAGATGATGATGGGAGGGATGACCTCAATGGGTTGGCGCTCGTGGGCCGTCAAGATGAGGGGCGTCAACGATGCTATCATGGGGATTAGGGTGATCATCCACAATTTTCCAGAAAACAAACTGGAGCGGTGTTGAAAGAGCTGAGAACCTTCCATGCTTCAAAGTTCTCTGAAAATTTGGACAGTATGCATTGCATTTGAAAAATGCTTGAGTTAACTTTGCAGCCCATTTGAAAATTTAAAGCGATGACCAAACGTACGTACCAGCCTTCGAATCGTAAACGCAAAAACCGCCACGGCTTCCGTGAGCGTATGGCTACAGCCAACGGCCGCCGTGTATTGGCAGCCCGTCGTGCGCGTGGTCGCAAGAAATTGACCGTATCTGACGAGCGCAGCCACAAAGGCTAATCTCGCGGTTCGGGTTTCTGCCCTAGCATGACGAATCTGCAGCACTCCAGCTCCCTGCGGTACACGTTCCGCAAAGACGAGCGGCTGTGCAGCGACAAGATAGTTGCCGGTCTGTTTCAGTCCGGCATTTTTGTTTCCAAATACCCTTTTCGGGCTAATGCCATGGTTTTGCCTGCTGGCACGCCGGGTCCCCGCATTCAAATTTTGTTGTCAGCCCCCAAGCGCCGTTTCAAGCGAGCGGTCGATCGCAATCGCCTCAAACGGCTGATGCGCGAGGTTTATCGAATGCGCAAACACGAGTTGTATGCGGAGTTGGATCGCTTGGATATGCACTTGGCCGTAGCGCTGATTTATACAGGTAGCGAAATGATCGATCACGCCGCCATGGAAAAGGCCTTTGACAAACTCATGCAGCGCTGGTTGCCCGTTCTAGCCGAATGGAAGGAGAAGGCCTCGTGAGAAAAGTAGCCATCCTGATCATACGCCTGTACCAAGGCATGTTGTCGCCCCTGTTGCCCAATAGTTGCCGCTACACGCCGACCTGTAGCCAATACGGCGTCGAGGCCTTTCAGAAGCATTCCTTCTGGAAAGCCTTCAAATTGACGGCTAAGCGAATAGGATCTTGTCACCCTTGGGGTGGCAGCGGATACGACCCCGTTCCCTAGGGGCTTGTTTTGTTTGGAAAACACTTTGCACGATGTGGATAAAGTGCTATCTTTGCAGCCCCAAAATACAATCAGTATGAATACCAAAACGTATGAAACTGTAATCATTTTAACACCCGTACTCTCTGAGCAACAGATGCAAGAAGCTGTTGCAGGCTACAGAGGGTTGATTACAGACAATGGTGGGGAGATCGTCCATGAAGAAAACTGGGGTCTCACCAAACTAGCCTATCCCATCGACAAAAAAGGAACCGGGTTCTATCACCTGTTCGAGTACAAAGCTGACTCGCAGTTCATCAAAACATTGGAAATCGCCTTTCGCCGCGACGAGCGCTTGATGCGTTATCTGACTGTGAAGTTGGACAAGTGGGCCATTGAGTTCAACCAGAAGAAGCGCAACGGCGAATTGCACGGCCAGAAAATGGAAGCGGCTGCCAAAGCTGCTGCTAAGAAAAAAGTAGAAATGGAGGACGAAGACGATGAGTAAAGATTCAAATTTCATCTTCAACCAAACACCTCAGGTGTTGCAACAGAAGAAGTACTGCCGCTTCAAGAAGCACGGCATCAAGTACATTGATTATAAAGACAAGGATTTCTTGTTGAAGTTTGTGAATGAGCAGGGCCGCATTTTGCCCCGCCGCATTACTGGAACCTCGTTGAAGTACCAACGCAAAATGTCTGAGGCCATCAAGCGCGCTCGTCATTTGGCCTTGTTGCCCTTCGTAGCTGACGGTTTGAAATAAATCAGGAGGACCAAGCAATGAAAATCATTCTGACAGAAGACATCAAGAACTTGGGTTACAAGGATGATGTAGTTGAAGTAAAGGCTGGTTACGGCCGCAACTACTTGATCCCCCAGGGAAAAGCCAAATTGGCTACAGAAGGAGCAATGAAAATGTTGGCCGAAGACATTCGCCAGCGTGAATTCAAGCTCGATAAAATTCGTAAGGACGCCGAAGCAGTGGCCGCCAAATTGAATGGTGTGTCGTTGACTCTGGCTGCCAAAACAGGAGCCAGCGGTAAAATCTTCGGTAGCATCACTGCTTTGCAGGTTGCCAATATGCTGAAAGATCAGGGTTACGAAGTCGATCGTCGCAAAATCATGTTGGACGACGTGAAGACTTTGGGTAGCTACGAAGCCACTGTGAACTTGTTTAAAGATATCAGAGCGACTGTTAAGGTTGAAGTAGTAGCTGAGTAATCAGCGAAACATCAATCGTCGCAATGGTTATTGTTGTTGTTTGTAACCGCCGGCCTGTGGCCGGCGGTTTTCATTTAGCCCCCTTATAATCGTACCTTTGCAGCATGTGGGATAGCATAGCCACCTTTATTCTCAAAAAACGCTGGTATTTCATTCTGGCCATCTTGGCTTTTACCGGTGTGATGGGATTTTACGCCACCAAGGTGGACATGGATTACGGCATGCAAAAGTTGGTGCCGAAGAACGATCCTGACTTCGTTGATTACATCCAATTCAAGAAAACCTTTGGAGAAGATGGCAACAAACTGGTGGTTGGTTTTCAGACCGATAAGTTGTGGAAGAAGGACTTTTTCAACGACTACCAAACCCTTTGCGATAGCATCGCCCAAAACTCTTCCATTATAGAAGTCATTTCGCCTGCCCGCACCTCGACCTTGGTGATGGACAGCAGCGATATGTTTCGCATGCAGCCTCTGTGCTCAGGGCCGGTTTCGTCCCAAGCCGAGCTGGACAGCCTACGCGACCTTTTCATCAATTTGAAATTTTACGACGGCTTGTTGTACAACCGTCAGTCGAATGTGGCCCTGACCTTGGTCGTGGTTAAAGATTCCATCCTGGATAGCAAGTACCGCATTCCTACCATTCAGGGCATTGAAAAGCAATTTGAGGCCTTTGCCGAACGGCAGGGTATAGAAATGCACATTTCGGGCTTGCCCTATGTGCGTACAGCATTGGCAACCACCGTGAAAGACGAGATCATCCTGTTTACGGGTGTGGCCTTTGTCATGACGGCCTTGCTGATCTTGTTGTTCTTCCGCTCGATCAGCACTTTGGCCATTAGCCTGTTGTTCATTGCCATTGGGGTGTTGACCATGCTCGGATTTTCGAGCATCTTGGGCTACAAACTGACCCTGTTGACCGGTACCTTGCCGCCTTTATTGGTGGTAGTCGGGGTGCAGAACACCATTTACCTGATCAACAAATACCACGAAGAGTACCGCCGCCACAACAACAAGGCCAAGGCCTTGGCGCGAATCATCTCGCGCATTGGTGTAGCGACCTTCTTGATCAACTTCACAACGGCCATTGGTTTTGGTACCTTCTATTTCACCAAAACGACCATGTTGGAGCAGTTTGGTTTGGTTGCCTTCTTGACCATCAACACGGTCTTCTTCATCAACATCATCGGTATTCCTGCCTTGTACAGCTTTTTGCCGGTTCCCAGCGACCGCCAAACCGCGCACCTGGATGCCAAAAACGTCAATAACTTCTTGTCTTGGGTGCGTTACATGGCTTTCAACCACAAGCGCCGCATCTACTTCTGGTCCATCTTGTTGGTGACCTTCTCTGCCGTATTCATGCTTCGCCTGAAGCCCTTGGCTTACATGGTGGACGATATCCCACACGAGTCCAAACTCTACCAAGATTTGGAGTTCTTCCAAGGCCACTTCAAAGGGGTGATGCCCTATGAGATATTGGTCACCGCCGATGATGAAGGGGGTGCCACTTCAGCGGCCATGCTGAACAAGGCCCAGAGCTTGCAAAAGCGCTTGCGCCGATTCCCCGAGTTGTCCAAGCCCTTGAGTGTGGTGGAAGTCGTTTCTTTTGCCAATCAGGTCTACAACCAGGGCGATCCGCGCTTCTACCGCGTTCCCAATTCCTTTGATTTGGGTGAAATTGCCATGCGCATGCCCGCACCTCAGCCGGGTCACGACGCTCTGATTCGCGGTTTGATCGATAGCACACAGACCACAATACGCATATCTTACCAAATCAAAGATGTTGGATCTGTGCGTTTGGACAGCTTGTCTGAACAGGTAGAAGCATTGGTTCACAAAATCTTCCCTGTTGAAGAGTACAGCATAAAGATCACTGGTACTTCGGCCATTTTCCTCAAAGGCAACAGCTACCTCTTCGACAGTTTGAAGAAAGCGACTTTCTGGTCCTTGCTCATCATCTCCTTGACCATGGGCTTGCTGTTCCCCAGCATTCGCATGGTGATGATTGCCATCATACCGAATTTGGTGCCGCTATTGATTACGGCCGGAACCATGGGTTATTTCAATGTTCCCTTGAAGCCAAGTACGATTTTGGTGTTTTCCATCGCCTTTGGTATCACCGTCGATGCGACCATTCACTTCATGACCACTTTCAGGCGCGAGCTCATCAAGAACAACCGCAGCTTGAGAGATTCGCTCAACCACACCATTTCTGAGGTAGGGGTGAGCATGGTTTACAGCATGGTGGCCGTTTGCTCGGGCTTCATGATTTTCACCTTCTCCAATTTCCAAGGAACCCAGGCACTGGGTTGGTTGACTGGTTTGACTTTGTTCGCGGGTATGGCGGCGAATTTGTTCTTGCTTCCTGCCTTGATTCTCAGTTTTGAAAACTGGATCAATGCCCGCATGGAACTCAAAGAAACCGTGTTGGACTTGCCCGACGAAGACGAAGATTGATCGTTTTCCGCCTGCGTATATTGACCAAATTCCTATTTACAAGGCCAGCTGGTTGCAGCCTCTGATTTCGGCTTGGTCCATTCGGCCCAGCACTTCAAATCGCCCGTCAGCGTGCAAGCGACCCAAATCATCGCTAGCAATGAAGCTGCAGCTGTACAGATTCGCATAATCGATGATGCAGAGCCTGCCGCTGCGGTTGGGCCCTAGCCAAGATTGGGGATCGCTGGGGTCTTGGACGCCGATTTCCAAGGTAGGGCTGCATTCGAACAGGCCATTTCCCTTGGAATAAGCCTGGGAAAGCATCTCGGTCATTCCGTATTCGCTGGCAATGGGCTGGGGGCCGAAGGCCAATTGAAGACGCTGGTGAAGCTCGGCTCGGGTCAGTTCGGGGCCTCTTCCTTTCATTCCACCCGTTTCGATGATTTGGGTGTGCTTCAAGGCTGGTCCCTTGTACTCATCAGCCAATTGCAAGAGAGCAAAACTCACTCCCCACAACATGGTTTGGAGGCCTCGGCCTTCGGCCTCGGCCACTCTCTCCAACAAAGCCCCTCGATCATTCAAGAAAAAGCCCTTGGGTTCCATGGCAGGCTCCATCAGTTGTTCCACCATGTAGACCAAGCTGCTTCCTTCCCGCTCCAAATAGCTGGGCAACAAGGCCATCATGGACCAATCTTCGGGTGGGCCCCAAGCATTGTGGAACCCGCTGATAAATGCCTGGCGGTAAACCTCAGCTTTGGCCACTTCGTGGCGACTTTGGCCCTGGCCGGTCGTGGAGGAACTCAGGAACTGCAGTTCAGCAGGCTCGCTTGAGGCATAAACGCGCTGGTTCTTGAAAAAGGAAATGGGCAAGAACGGGATTTGGGTCCAATGTTCGGGGGCCGGCTTGTGAGAAGGAAACCCCATCAATTCGCACCACTGGGCATAAACCGGGTTGTGCTCCCGTTGAAAGTCAAAGAGCTCCCGCCAAAATTGGCTATTTTTGGGCTCACGGATTTCAAATATGCGTTTTTCCAGAGTTTGGGCCATAGGGGCAG
This sequence comes from Bacteroidota bacterium, assembly GCA_027621365.1. Classification (GTDB taxonomy): domain Bacteria; phylum Bacteroidota; class Bacteroidia; order NS11-12g; family UBA955; genus JALRLA01. The sequence goes on along the minus strand of JAQCBH010000005.1, from coordinate 99,104 downwards.
GATTGCTGCTGTTGACTTGCAAAGGCGAAGATACGCCTTCTGTCGAGCCCAAACTTCAATGGGTTTCCAATACCGTAGTGGCTGCTGACGATCAACGCGACAGCTTGGTGCTGGTCGAATTTCGCTACGAAGATGGAGACGGAGATGTGGGGCTAGAGCCTTCCGATACGGCTTATCCCTTCGCTTACGGGGATCCGTTTTTTTACAACCTGCAAGTTCGCTATTGGCATTGCATTGATGGTCAATGGGTGAGGCCTTTGAATCCGCTGCAGCCCAGTGATACCCTCGATTTGTCCGAGCGTTTGCCCAATTTGACGCCTACGGGTAAACACAAAAGCATCAAGGGGAATTTGACCCTTCGATTGCCCGCAAAGCCCTACCTGTATGAAGGCGATTCCGTGCGTTACGAATGCCGATTGGTTGATCGAGCCTTACACGAAAGCCCCTGGATTTTGACTGATTTGGTGGTGCTGCGATTGCGCTAAGGCAAACGACTCTGGCTACTGCGACTAACCCTGCTGCTAAACTGCTGAAAATACACGTTTAAGCCTGCGACAATCCGTGAAAATTCAATAAATTCGTGACTTCGTGCGAATTGGCACGAAACTTGAAATCGCCCCCACATGAAAAAATCCCTGTTGATGGCTTTGTTCTCGGTTTTGGGAATCTTGAATGCCCAGAACCAGAAACTCGCGTATGTCGATACTGAATTGATTTTGGAGCGCATGCCTGAGTTTCGTTCAGCCCAATCTCAGTTGGATGACATGGCCGTTCAGTGGCAGGCTGATGCTCAACAGATGCAAGCTCAATTGGATCAGTTGCGCAGCGATTTGCAGGCCGAAGAAGTTTGGTTGACCGCTGATCAAAAGCGCCAAAAACAGGAGGCCATTGCCAAAGTGGAGGAGGATCTTTTGAAATTCCGTACCGACAAGTTTGGCCCGAATGGAGCGCTTGTGAAAAAGCGCGAAGAATTGGTCAAACCCTTGCAAGACAAAGTCTTTGATGCCATTCAAAAAGTGGCGAAATCAGAAGGTTATAGCTTCATATTTGACAAAGCCTCAGGAGTGCAAATGCTGTACGCCGATGCTCGATTTGACAAGACCTATGAGGTACTCATCGAACTGGGTGTTCCCATCGAAGAAGAAGGCAATAGCCCCAGAAATTAAATCAATTAAACACACGACGAATACATGAAAAAATTCATTACCCTTAGCCTGTTGGCCGTTTTGGTGGCCATGGGTTCAGCCGTTCAGGCCCAAAAAGTGGCTTACGTAAACATCCAAACCTTGATCGACACCTTGCCCTCCAAAGATTCTGCCGAATTGAAATTGCAGAAGATTGCGGCTAGCTACGACGAAGACTTGCGCATTTTGGAAGCCGAAATTCAGAACGAGCAAATTGCATACGAGACCAAAGCCAAAAATGGAGCTACCCAAGCTCAATTGGAGTTGATCCAAAAGAATTACCAGCGTTTGGTTCAGCAGTACCAGGAAACCCAAGCCGCCGGTGAGCAAGACATGCAATACCAGCGTGCCATGTTGTTGGAGCCCATCGTAGAGGATATCAAAAAGGCCAGCGGTGAAGTAGCCAAAGCCAAAGGTTACGCTCACGTGCTTGATAACTCAGCAGGCATTGTGTTGTGGAGTGCCAATACGGGTGACGATATCACCGGTGCCATCATCGCACACATGCTGAAAAACTAATTTCGCTTTGCCTAAGATTGGGGTATTCGATTCGGGCTACGGCGGGCTCACCGTGTTGCGCTCGCTCTTGGATCGATTGCCCCAATTTGATTTTGTATACCTAGGCGACAATGCTCGGGCCCCTTACGGGAATCGCAGTTTTGAAACGGTATACGAATACACCCTCCAGTGCGTAAATTGGTTGTTCGACCAGGCCGATTGTGACCTGGTCATTTTGGCTTGCAACACAGCCTCAGCCAAAGCCCTTCGTCAAATTCAGCAGTGTGATTTGCCGCTGCGTTCTACGCCGAAACGCCTGCTTGGGGTCATTCGCCCTACCACTGAACAATTGGGAGCCTACACGAGTTCGGGTCACGTTGGAATCTTGGGTACACAGGGAACGGTAGATTCCCAATCCTATCCCATAGAATTGGCCAAATTCTTTCCTGAACTATTCGTGAGCCAAGAGGCATGCCCTCTGTGGGTACCCTTGGTGGAGGAGGGTCGCTTGCAAGAGCCTGAAGCCCATGCCGTTATTCAAGAGCGTTTGGATGCATTGATGGCCAAAGACGACCAAATCGATACCCTTCTATTGGCCTGTACCCATTACCCCTTGTTGTTGCCCTTGTTGGAAAAACACGCGGCTCCGGGAATGCGACTGCTGTCTCAAGGTGACTTGGTGGCTGAACGACTGGAAGATTATTTGAAGCGGCATTCTGCATTTGCCAGTCAACTGGATCAAAGGTCCCAATTGTCGTTTTATACCACCGGTGATGCTCAGCAATTTCGAAGCCGAGCTCAGGTCTTTTTTGGACAGGAGGTCCTGGCTGAAACGGTCCACATCGGCTAAGTCTGAATCAAGGCTTGCGAGGGCTTTGCACAATTTGTGCGAACTTTGACTGCTGCTTTCCATGGCTCCTGAATCCCTAAAGAAAACCTTGTCCATGCTGCCCGACAAACCCGGGGTGTACAAGTATTTTGATGATCAGGACCGCATCATTTATGTGGGGAAAGCCAAGAGCTTGAAAAAGAGGGTCTCTTCGTACTTCAATAAGCAGCAGCACGAAAACCGCAAAACCGCTGTCTTGGTCAGCAAAATTCAGCGCATTGAGTTTACAGTGGTCGATACAGAGATGGATGCCTTGTTGCTGGAAAACAGCTTAATCAAAGAGTTCCAGCCTCGCTACAACATCAATCTCAAAGACGACAAGAGCTATCCCTACATCAAGATTACCCGAGAACCCTTCCCCAAAGTGTATGCGATGCGCAATCGCTTGGACGATGGCAGTGAGTACTTCGGTCCCTATGCTTCGCCGCGCGTCATGCACAGTGTCTTGGATACGGTCAAGCGCTTGTATCCGACGAGGAGTTGCAACTTGGTGATGAGCGAAGCTAGCATTGCCGCAGGTAAGTTCAAGATTTGTCTGGATTACCAAATTGGCAACTGTTTGGGTCCTTGTGAAGGGCATCAAAGTGCCGTTGATTACCGAGAGAGCATCGCCCATATTCGCCACCTGCTCAAAGGAAATTTGTCTCAGGTCAGGGCCCATTTGAAAGCCCAAATGACGCAAGCTGCCGAATCGTTGCATTTTGAAGAAGCCCAAGGCTACAAAGAGCGTTTGGATATGCTTGACAAGTACCAAAGCCGCAGTACGGTGGTCAATCCATCGCTGGGAGACTTGGAAGTGTTTGGCATTTCAAGCACGGAGAAATTGGCCTTTGTCAATTTTCTGCGCGTGAGCCAGGGCATGGTGATTATCTCGCGCAACTTGGAGATTCGGAAAAAATTGGAAGAACCCAATGCCGAATTGCTCCTGCACGCCATCTCTGAAATGAGAGCCTCTTACGGCGATTTCGGCAGCGAATTGGTATTGCCGGAACCGGTTGATCTGGATAGCGATGCCGCGCGCATTACCATTCCGAAAATTGGGGACAAACGCAAGCTGTTGGAGCTGTCCTTGAAAAATGCCTTGCTGTACAAACAGGAGAAACTCTTGCAATACGAGAAGCTCAATCCCGATGTGCGCGTCGATCGACTCATGGAGCAGATGAAAAGCGATTTGCGCTTGCGAGACTTGCCCCGACACATCGAGTGTTTTGACAATTCGAATTTTCAAGGGGCTTATCCGGTGAGTGCCTGTGTGGTATTCAAAAATGGCAAACCCGCCAAGCAGGAATACCGGCACTTCAATGTCAAAACGGTAGAGGGCCCCAACGATTTTGATACCATGAAAGAGGTGATCAGCCGGCGCTATTCTCGATTGGTGGAGGAGGGCAAAGAACTGCCCCAACTCATTGTGGTTGACGGAGGCAAAGGGCAATTGAGCTCAGCGGTGTCAGCCCTCAAATCAGTGGGGGTATACGGCAAACTTGCCGTGGTGGGCATCGCCAAGCGATTGGAAGAAATCTATTACCCGGAAGACCCACTGCCCTTGTACATTGACAAAAAATCAGAAACGCTGAAGGTCATTCAACACATGCGCGATGAGGCTCATCGATTCGGCATTACCCACCACCGCAGTCGCCGAGACAAGGGTACCTTAAAGACAGCCCTGACCGAAATTCCAGGAATTGGAGAAGAGACGGCGCGCATGCTGCTCAAAGAATTCAAGTCGATCAAGCGCATACAGACGGCTTCGGTCGAAACATTGACCCCGGTAGTGGGCAAGGCCAAAGCCCAGAAAATTGCCGATTTCTACAAGGCCTAAATTAACTTCGTGCCATGCAAGCGACGCCGATTCATAAGGGCTCTGATCCCGCCTTATTGCTGGATTGGTTGGAGGAAAGTAGGCGGCACAATGAAGCCTGTGTGCTCTGGTCTTCAGGACTTGATGATGCCCACGGTCGCTGGTTGGGCTTGGCCGGTTTTGGGGCCAAAGCTGAGTATCATCGATTATCAGATTTGCCGCTTGACCGTCTTTTGTTGGGTCTGACCAGCTACGAGTGGAAGAGCGAATTGCATGGACTTTCAAGCCGTCATCAGCCTCGTTTTGCCTGGCCTGATTGCTGGATGTTCGAGCCGCAGTTGTGGCAAGGATTGGATAGGCAGGGAAAATGGCACGGACAAGCGCTGAGCCAGTTGTCGGAGCTCGCAGAGCCCTCGGAGCCTAGTTTGGGCCATTGGGAACAAAGCAGCCGTCCAGAGTCTTACAAAGAGGTGGTGAACCGTTTGCGCCAGCACATCGTTGACGGCGACTTCTATGAGCTCAACTATTGTGTAGCGTTTGAGGCGAGCGCCCAATTGGACCCACAGTCGGTGTTTGCAGATTTGGTGAGGGTTTCTCCTGCGCCATTTGCCTGCTTTGTAAAGCGTGGCGATTTGTACCTCATGAGCTCCAGCCCAGAGCGCTTCTTGCAAAAAAGAGGTTCCACTCTTCGGTCGCAGCCCATTAAGGGGACACAGAAGCGAACAGCCGAGCAATCGGAAATAGAAGCTCGCAAATTAGAGCAGTCAGAAAAAGACCGGGCCGAAAACATCATGATTGTGGACTTGGTGCGCAACGATTTGTCTCGAGTCTGCAAAGCGGGAACCGTGAAGGTGGAAGAGTTGTGCAAGGTGTACAGCTTTGAGCATGTGCATCAAATGATCTCTACGGTTCGGGGTGAATTGCAGGACTCTGTGGGTTTGCAAGACATCTGGAAGGCCACTTTTCCCATGGGATCTATGACGGGAGCACCTAAGAAAACGGTGATGGAACACATCGATCGTTACGAAGATTTTGCCCGTGGGCTCTATTCGGGATCAGTGGGATGGATGTGGGGCGATGACTTCGATTTCAATGTGGTCATTCGCGCCCTTCAATTCGATGCCTCATCGCAGCTATTGGGTTACCAGGTGGGAGGGGCCATCACCTTTGATTCAAGCCCGCAGGCTGAATACCAAGAATGTTTGGACAAAGCCGCCGGCATTCGCCGGGCTTTGGGGCTATAATCTAGTCTTGTTGGGGTAGGTCAAATTTGTAGCCTACGCCTTTGACCGTGTAAATGAACTGATTGTTCAATTTTTCCCTGATTTTTCGAACATGGACATCAATGGTACGGTCAACGACTAAGACCTCATTGCCCCACACATTTTCCAATATTTCGTCACGGGTGAACACGCGTCCGGGTTTGGATGCCAAAAAGGCGAGAAGTTCGAATTCTTTTCGTGGCAATTGAAGATTTTGACCGTCGTACTCTACTTGAAAGCGCTCACGGTCAATGTTGATAACACCGAAATCGTAGCGCTCAGGTTCGGGCATGTTGTACGACTTGTTGCGGCGCAACAAAGCTTTCACTCGGCTCATCAGAACCCTTGGTCGTATGGGCTTGGCCATGTAATCATCGGCTCCAGCCTCAAAGCCAGCCAACTCAGCAAATTCCTCGCTTCGGGCAGTGAGAAAGACTACGGGAATATTGGCGGTTTTGGGAGATTCCTTCAATTGTCGGCAGGCTTCCATGCCGTCCATTACGGGCATCATGACATCCAAGATGATCAGATCGGGGATGATAGCATTAGCGACTTCTACGGCTTGAGCTCCATTCGAAGCTATATGGACGTCAAATCCCTCTTTGTTCAAGGAGTGGCGAATCAAATCCAGAATATCCAGTTCGTCATCGGCTACGAGGATTTTCGCATCTTGCTTTGCCATATCACTGCGAAATAATTCTGAAGAAGTCATGCTGTTGTTATCGCTATGTTATGGAATCACTAAATCTTGAGGCACAGCCTCGCTGAGAACTAGGGTTGTCCGAGCAATTCGGCCAGTTTGTTTTCCAGTTCTTCGCCTCGCAAACCTTTGGCAATGATGCGCCCTTCGGGATCCAACAGGAAGGTCTGTGGAATGCTGCGAACTTGGTAGATTTGGGCGGCTTCACTGCCCCATCCTTTGAGATCGCTGATGTGCGGCCAAGTGAGGCCATCGGCTCCAATGGCTTGTTTCCAGCGATTGGGATCTTGGTCCAAACTCACGCCTAAGATTTCGAAACCCTTGCTGTGGTATTGGGCGTACAAACGCACCACATTCGGGTTCTCCTTGCGGCAAGGACCGCACCAAGAGGCCCAAAAATCGAGCATGACGTATTGGCCTCTCAATGAACTCAAGGACAGGGATTCACCCGTGGGTGTGGGGAAGCTCAAGTCGGGTGCTACGGCACCGATCATGAGCTTGGCTTCAGACTCAAAACGAGATTTGAGCAACTGGGTATAGGCTGCCTCTGCGCTGTAATTGCTGGCCGCTTTTACCGCGTGCTGAAACAATTCGTAAGAGGGTTCTGGCAATACCCCAAATTGAATGATGAAAAAGGGGAGAAACCCACTGCTGCGCTCCATGGCAAATTCGGTGATGGCCGCTTCGCGTGACTCAAGCGTTTGGTAATATTTGCCTTGCAATTCTTGGCTGCGCGCCATGCCAGCCTCGTCATTGGTCAGGGTTTGGGCCTCCTTTTCGATGGCACTCAAGGTTCGGATGTAGCCTTGGTTCAAATCGATCAACTTTTGCAAATCTTGGCTGGCTTCTATCTGATCTCCTTTGAGGGTGTAGGCCATGGGTTGGGTGCTAGGGTCAATCTGAACCTGAACGCGACTTTGCTTTTCCAATCCAAGGAATACGGCCTGCTGATCGTCGACCTGCACCATGCAAAACACAAAATCTTGGGTTTGGCCGGTGATTTGAAATTTGCCAATGGCGTCGGTTCTAACCGAATCCATGAAGACCAATTGTGAGGGGGTCATTTCCCACAAACTCACCATGGAGTTGGGTCGGTTGGCCACTTGACCACTGACGCTAAACCCATTCTCTACTTTTTGCAAGGTGCTGTTTTGGGGAGTGGTCAAGGTTTCGAGCCAAGTTTTGGCTTGACTTTCGATAGACTCAGCACTCAGTTCCGCGCAGCTGGAGAAACCCATACTCACGATGGCAAGCAGCCCCATGGGGGTTAAAACGGCCTTTTTCAACATAGAAGTCAAAGATAGCAAATACCGGCCCAAACTTTTGTTCAGGAGCCGTTCGCTGAAATGCGTATGGGAATCAATGAGTTTCAGGACGCAAAAGTTCTTGCCAACCCTCTGGAGTCAGGGCTTGGGAAACATCGAAATCGCCAATTTTGGTGCGTCGAAGAGCCGCTAGGTGTGAGCGAATGCCCAAACTCAAACCCAAGTCATGGGCCAAGCTCCGAATGTAGGTACCCTTGGAACATGCAATGCGCACCTTCAAGTCAGGCCCCTCTTGCTCCAATACATCAAAGGCGTAAATGGTCACCGGGCGAGACTTCAATTGGTGGTCGCTGCCCGCTCGCGCCATGTCATAAGCCCGCTTTCCATCTACCTTGATGGCAGAAAACAAAGGCGGAGTCTGCATGATTTCTCCTCTGAATTGTTCCAGCGCTTTCTCGATGTCAGAGCTTGTGATGTGCTCCCAAGCGCAATGTTCTTCCGGCTCGGTTTCCAAGTCGTAACTCGGGGTACTGGCGCCCAGTCGAATGGTGGCTTCGTATTCTTTGGGTTGGGCCTGGATGCCTTCGATGGTTTTGGTTTTCTTGCCGCTGCAGATGATGAGCAAACCGGTAGCCAAGGGGTCCAAGGTCCCGGCATGTCCGATCTTTTTGGACTTGGTCAAGTATTTGAGTTTTTTGACCGCTTGAAAAGAGGTCCATCCCAGTGGTTTGTCGAACAAGAAAACTTGCCCTTCCTCTTGGGGAGCCGCGTTTGGGTCGCTCATTCCAATACGATTTTTTGGCTGTACAAAGGGCCTTCAGGACCTTCGATTTGCAGGGTGTACACTCCGGCTGAAAGGTTTTCTGTGTTGAGTTTGTAGCGGTGAGTACCAGCAGGGAGATCCAATTGAACTTGGGTGATGTCGGTGTTGTGCCAACTTTGGCCAATGGCATTCACAAGCCAAGCCTCGTAGTGGCCAGGCTTGTCGGCTTTGATTTCAATTTGCAGGCTTCGGTCTTGACTGGGAACGGGGAAAACACGCACCTCGGCAACGGGCTGGTCCAATACTTTATCGATCAGATTGACTCGAGCCACGTAGGCCAGCATTTGGTTCTTCTTTCCGTAGGAACCCACCGAGTAAAACTCGCGGGGACTGTTGTACTGCATTTGAAGACCTTCGTAATCGCCCCAGCGTTGTTCATTGGGAGCGATATAGGTGTAGTTGATGATGGATTCTCCGGCTCTAAGTACGGTGTAATCGCTGTATTCACCGGTGCGGTTGCAGTACAAGAATCCAGCACCGGGAAAGTGCCATTGGCTGCTGTATACCAAAGAAATGGCAACCGAGGGATCCTGGTCCGAATCTCCAGCGGCCGCGAAGGCAGGATAACCGAATTCCAAGCTATCGTGGGTGACCAGTCGAGCTTGAATGAAGGGGGTTTCATCCAGTCCGTAAATCACTCCGTGCAAGAGGTGTGCCTGCTGGGTTTGGAAGTTCATGCAGTTTTGACCGTAGTGAATCTGGTTGCCGATGCGAACTCCAGATAGCACCCGGGCGTCGTTGGTTCTGAGTTTGAAGCCGTCTTGGGGTTGCAGGGCTGAAGGCGGAAATCCGTAGGGGAGATCGCTGCGCATGACCTGCAGTTCGTATTCGGCCTTTCCGCTTTCCCAAGAGTTGGTGATGCGGTGCAAAAACACAGTGTCGTTTTGTTCGCTGTATGGGCGAACGCTCATGAAATAATTGTCAGTGCCTGTGGGTTGAGGGCCGTTCTGAATGGCGCAAATGCTCCAAATGCTCACACCCTCGTATTTGATGCCTCTGAACAGGTTTTGGTTCAGGGGCTTGCCGGCGTAACCATCGGCCTTGTTGAGTTGCCAGATGACTGCTTCGCGAAATCCTTCTTCCCAAGAAGTACCGTTGAGCAACAGGTTGACCGTGAAAAATAAGTCTTTGGAGGTCTGAGAAACGATCGGGTAATCGCTCCAAGCAGTATCAGCGGTAGGGCTGCCGTCGATTTTGTAAACGTTCCAGGGTTGGGTAGGGTCAGAACTGGTACTGAAACCCACCACAATGAAACTGCTGACGTCGGTGGTGCCGTGCATGTACACGATCATCCAGCGATCGGCTTCAGGGTCGTACATCACCCGTGGGTCATAAACGCGAGTCAGGGTAGGAATATCGTCTACATTGGGGTTGACCTTGCTGTAGTTGATCAGAGTCCATGCTTTTTTCAGAGTGCCATCGGGTGACCAGACGCGAATCACGGTGTTCATGACGCTCACAAATGAGCCGTCCTTGCCGACTGCTACGTGGTTGTCATTGGGAGTCCCTCCACCGCCGCCTGTCTCGAAACCTTCGAGTTCAACGGGGGCAATGTCGGCGGCTGGAGTGGGGTCTTGGTTGTAGAGTTCGCGGCCGCGAAGGCTGGCTTCTCGGCGGGCGTCAATTTTCTTTCGCAGCTCCTCGTTGATGCCTTCGGGTAGAGGCATTTCGCCTTCTTTGCCTTGGGGTTCCAAAAATGCATCGGGGGCCAAGCGGGGGTCAAACACATGCCACAAGGGCGTTTGCAAATCGCGCACAATGTCCACTTCGGGATGCTCAACCTGAATCGCAGGGATGGGGTCGCGGTCGGCTTTTTGAGTGCCTAGTTTATAGGTTTGGGAAAAGGCGGTGCTGAACAGAAGGGCGGTGACGCCGAGCGCAGCGAGGCGGCGATGCAAAACGGAAAGGAGCGAGGCCATGTTCCAAAGTTAAGGGCTGGGCGTGATTCTTGGCTACCAGGCGTTGACTTCCATTTCCAAAGCGATGCCGTATCGATCCAAAATATCGGCTTGGATGTCTCGCGCCAACTGCAATACCTCGCTGCCCTTTGCTCCACCGTAATTGACCAAGACCAAGGCTTGTTTTTCGTGAACTCCAACGGCTCCGGCTCGACGGCCTTTCCATCCGGCGTGTTCGATTAACCATCCCGCAGGCACTTTGATATAGCCTTCTCCAGCGGGAAAAGATTTTGCCTCCGGATACCGTGTTTTTAGTTCTTCGAATTGGGATTCAGGGATGACGGGATTCTTGAAGAAGGATCCGCAGTTGCCCAAAACCGCAGGGTCGGGTAGTTTGCTTTGGCGAATGTGAATGACCGCTCGGCTCACGTCGGCAATGTTGGGATCGGTTACGCCCCATTGCTCCAATGTTCCCGCAATGTCTCCGTACCGAAGGTTGACCTCGGGATGGAGCTGCAATTCCAGGCAGACCTGGGTGATGAAAAAGCGGCCTTTAGCCCATCCTTTGAAAATGCTGTCCCGGTAGCCGAATTCGCATTCGTTTTTCAGGAAACGCCTGGTTTCACCGCTGCCCAAATCAAAGGCATCGAGGTAGACAAAGCGGTCTTTCAATTCTACCCCGTAGGCGCCTATGTTTTGAATGGGAGCAGCTCCCACCGTGCCGGGAATCAAACTCATGTTTTCCAGGCCTCCAAAACCCTGATCAACGGCCCATGTTACGGCCTCGTGCCAAATTTCGCCGCCTCCAAACTCGATGTGAACGACTTGTTCGTCGCGGAATACTTCCTTTTTGCCGTGAATGCGATTCAACAACACGAGTCCCGAAAGATCCTGAGTGAGAAGAACGTTGCTGCCCCCACCCAGAATGTGCAGCTCGCGATGGGCCCAAGCTTGGGATTCGTGCAATTTTTTTAGCTCATCGGTACTGGCAATCGAGACCAATTCTTCGGCTTTTACGTCCAGTCCAAAGGTGTTAAAAGATTGCAAGGATGAGATAGACACAAGTGCAATTTACGGCCGATTGGCAGCTCGAAAGAGTGGAATTTTTCGACCTGAGAGAACAACGTTTAACAAAAAGCACGGTGCTTGTGTAGTTTTTTGATAGAATTCGTAAACAATTTCAAACCATTTGCCTGTCTGTTGGTTTACTATTTCGAATGACTACCGTACTCAACATTGGCGTTTTATTGGGATTCTTTGTCTTGATGGAAGGCGTTGCTTGGTTCTCCCACAAATACATCATGCACGGGTTTTTATGGGTGTGGCACAAAAGCCACCATCACCCGCGTCATGGGGTGCTGGAACGCAATGATCTATTTGGATTTATGTTCGCCTTGCCCTCAATGGTGTTGATTGTTTTGGGTGCCGCTGACCAAGATTGGCGAATGTTTGCTGGATTCGGCATCGCCTTGTACGGAGTGGCCTATTTTCTGGTTCACGATGTTTTTGTGCACCAGCGCATTTCGGCCTTGAAAAAAGCCAAGGGTGGCTATTTCAAAGCCATGCGCGCTACGCATCATTTGCACCATGCGGTGCATACCAAAGAGGGTGCGGAAGCTTTTGGATTCCTTTTTGTTCCCAAAAAGTATTTGAGGAGGTTCCGTGGCTAAGTCCGTATTGATACTCGGTTCAGGCTTGGGTGCCCTATCGACGGCCCTACGTTTGAGTGACAAAGGCTATGCAGTTAAGATTGTTGAAAAGCAATCCCGCGCTGGAGGTCGATTGCATATTTTGGAGAAAGATGGCTACACCTTTGATGTGGGGCCCAGTTTCTTCTCCATGAGCTACGAGTTCAAGGAGTTGTTTGAAAGCGTCGGGGAACCCATTCCTTTTGAATTGAACGAGTTGAACCCCTTGTATACGGTGAACATCGCCGGCCAAGATCGGGTGTTCCAAATGCACAAGGACTTGACCAAGTTGGCCAAGGAGTTTGAAGGCATTGAAGATGATTTCGAAGCCAAGGCCAGAGGATACTTGGCTGGTGCGAAGTCGATTTTTCACGATACGGAATACCGAGTGGTTAAAAAGAACTTTGATTCCATTCTTCACTATTTACTAGGAATGGCCAAGGTGCCCATCAAGCACTTGCCCAAGATGTTCAGAAGCTTCTGGGCTGAACTAGAGCGCCATTTCGAAAGCGAGGAAGTAAAAATCATTTTCTCCTTGGTGGCCTTTTTCTTGGGAGCGACTCCTTTCAATACGCCTTCGGTTTACAACCTGTTGAACTACACCGAACTTCAATACGATGGTTATTGGAACGTAAAAGGCGGGATGTACAACATTGTCAAGGGTATGTTGCCCTTGTTGGAGGCTCGCGGGGTTCAATTTCAGTACAACTGTGAGATTGTAGCCGCTGAGTATTCCGGTAAAAAAATGACCGGACTTCGCGATGCTGCGGGCAACCTGCACACGGCTGACTTGTACGTCATCAACGCAGATGCCGCTTCGTTCCGAGGTCAGTTTTTGGGCCGCAAGAAATTTTCAGAAGCCAAATTGGATGTGATGGATTGGACCTTGGCTCCTTTCACTATCTACTTGGGCGTCAAGGGCAAAATCCCTGGAATTCATCACCACAACTATTTCTTGGGCAACAATTTTAGGGACTATGCCGATACGATATTCCGTTCATCGGTAGCCCCAGAAAAACCCTATTACTATGTCAACGTAGCCAGCAAGAGCAATCCGAATTGCGCTCCTGAGGGCTGCGAGAATTTGTTCATTCTCTGTCCTGTTCCGGACATGAGGGTGAAGCCTGATTGGAGCGATGCAGAGACCTTGGCCCAAGGCATCATTGAAGACTTGGGCGAGCGAGTGGGGTACGACATTGCCTCCAACATCGAGTCCAAGACCATCTATACGCCCGTCGATTGGGCCTCCATGTTCAATCTCTACCGTGGCAGCGGATTGGGTTTGGCTCATGGCATGAACCAAATCGGGGCTTTTCGTCCGGCCAACAAGGACGAAGAATTGAACAATGTTTATTACGTCGGGGCTTCGACCGTACCGGGAACCGGTCTGCCCATTGTTGTCATTGGTTCCCGTTTGGTAACAGAACGCATTCAAGATGAGCATTCAATTGTTTAATCAGACTTCCCACGCGATTTCCAAGAGAATCGCTTTGAATTACAGCACCAGTTTTTCGCTGGGAATTCGCTTATTGGCCAACGAGTACCGCTGGGCGGTGTTTGCTACTTATGGTTTTGTGAGATTGGCCGATGAAGTGGTCGATACCTTTCACGGGTATGACAAGGAACGCTTGCTGGCTCAATTGAAGCAACAGACCTATCAGGCGTTGGAAGATGGCATTTCTACTAATCCCGTTTTGCACTCCTTCCAATTGGCGGCTAATCAATACGGCATCGGTTATGAATTGATAGAGCCCTTTTTTCAAAGCATGGAAGAAGATTTGGGAACCACTGAGCACAACCGTCACAGTTATGATACTTATATATACGGTAGTGCTGAGGTGGTGGGTCTGATGTGTTTGCGCATTTTCTGCAACGGCGATCAGAAGGCCTACGAGAGATTGAAGCCTCACGCTCAGAGTTTAGGAGCAGCCTTTCAAAAGGTCAATTTTCTTCGAGACATCAAAAGCGATGTAGAAGACAGAGGAAGGGTGTATTTCCCTGGGGTTGATTTCGATTGCTTCACCGACATGGACAAGATGACCATTATTCAAGAGGTGAAGAAAGACTTTGAACATGCCTACAAAGGCATTGTGGCTCTGCCCGTAGGATGCCGATTGGGTGTTTATACCGCCTACGTGTATTATTTGAAGTTGCTAGAGAAAATCGAGCGCACCACAGCGCAGCAAATTCTAGAAGCACGCATTCGCATTCCCAATTCTCAGAAAATGGTCTTGTTGGCCAAGTCGGTTCTGCGCGAACGTACGATGGCTGCACCTAGTTATTAAGCAAAGAGCCAGGAGAAGACCTCGTCCACTCGTCCAAAACTGTGCACTTTGATGCCCCATTTTGGATCGGCTTGGTACTTGTTGTATTTGGAAATGATGATGTCCGTGAATCCCAACTTTTCGGCCTCCACAATTCGTTGTTCGACGCGTTGAACAGCCCTTACTTCTCCAGACAATCCGATTTCGGCACTGAATACACAGCCCGCAGGTATGGGCTCGGAGTGATAACTGCTCATGATGGCCGCCATCAAGGCCAAATCGATCGCGGGGTCTTCTAGGCGCAATCCGCCGGCGAGATTCACGAAAACGTCTTGAGCCCCCAAACGGAACCCGCAGCGCTTTTCCAATACGGCCAATAACATGTTCAGTCGTCGCAGATCAAACCCCGTAGCCGATCGCTGAGGGGTTCCATAAACCGCTGAACTGACCAGTGCTTGGGTTTCCAATAGCAAGGGGCGAATTCCTTCTAAAACAGCTGCAATGCCTACGCCGCTGAGTTTTTCCTCTCGCTGGCTCAACCATATTTCTGAGGGGTTTTTAACCCCCCGAAGACCCTGCCCACTCATCTCGTAAATGCCCAATTCATGGGTGCTTCCGAAGCGGTTTTTCAGGGTGCGCAAAATGCGGTAGTTGTGGTGACGGTCGCCTTCAAATTGAAGCACGGTGTCAACCATGTGTTCCAAAATCTTAGGACCTGCAATGCTGCCGTCTTTGGTGATGTGGCCTACCAGGAATACGGGAATTCCGGTTTCTTTGGCGTATTGAAGCAGCCTCCCTGTACATTCGCGAATTTGGCTGATGCTGCCCGGAGTGGCCTCCAGTGCATCGCTGTACAGGGTTTGAATGGAGTCTATGATCAGCACCTCAGGGGGCTCAGGATCGACCCACTTGAGGATGTTTTCTAGCATGGTTTCGGTCAAGACTCGGCAGGAGCTGTCGAGTTCGCCCAAGCGTTCCGCCCGCATTTTGATTTGGGTTTCGCTTTCTTCCCCGCTGATGTACAGTGTATTGGCTTTGAGCGTCAAGGCCATTTGAAGCAGCAGGGTACTTTTCCCTATGCCGGGTTCACCGCCGAGCAAGATCACCGCACCGGGCACCAGCCCTCCGCCTAAAACCAAATTCAATTCGGCATCGGGCAATTCGAGGCGAATTTGATTTTCAGTCTCGATTTCGCTCAGGGTGCGGGCTTGGACGGTTTTGGCATGGCTGCGTTTCCATACCTGCACTTGCTGAGTGGGTTTGATTTCTTCGGCAAAGCTGTTCCAGGACTCGCATCCTGGGCATTTGCCCACCCACTTGGGGCTCTCATACCCGCAGCTGCGGCAGAAAAAAGCAGTTTTCGTTTTGGCCATACTGGTGAATTCCAAAGGTCGGAAAATCCGACAGAAACTTGTCGAAGAAAGCGCAATTAATCGCTTCCTGTACTCGCAGTTCTGAACAAAAACGCCGTAATTTTGTAGAACCATTCCACCATGTCAAACGATTTGCAAGATGTTGTAACGGTTTACGCCGAAGCTACACCCAACCCTGAGAGCATGAAGTTCGTGGCCAACAAGATGTTGTTGCCCAACGACAGTGCTGATTTTCGCCATGCCGATCAAACCGATCGCAGCGCCTTGGCCAAGGCTTTGTTTGAGATGCCTTTTGTTCGCGGCGTGTTCATCATGAACAACTTTGTGAGCATCACCAAGAACAACGATTACGAATGGTTCGACCTGATCCCTGATTTGCGCAATTTCTTCACCGAGTGGATCCAAGACGGCAAAGAAATTGTGGCTCCCAAAAAAGAATTAAATCCGGAAGAGGAAACGGCCATTGAGCGCAAAATCAAACAGTTGCTGGAAGATCACGTGCGACCCGCCGTAGAAATGGATGGCGGTGCCATTGATTTCAAATCCTTCAAAGACGGAATTGTCACTGTTGAAATGAAAGGTTCCTGCAGCGGTTGTCCTTCTTCAACCATGACCCTGAAAGCGGGCATTGAAAACTTGCTCAAGCGCATGGTGCCTGAGGTGGTTTCTGTTGAAGCAGAAGCGGGTTAAACTTCAAAGAACTCGATTGAAAAGGGCGACCCAGTGGGTCGCCCTTTTATTTTGGCGCCATTTGACCCATATTTGTTCATTCTGGAAATAATGCCTAACACCACCATGACTCTGAATGACCCCGGTTTTGCATCCTTGCACACCATGTTTGAACATGCGGCCTATACCCTCAATACCGTTGATTCGGTTTTTCTCAAGCACAAAGTAGAAGGCGAATGGAAAGACATTAGTTACAAAAGCATTTTAACTGATATTCAGGCCCTGAGTTCCTACTATTTATCCATTGGTTTGGAAAAAGGAGATCGGGTAGCCTTGTGCATGGACAATTGCCCCGAATACTATTCCATTGATCAGTCCTTGCAAAAAATGGGTTTGGTCAACGTCTCCATCTACTCGACCTTGACTGCCGATGAGACGGCCTTCATTTTGAACGACAGTGGTGCCAAATTGCTGTTTACCGGCAACGCCTTTCTGCTGAAAAAATTCCAAAAAGTCCAGGACAAATGTTCTACCGTTCAAGGTGTCGTTCACTTGCCCAACGATGCCGATGGTTCTGGAATGGTTTCGAATTATGACCAGGCCATGGCCAAAGGTTCCGAGCTGTTGAGTCAGCACAATTCTGCCATTGCTGATCGATATGCATCGGTGACGAGAGATGACCTTTCAACATTGATTTATACGTCTGGCACTACTGGGGTTCCCAAAGGCGCCATGTTGACGCACTGGAACTTCATGAGCAACTGTTTTGATGCCAAAGACCTGGTTCCGAGCATTGGACCCAATGACGTCTATTTGAGTTTTTTGCCTCTGAGTCACGTGTATGAGCGTTTGGCTACCATGTACCTGAGTACTTACATCGGTGCGGAAGTTGCCTTCGCTGAGAACATTGACAAAGTGGCTCAGAACATCACCGAAGTGCGTCCCACCTTGATGGCCACGGTTCCTCGTTTGTTGGAGCGTGTGCACGATAAGGTGGTCAAAAATGCCACCGAGAGTGGAGGCGTCAAGGCCAAGATTTTCTGGTGGGCGTTGAACACTGGTAAACAGGTTCGCGCTGCTGATATGGCCGGTCGCAAACCGGGTTTGGGCTTGTCCATCCAAAGTGCCATTGCTGAAAAATTGGTGTATTCCAAGATCAAGGCCAAAATGGGCGGTCGCCTCAAATTGTTTGTGAGCGGTGCAGGTGCTCTGCCTCCTCATGTTGGTGAATTTTTCTCCTACTTAGGATTGAAGGTTCAAGAAGGTTATGGATTGACCGAGACTTCGCCCTTGGTGACCGTCAATGAATTTCACCGTCAGGTGTACGGAACGACCGGTCGTGTGGCACCTCGTCAGCAAGTGGCCATTCAAAACATTGAAACCATGGAGATGATCACGGTTCAGGACTACAACAGTTTCCAGCCCGATTTCAAAAGCGCAGAAGGGGAGATATTGGTCAAGGGTCCCAACGTCATGCAGGGTTATTGGCAGAATAAGGTTGAGACCGATATTGTATTCGACGCCGACGGATGGTTTCACACCGGTGACATAGGCCGATTCGAGCTGGGATATTTGAAGATCACCGATCGCCTGAAGAACATGTTGAAGACCTCCTTGGGTAAAAATATTTATCCGACGCAAATTGAAAATGTCTTGCTCAAGAGCGAAAAGATTGATCAGGTGTTCATCATTGGCGATAAGCGAGAGTATTTGACTGCCATTGTGGTGCCTTCTCCTGATGCGATTGCGGAGCAAATGCCTGCTAAACAAGATTGTTTGAAGCAGGATGCCGTATTCTTAGACGATGCCGAGTTAGCGGCATGGATGGCCAAAGACATCAAGCGTTTGAGTAACGAATTGGCCAAGTTCGAGCGATTGAAAAAGTTTGTGGTCAAACGCGAGCCCTTTACCATTGAAAGCGGAGAGATGACCATCACCCTCAAGGTGAAGCGAAAAGTGGTTTTAGAGAATTACGCCGACGCGGTCGAAGGAATGTACGACGATACCTGTACGTTCATGACCAAGATTTAAAACAGCTTCATCCAAGCGAACAGGGCCATGAAAAAGCCCAACTGAATGAAGTAGATGGTGCCGGCCACTCGATTGTGGCTGGGCTTGCTGCTGCTGAATAGCAAATACAGAAAGACAAAAGAAAGAGCGAACCAGGCGATGTAGTTCTGCATGGGAATGGGGCCTCTCCAATGCCAAAAGTCAAAACGCACGGCTACGGGTTCCAAGAAAAAGTCGTACAGCGTCATCATAGAGGCACCTCCCAGGGACAGCAGGAAATTGTTCTGGCTGCGTCCTGCTAGTAGACTGGAGGTGTAAAAGACCATGGCGGCCCAATTCAATCCAATCAAAAAAGGAACCTGATTCCATCCCTGGCCCAGGGTCTTTCCGTAATAATAGGAACCAAAAATGGCGCCAGTCTGGACGCCTAAGACCTCTACACCAAATCCGAGCAAACCTATAGCCAGTAAGGTAGCGACGTGTGCCAGTGTCCACTTGGGATGAAAGAGCCAAGCTACCGCAAAGGCACCGGCAATGTTGTAGGGGGTAAGCCACATGAACAAAGGGCGCGCAGCCGGAATGATAAAGCCCGCCAGACCTATGGCATAAATTAGGCAAATGGCGGCAATGAATCGATTTTCTACGCGGTTCATACGAAAATGGAACTTGGGGCAAATCTCCGCTTTATTCGCTAGGAGCACAAATTTTCAATTGTAGTAAGTTCAAAGAACCAACATCGTTTCTAAGGTCTGTACGTTTTAGTTGAAATATTGATAGAATATTCGAATCCATTATTTGTCAAGGAGTCTGAGAGCACAAAAATGTTTGAATAAAAAAAAAATTTTTTTTGCAAATATTGCCCGCGCCTATATTTTTGCACCACACTTAAATAGGAAAAAATGAAAAAAATCTCTTTTGTAATTGCTGCTTGCACTTTGTTTGTGTTCGCTGCTTGCGGTGGCAACGATGCCGCTGCTGAAGAAACTGTTGATTCTACTGTTGAAACAACTGTAGAGGAAACCAATGTAGACACTACTGCTGCTTCTACAACTGATTCTTCTGCTGCTGATCAAGGCATTGGCGAATAATTTACAGTTATCCACATTAAAATCTAAGGCGTTTGGTATCAAACGCCTTTTTTTTTATTTTTGTAACAGTGAAGAATATTTGGGTTATACTAATCGTTGCCATGGCCGGCATTGCTGCCGCTCATGCGACACCCGTGACGGAACCCCCCGTGACGGTAACTGGTGGTCCTGAATTCACTCTCAATCCCAATCCCGTCACGGGGTCTTATTTCTATGTGAACTTGATGTTTTCAGAAATAGAATACCCGAACGCGGTCATCATCATCAATGATGTGTTGGGTAAAGCGGTATATGTTCAGAGTATTAAATCTGCTGATTTTTCCGCTGGAAAGGTGCGCATCAGCACCGTAGACGCCATGATTCAAAACGGTGTGTACTTTGTTCAGGTGAAAAGCGGTGACAATACCCGCACCCTGAAATTGGCTATTCGTTAATGCCCTCCTTTTCCGTTCGTCCTGCTAGTCCTCTAGATGTTCCCGCTATTCACCGTTTAATTGCGGAATTGGCCGAATTTGAAAAAGCTCCACATGAATTCGTCGCTACAACAGAGACTTTGTCGGATGTGTTATTTGGCAGCGAGCCGTGGGTATGGGCCTGGGTGGCAGAGGTGAATGAAGAAGTAGTGGGCACTGCTATTGTCTATCGCAGGTATTCCACGTGGAAGGGACCGGTCCTGTACTTAGAAGATTTTGTGGTTCGAGAATCTCATCGATCTCAGGGTATTGGGGGCGCGTTGTTTGAAACCTGTTTGGATTTTGCCCGAGAAAAGAACATTAGCAGAATGGTCTGGCAAGTATTGGATTGGAACCAAGAGGCTCATCGTTTTTATCAGCGATATGGTGCTTGGTTTGATGCCGGCTGGTGGAATGCGGGTATAGATTTATCTACATGACTCTAAGGGTATTCGTTTGGATCCTGGGATTGCTAAACGCGGCTCTCCTAATAGTATTTGCTTACGGGCCTCCGCCGCATGATTGGGGATTGACTCCAAGGATGATGTCATCGGCTTGGACCCTGTTGACCGGTTCATGGTTTCATGCCGATACAGAGCACTTATTTGGGAATTTGATTTCCATCAACGCCCTGTTATTCGGCGTTTATTTCACATGGCCTCGCCAATCTCTTAGATTGTTGTTGTGGTCATGGATACTGAGCTCCCTTCTATTGTTTATGATAGGTCAACCAGGAAGCCGACACATAGGGGCTTCTACCTGGGTATACTCATTGGGCTTTTTCCTGATGTTTCAAGGCTTGTTTTACTCTCATGCGCTTTATCGCCGTATGGCCTTCGCTGCGGTATTGTGGTACGGCAACATGTGGCAAGGCATGATTCCTCTTTTGGTACCAGAGAATGTGAGTTGGGAAGGGCACTTGTCGGGGGCTGTCTCTGGGCTCCTTTATCTAGGGGTGTTCCGCAAGTCCATGCAAAGCCAGGCCCTTCATTCGGTTACCATTGATGGATTGGAAGGGTCAGAGGAGGAGGAAAACCCTTACGATCAGCTTTGAGCTTCTTCGGGCTCTTCGAATAAGAACAGGAAGGCAATGGCCACGGCCAATGAATAGGCGGCAAAAGCCAGCCAGATGCCCTGCCAGTCCTTGTTGCCATTGGCGTCTTCAAAGAAACGGCTGATCACCCATCCGCTGCTAAGGCTACCCAAAACGGCACCAAAACCGTTGACCATCATGGTGAACAGGCCTTGGGCGCGGGAACGAATACTGGGATCTGCACTTTTTTCGATGTACAAGCTCCCCGACACATTGAAGAAATCGAAGGCCATGCCGTAGATGATGCAGGAGGTTACGATCATCCACAATCCGGGACCAGGGTTTCCGTAAGCCAGCAAACCGAAACGCAAGACCCAGGCTATCATGCTGATCAACATCACTTGTTTGATGCCAAATCGACGCATGAAGAAAGGAATGGCTAAAATGAACAGGGTTTCGCTGATCTGCGAGATGCTCATGATCATGGCCGGGTATTGAACCGCCAGTGATTTGGCGTATTCGGGCTGGCCGTCAAAGCCGTGCAAAAAGGTATCGCCATAGGCATTGGTCAACTGCAAAGCAGCGCCCAACAACATGGAAAACAAGAAAAAGACCGCGTAACGCTTTTCCTTGAGCAAGGCGAAGGAGTCAAGTCCCAATGCCGACCAAAGACCCTTTTTGCGGGTTTCTTTGCCCAATGGGGGGCAATCAGGAAAGGTAAAGGCGTACAAGCCCAACAATATGCTCACTGCGGCCCCCAAGTAAAACTGGTTGGCTGAAGTTTCATTGTGAGTGAGACTAACGGTCCATAAGGCGACGATAAAACCAACCGTACCCCACACGCGAATGGGAGGGAAGGCCTTGACCACATCTTCGCCTTTGCTGCTGAGCAGATGATAACTCACGGTATTGGACAGCGAAAGCGTGGGCATATAAAAGATCATGGTCAGCAGAATGCGCCAAAACATGTCTGCTGGACTGGTCGCGCTAGGAACATAGTACAAACCGATACCCGCTAAAATGTGATACAGACCATAGAGTTTCTGAGCCGACAAGAATCGGTCAGCAATGATTCCCGATATAGCGGGCATGAACAAAGCCGCAATTCCCATGGTGGAGAAGATGACTCCGAAGTCTTGAGAGTCCCATTTTTTGGTGGTAAACCAGTATGCTCCTATGGTAATGAGCCAACATCCCCAGACAAAAAACTGGAGAAAACTCATAAGGGTTAAGCGAAAGCGAATCACAAGTGGGAGAGGTTAAATGAGGGTCGAAAATCGCTTTTTTTTAGGAAAGCGCAAGGCTTATTTCGATGCCATCGATCATGGCGTGAATGGCCTTGATGTGAATCTCCTGAGCCCGGTCGGCAAATTCGCTATGCGGGGCTCGAATTTCGATGTCCAAGGCATCTTTCATTTTGCCGCCGTCTTTTCCAGTTAACCCTATGCAAGTCATGCCGAGATCTTTGGCTGCTGCGATGGCATTCAAAACATTGGTGCTATTGCCGCTGGTGGAAATTCCGAGCAGAATGTCACCGGGTCGCCCCAAGGCTTCGACGTAACGAGAGAAAACATAATCGTACCCGTAGTCATTGCCCACGCAAGACAGGTGACTGGGGTCGGAGATGGCCATCGCGGCCAAGGCTTTTCGATTGTTGCGGTAGCGACCGCTCAATTCTTCCGCAAAGTGCATGGCGTCGCAATGGCTGCCACCGTTACCACAGGCGATGATTTTGTGGCCGCTGCTAAGGCAATGGGCCATGGCTTCTACCGCTTGGTCAATGTGTTTCAATTGCTCCTCATCAGACAGAAACTGATTCAGGATTTGCTGGGCTTGCTCAAAATGGCTGCGTACGCGACTCATCGTTCTTTGAATTGGGTCAGCCCGTCTTTCAAGAAGCGGACAAAGGGTTCAACATTGAATTGGAAATAATCAGCGCCCAAAGCGGGTTGGAGCAAATTTTCATCGGCATCCAATAGGCAGTACAAAGGCTGTGTGGTTTTGCCAAAATAACACTGTTCGATTTCTGCGTTTTTGTCACCAAGGGTTTTAACGCGTTTTCCTGTGGCTTTGCCAATGAACTGCTCGGCTTCAGGAAGTACGATTTTCTTGTCATCCACATAGAGAGAAACCACCACATAGTTGTTTTTCAATATCTTCAGTACAGACTCGTCTGACCATACTTTTTCCTCCATTTTGCGGCAGTTTACACAGCCGTGACCGGTGAAGTCGATGAACAATGGTTTGCCCAAGGTACGAGCCGCTTGCAGGGCTTCGTCGTAGTCGTAATATCCGGCAATGCCGTGGGGGATGTGCAGTTGGTCGCTGTACTTCGGCGTGCCAATGACGTTGCCCTCTCCGTGTTCAGGGCCGCCCAAGCGAAAGTCTTGGGTGCTCATGGGAGGAAGGTATCCGGCGAGACCCTTCAAAGGTGCTCCCCACATACCGGGTATCATGTATACCACAAAGGTGAAACTCACCACGGCCAAGGCCAGTCGACCCACTCCTAAATAGGGCAGTTCGCTGTCGTGCGAAAATTTGAGTTTTCCGAGCAAATAAAAGCCGAGCAGAGTGAATACGACGATCCAAATGGCTAGATAGATCTCGCGATCCAACAAGCCCCAGTGGTAGGTCTGATCAGGAATGCTCAAAAACTTCAAAGCAAAGGCTACCTCTACAAATCCGAGTACCACCTTGACACTGTTCAACCATCCGCCGCTTTTGGGCAAGTTGTTCAACCAGCTGGGGAACAAGGCCAACAATCCAAAGGGAAGGGCAAAGGCCAATGAGAATCCAAACATGGCCACAATGGGGCGCATGAAATCTTGGCCCGTTACGGCTTCGACCAGAACGGTACCCACAATGGGGCCTGTGCATGAGAAAGAAACCAAGGCGATGGTTACCGCCATGAAAACGGGTCCCAAGAAACCGCCCTTGTCGGCCTGTTGGTCTACCTTGTTGACGATCCAAGAGGGTAGGGTAATCTCAAAAGCGCCAAAGAAACTGGCGGCAAACACCAAGAAGATAACGGTGAAGAATACATTAGGTACCCAATGTGTGCTCAACCAGTTGGCGGCTTGAGCCCCAAAGCTAGCGGCAACAATGGTTCCAATGATGGTGTACAAGGCTATGATGGAAACCGAGAATATCAAGGAATCCCGTATGGCTTTAGCCCTTGAATGATTCTTGATGAAAAACGATACGGTCATCGGGATCATTGGGAACACACAGGGGGTAATCAAAGCGGTAAAGCCACTGAGCAAGGCCAACAAAAACAAGCCCCATGCGCCGCTGCGGCTTTCTTCGGCCGCTTGGCCATTGAAGGTCTTGGTTTCGCAAGGCTCCATTTGGCCGTTGCTGGAAATGTATCCTTTAGAAGATGGGGTTGTCGCCGAAACAGAGGGGTCAGCGAGAGCCGCTGCTGTATCGACGGTCTCTTGAGTTTCTTCAGGTTGGTCTTGAACAGGAGCGCTGGGTTTTTCTTCTCCCAGAACGGCCAAAGCAGGAACGGAAATGACCATGTCGCGAATATTCTCACAGCCGCTTTCGTTGCAGATTTGGCCATTGAATACCACCTGGTAAGCGGGAATGTTCTTTAAGGCTTTCAGCGATTGACGAAATTCTCCTTTGCCGGTAAACTCACCAGTTGAGCAGTTCCAAATTTCCGTCTCTTTGACCATGTGATCGCCGACGCCGCGAAAGCTGCCTATCCATTCCAGGCTCGCGACTTTGGGAAAATCCAGGCTGGCTCGAATGGGTCCATCATACTCGGAACAATCACTTTTTTCACTGTATACGTGAAAGCCTGGCGCGACATCAAATTTCAAGGAAAGCTCCAGCGTTTCTCCCGCTTTTGGCTTGGTGTTTGAATAGGTGGCCTTGAATTGAGGTTTTGGGAAGCTACCCTGTGCGAAGACGTGGAACGCGGCCCCCAAAACAATCGATAAGAGAATGATGCGTTTTTGCATGTCCCACAAATTTCGGCCAAAGGATTGGATTAACCGCAAGTTGGTGTACTGCTTTGTGGGCAAGCGGCAGGGCCGTGCAGAAGCCCGTTTGTGCCCGAATGGGCTTGGGGCTAAGTTTGATCCCGTGTTTCGACGTGGAGTTTGCTTGGCTGCGGCCTTTGGAGCGTTGAGTCTATCGGCTCAGGTGAAGAGCGCAAAGCAATACATCGATAGCTTCTCTCGAGCAGCCATGGTAGAAATGCAGACCTACGGTGTACCTGCCAGTATCACCTTGGGTCAAGGCATATTGGAGAGTGCATCAGGGAACAGTAAATTGGCCGTTGAATGCAACAACCATTTTGGAATCAAATGCCGAAGCACCTGGACGGGTGGTACTTGTTTGGCTGATGATGATGCCAAGGACGAGTGTTTTCGCAGCTATCCGTCGGCCATGGATTCCTATCGGGACCATAGCCTGTTTTTAAAAAACAGCAAGCGCTATGCCTCCCTGTTTGAGCTTCCCGCTGCTGATTATGTGAATTGGGCCCATGGATTGCGATTGGCAGGTTATGCGACCAATCCGGCCTATGGTGATATACTCATTGGCGTGATCAAGCGGTATCGGCTGGGGTATTACGACAGCTTGGTGGTGCTAGGCCCCGAGTATTTTACGGGTCGAGCCGATACTTTGCTTGCCATGGAGATCAATGGACTTCCAGCGGCTGCCGTTCGCCAAGGCCAGGGAGTGGGAACCATTTCGGAGCAGGGTGGAGTTCCCGTTTCAAAGCTCTACAAATACAACGATTTGCAACCCGGTGCACCGGTGAATCCCGGCGATATTTTGTACCTAAAGCCCAAACGCCGGGAATCGAATTTGGCGAGTTCTCACACCGTCAAACAAGGCGAGCACATCCGTGACATTGCCCAGCAATATGGCATTCGCACCCGAGCCCTGTACAAAATGAACCTCTTGGATTACGAGTCACAAGAACAGGTATCACCCGGTGAGGAATTGGTCTTGCAAGGTTCGAGAAACGATAAGCCTAGTACCTATGTGTTGCCTTCGACCTCTGTGCAGGATACTGTCTACAGCCGTGATGGCAATAAGGCTTATCACGTTGTTCGCCGAGGAGAAACCTTGGATGCTGTTGCCCTGCGCTACGGATTGGACCGAGTGGATTTGTTTCGCTGGAACAACTTGGAATCAATGGAGCTATCTCCAGGTCAGGTTTTGATCCTTCATCCTGGTTTGAGAAGCGGTATGCAATCAAGCACAGAAGGATCTTCAGCCACTCGACTGGTTGAGAAGCACCAGGTACAAACGGGGGAGACCCTATGGTCAATTGCTCGAATGTACCGCTTGTCAGTAGAGGACTTGATGGGGTACAATGATCTTACTACCTCGGGTCATATACAAGCGGGTCAATGGTTGTGGTTGGTTCCATCTGAAGCGCGAAGCGAAGCGGCTCCGTCGACGTCCAGAGTTCACTTCGTGAAACCGGGGGAGACCCTGTTTCGAATCTCCCAATTGTATGGGGTAAGCGTCAACGATATCATGACGAAAAATGAGTTGAGCCATTCTCAAATCAAAGTGGGCGATCGCTTGGTGATTCCTTAGCGACTGATTATCTGACATTTGTAAATTTTGCATTGCAGGCGCAAATAATCAAGAGCGCGATGATTGCGTTTTTGAACCTCGGTTTTTTTGTAAAAAAGGGTTTCACGGGGACTTGCTAGATTAAGTCCCTATTTAACCACTCATTTACATGAAATTCACTAAAACGCTTAAAAACTTGGGTTGGAAGGCTGGGCTTTTGTTGGCCTCCACCTGGGGATTCGGGCATGCTGCTCAGGCTCAAATTTGCGCGGCAACGAACTCCTACGGTTGCAGCATCGACTGGTTCGATGCCGTGACCATCAAAAACAGCAAGGGGCAGGTAGCCTCCTTCTCGGGTTTGACCTGTGGCAACACTGGCGCAACCAACAAATTGATGACCAGCGGTCCCTGCATCGACATCACTCCAGGCGAGGAGATTGAAATGTACATCTCCAACGGTTGTTCCTATGCGGAATGGGCCGGAGTATGGTTGGATTTGAATCGCGACAATAACTTTCAAACCACCGAGTGTATTTCAGGTCCTTCAGGCCCATTTGGACGGATTGCTGCCTACCAAAACAAGACGGTGAAAATTAAAATTCCCTGTGGCAATCAGAGCGCGGGTACTGCCATTTTGCGTGTTCGTTGCTTGTATAGCACGTTCTCGACCTCACAGGGTTGTGGAACACTGAACAATTATGGTAACATCATGGACTTTGAGGTGAATATCTTGAATGTCACCAAGCCAACCGCGACTTTTTCTGTTCCTACGGGTACCAGTTATGTAAAGTCTCCTACTGTCTTCACAGCAGGCGGCGGCGGAAACTGGACCTACAATTGGACCTTCGACCAGGCGTCAACCATCGTTTCCAATAATGCCGTTAAGGGCATTGCCTCATGGAATAATGCGGGAACTTATGATGTAAAGTTGATGGTTGACTACTGTGGAGACAAAGATTCTGCTGTAAATACAGTGAAAATTGTGGCTCCTACGGCTGCTCCTAATGCTGATTTTATTTCTGATTTGAATGAAGTAGAGCAATACTACAATGTACAGTTGTTTGATTTGAGCGACAACGGCGCCTACAAATGGAGTTGGGAATTGTACTCTCCCACAGGGGCAGACGACCAAACGGCCACTGATCAGAATCCCATTTTCACTCTGAATGAATTTGGATGGTACAAGGTCTGCTTGACTTCTGAAAACGATATCGGGCCCTCTACCACTACTTGCAAGAGCAAATACATCGAATGTACCTCAGCTACTGAGTTCTACATGGGCCCCAGCAAAGAAGGCAACAGCAAAAACGGTACTTTGTTTGATAATGGAGGTCCAACCGCCAATTACGGCGATAACCGTAAGCCCTCTATTGACTACTTCAAAATTCTTCCTTGCGGTGCTGAGAAAATCACCTTGAGTTTTGAGGAATTGGTATTGAAGGATGCCGGTGATAAAATTCGCATCTACGATGCTACTGAAGCTGATCCTTCAAAGGAAGTAACTCCAACAGAAGGTATCACTTCCACCAACCAGGCTTACTGGGATACAACTGATATCGTGTTGACCAGCGGTGCGGGTTACATCACGTTCGAAACCAACGGTTCTGGCAACGACAAAGGATTCATTTTGAATTGGAAGAGCAAATTGGGCCCTGCCTTGCCTCCCAATGCAAAGTGGACAACTGATTACAATCCTGCTGCCAATAGCATGGCCGTGACCTTTGCCAACGCTTCGACTCAAACCGAAGGAGCTCCTACCTACGAGTGGTGGGTGGATCAGAACGTTGCAGGTACCGGCGAATCTTACACGGAGTTCTTCTCAACAGACGGAACTTACGAGGTTTGTTTGGTGGCCCAGACCTGTAACGGCAACGATACCTTCTGCGACAATGTGACCATCTTGACGCCAACTAAGCCCGGTGCACTGGATTACACGGCTGACAATGTGCGCCCCAATGTGTTGGATGTTGTGAGCTTTACGACAAAGACTGACTACGCCAACAAATTCGAGTCAAACATTTTCCCCACTTCGTTCACTTACATGAATGGTACTAGCGCTTCTAGCCAGAACCCTCAGATCAAGTTCTTGAAGGGCGGTGCGTACACCTTTACCTTGAAGGCTTGGAATTCTGTAGGTGGCGATTCTGCTACTCAGAAGAAGTTGATCAAGAACAAGTATGTGATTGTGCTGGATTACTGCACACCTTTGGTTAGCATGATGTCAGCCGACGTGGCGATCAATACAGTGACCTTGGAAAATAGCAATGGCGTGAAGTTGATCAACAGCAATACAGATGGTGGTCAAGCGGCTTACACCAGCTATGCTGAAACCAAATACCCCGCTGTATTGACCTTTGGTTCTACTTATGATTTGACTGTTACTCGCTTGTCGAACTCTAACCCTGTGAATTACAAAGCTTGGGTTGACTGGAACATTGATGGTGATTTCAACGATGCAGGTGAGGAAGTGATGAGCACTGGAAGCATGACGGGTACTAGCGCGAGCGCTTCCGTTAAGGTTCCCAAATTGAGCCAGAGTTTTGAAGGTTTGACCCGCTTGCGTGTGGCTGCTTCATTCTCGAATTTCTCAAATACGCCATGTGGTGTCAACCAAGTAGGTGAGTACGAAGATTATTTGCTGAAATTGGCCAACGACATGACTGTGCCTACTTTCCGTTTGGTGGGAAGCGATACGATTCGTGTGGAGCGCGGTTCCAGCAAGACTTCTTGCTATGCCGAAGTGGCCAATTCTACGTACTCTGCTAATGATCCTACCGAAGGCGATATGACTTCATTGGTGGTAGTGAATAGCGATTTGGATTGCACGGTTCCAGGTGTGTACAGCATCACCTTCGATGTAGAAGACGCTTCTGGTAACAAAGCAGAGCAACGCACTCGTACCGTAATCGTCGTTCTCGACCGTACCGCTCCTGTGTTGACTTTGAATGGAAATACCACCATTACCATGGAGCAATGCGATACCTACAGCGAATTGGGTGCAGTGGCCAACGATGCCGTAGATGGCAACTTGACCTCGGCCATTCAAATTTCTGGTAGTGTTGATGCTAGCACTGTGGGTGATTATACCTTGGTATATACCGTGAAGGATGCTCAAGGAAACACCGCAACCGCCACTCGTTTGGTTCAAGTGCGCGACACCAAGAAGCCCGGTATTTACCGTTTGAATCAGCGCATCACCGATGGAGCTACCATCGATGTGCAGATCAAGTCTCCTTTTGTTGATGAGGTTTACGCCATGGACGACTGCAATGGTTCCATCTTCTTGAGCAAGAACCCAGGATTCAATGGTCAGGTAAATACGCAGATTCGCGCAACTTACCCCATCACTTACAAGGCCAAAGATCCTAGCGGAAACGCAGCCGATGAAGATGGCTATACGATCAATTACCGCGTTGATGATTTCATCGCCCCCAACATCGAGTTGAACACCAGCGATACCATTTTGCACGATGTCATGACTCCGTACTCTTCTCGCAGCGTGACGGTGAGCGACAACTACTACCCCTTGTCTCAGATTTCTGTGACCAAGTCAGGTTCTGTTGATGTTTACACTTTGGGTATGTATGAAGAGTCTTATACCGCCATTGACGAGAGTGGAAATTCAACCACCAAATCACGTTTCGTAAAGGTAGTAGACCGCAAAGCGCCTGAGCTCGTAGCTCCTGTTGTGAGTGCTTGTGTAGGTACACCTTTCTGGGCCATTAGTGGTATTCAGGTTCGCGACAACTACTATTCGGCTACCGATTTGATGCCTTTGGTTGAGGTGGTTACCCACAATGTAAACATTTGGCAGAGCGGAGTGTACAGCATCACTTATCAAGTGACTGATCCTAGCGGCAACCAATCGAACTTGGTGGTACGTGAGGTGTACGTGGAATACCCCCCCAACTGTTTCAATACTTACATGGGAGTTGAAGAGGCTAACGCGAAAGGTCATTTGACTGTTCAGCCCAACCCAACACGAGGTGAGGTTACCTTGGTGTGGAAGGGCATTGCTCAGCAAAAAGCCGACATTTCCGTCATCAATGCTTTGGGTGCAGTAGTGTACCAGTTGAACGGTGTAGAAAACGGCTTTGGTCGTCAAACCCTTGACTTGTCTCAGGTTGCTCCTGGAATGTACACTGTGCGTGTAATCCAAGGAACCGAAGTACAAACACAAAAATTGATCATCAATCGTTGATTGAATCAATGATGAAATAAAAAAGGGCTCCCGAAGGAGCCCTTTTTTTATGCCTGATGAATTTAAGGTCGGATCACGTAATGGGTGGAGCGATCGGTTTGCTGCTTGAGCACCCACGTACTTGCGTCCGGAAGTTGAGCCTCAATTCCAGGCTCAGGTTGGTAAATGCTGATCATTTCTAATTCTGGCTGAACAGAGAGCTCCATCTCTAGACTATCCAATTCGGCTTTCAAGCTCTCCAAACGAGATTCTTGAAAATCGATCACGCAGGTAAAATGGGTTGCCGAATTTTGCATCAAATTCAAACGAATCTTCAGGGCGTTGAACAAAGTGAATAATTGCATCAACTGGGTTTCAGCGATGAAAGTCAAATTGCGGGTAGAAAACTGCAGGAGCGTTTGGTTCGATTTGTGAATCAAGCAGGCCTGGGTCAGACCAGTTGATTCTCGAGTGACTCGTGTGCCCTCCATTTCTGGGTGGGAGAAACTTCTCACATACAAGGGTATACCGGCCGCTTGAAGCGGTTGAATGGTCTTTGGGTGAATGACGGAAGCTCCATAGTACGCCAGTTCAATTGCGTCCTCGTAGGAAAGTTCCTTGAGCAAGACGGGATGGGCAAATTTCTTGGGATCGGCATTCATCACACCTGGAACATCTTTCCAAATGGTAACCGATTGGGCCTCCAAAAGTCTGGCAAAGATGGCAGCACTGTAATCGGAGCCTTCTCTACCCAAGGTAGTGTTTTCTCCATTTGGACCTTTTCCTATGAATCCCTGAGCAATAACCAAATTCTTTTCCGACAGTGGTTTTAGGCGGTTGCCGATCACGGTCGAGGTTTGTTCCCACATGACTTTCGCATCGCGGTAGCGATCGTCTGTCAAAATGAAGTTGCGGGAGTCAACCCACTGATTTCTCAATCCGCTGAATAGCAAATAGGCCGACACGATGCGAGTGGATATCAATTCCCCGAAGCCTATGATTTGGTCATAGTAGAAGTCATAGTCGTGCTTCAAGTTGGCATTGTCGATGGCGCATTCCAATTCCAAATAGAGATTTTGAACGTCGATGCGGCCAAACAAATGTTCGGCGGGAAACAAATCGCTCAATATCTGGTCGTGGTATTGTTTAAATTCGGTAACATAGGTCGCCAATTTTCCATCATTATAGAAAGAGGCATGAATGATTTTTTCGAGCGCATTGGTGCTCTTTCCCATCGCAGAAATCACCACCAATACATTCGATTGGCTATAATTCTCAATGATTTGAGCTACGTTTCGAACACCTTCAGCATCCTTCACGGATGCCCCACCAAACTTAAATATCTGCATCTTTGTCAAATGTTCCACGAGGGAGGCAGATGGTCTGACCTCTTTTTCGTTGATTTGCAAAGGTAAAAACGATTTTGGTTCTTTGACTATGCCTTATAACGGTCTCATCACCCTCGAACAGTTTATCGTAGATCAACAGTCTTTGTATAAGGATGCAGGTGGCTCCCTCTCCAAGATTTTTCGCTCTCTAGAGCTTGCCGCTAAAATGGTCAACCGTGACGTTCGCAAGGCGGGCTTGGTCGATATATTGGGGAATCAGGGATCTACCAATGTTCAGGGCGAGGAGCAAAAGAAGTTGGACGTCATCGCCAATGAAATTTTCCTGCAGACCTTGTCTCGCAGTGGGGAAGTGAGTATCATCATATCAGAAGAGAATGACGATGCCTGCTTTGTTCCAGGATGCGAGAACGAGAAATATGTAGTGGCCATCGATCCATTGGATGGCAGCAGCAACATCGATGTAAACGCCAGCATTGGCACCATTTTTAGCATTTTCCGAAGGCCCAACGCACAAAAAGACCCCACCCTTGAAGACTGTTTGCAAAAAGGCAAACACCAAGTGGCTGCCGGGTATTTCATCTATGGGTCTTCAACCATGCTCGTGTACACTACGGGTGTAGGGGTCAACGGTTTTACACTTGACGATAATATCCATGAATTTTGCCTGTCGCATCCAAATATTGAAATTCCTGAAGAGGGTGAGATTTATAGTGTTAATGAGGGGAATACCGATTCGTTCCCTGCGGCGTACCAGCGCTATTTGGCCTATTGCAAGGAAAAAGACACGGCGAGTCATCGCCCTTATTCGGCCCGATACATTGGAAGTTTGATTGCTGATTTTCATCGCAACCTTCTCAAAGGTGGGGTATTTTTGTATCCTCCCACTGAGTCGGCACCCAACGGTAAGTTGCGATTGATGTACGAGTGCAACCCGATGTCGTTTTTGGTTGAGCAAGCCGGCGGATCCGCCCATTCGGGCTTTGAACGCATTCTGCAAGTGACGCCCACTGAATTGCATCAGCGAGTTCCCGTGATCATGGGCTCCAAGAATATGGTCAATAAGGTGCTGGAATTCATTGCTGAGAACAGCTTGCAAGACGCTTAATGAATCGAGGCCATTTCCCGAATGATGGAAATGGATTTCAAGGTTTTTCCAGGGAAAAAGGAAACCGTCAGGTGCAGGACGAGTTTGTCTAGCACTCCTATTCGTTCGGCTCTTGGAGCTTCCCAAATACCGCTGCGTTGAGCATCCCATAGCAAGGCACAATCACGTTCGCTGAGCCATTGATGCGGGAGACTATTGGCTTGGCCAAAATGTCCGTTCCAAACGTCGAGTCCCCCTTTTCGTTGAGCTTCGCGCAGGGGAAGGCCTTGGCCCAAACATTCACTGACATCCAGGCACAGTTGCAAGGGGAACCAACTCAAGTTGATCTCGCCTTGCACCAAGGATCGAATGTTGGAGGATAGGGTGTCGAACAATTCAGGTTCAGAGTGTTCCTCACTCAGGCAGAAGTTGGTCAGCTCAACAGCGAAAGAAAGCAATTGCTGCCTCCAAAATTGATCGGCCGGACTTTGAGCGGTGAACTCGGTATGAAGGGCCTGCACTTCTCGAATGCGGTTCAACCCTTGTCCCGCTTTGCGGTGAAAAATAATCTCCAAGAATTGACCCGGCTGGTAATAAGCGTTTTTGTTTTGTTTGCCGTGTAGACCTTGAACCAGAAAGGAAAGAAGTCCGCATTCTTTGGTGAATAGCTTAACCACCGCAGAGTGATCGCTGTGCGGCACTTTGTGCAAGACGAGGGCTTCGGTTTTGATGAGCATGGCAGGGCCCCGCCCAAGCTAGGAATTAGTCAACCCAATCGGCAATGAACAGATTGGTATCGCGGGTTCCACCGTTGTTGCGGTTGCTCGAAAATACCAATTTTGTTCCGTCGGGGGAGAACATCGGGAATGCGTTAAAAATGCTCTCACCCGTGATTTGCTCCAAACCCGTTCCATCTGTACCAATCATGTACAACTGAAAGTCGTATCCTCGGTCGCTATGGTGATTCGATGAGAAAATAATTTTCTCTTGCGAAGGGTGGAAGAAAGGAGCCCAGTTGGCTTTGCCCAAATGGGTGATTTGCTTCAAATCAGATCCGTCTACATTCACCGTATAGATTTCCATGTTGGTGGGCTCAACAAGACCTTGTTTCAATAGGTCGACGTAATGGGCGCTGTCTTCGGGCGTGTTGGGGCGTGAAGCACGGAATACCAACTGCTTGGAATCGGGAGAGAAGAAGGCCCCGCCATCATAGCCCAAGCCGGAGGTGATTTGACGCAGATTGGAACCGTCGATGTCCATGATCCAAAGTTCCAAATCGCCACTTCGCGTAGAAGTGAAGACGATCGACTGGCCGTCTGGAGAAACTGTCGCCTCGGCGTCGTAACCGGGCTCATCGGTGAGTTTTTTGACAATGTTGCCCTGAACGTCGGTCACATAGATATCAAAGGTTTCGTAAACAGGCCATACGTAGCGACCGTGTGATTCAGGCACAGGAGGACAGTCTCTGCCGCCCTCATGGGTAGAGGCATACAGCATGAGCTCATCTCCGGGCATGAAATAGGAGCAAGTGGTGCGTCCCATGCCAGTAGAAACCATCATGGGCTTCTCAGGGCCGACTGATTGCCCAGTGCTCTCATCAGTGTGCAGCCCCAAAGATTCAATAGGGCTGTAAAAAATTTGGTCGCATTCTAAGCCCCATTCCTTGTAATTGCTTTGAAAGACAAGCTTTTGGCCGTCGAAACTGAAATAGGCTTCAGCATTGTCGCCGCCCAATGTGAGTTGGCGCAAGTTTTTCAAATGCTGGCCTTCGTTTACCGCAGCGCTTTGGGCCGATAGGGCAGTGATGCCCAACAAGCTCAAGATGGAAAGGATGGAATGTTTCATTTTAAATATTCCCAGGCCATTTTCGGAAAACCCTTGATGCCCTGGTCGTTATAAAAGCTCACAAATTTAATTTTAAAGTAGTTGCCAGTGACGTCGCGAATGACAAAGTACTTGTTGGGCACGATGGTGTACTGGTTGGTGCCTTGGTCATATGCTTTCCAATCGTAACCAATTTCATTCAACTTGCGGCTGAAGTTCAAGGATTTGGCTTTGTCCAAATTCATGGCTTCAAAGGGGGTTTCTGGTCCTACTTCGCACACTTGCAAATGGGTGGGGTTGATCAGAACCCCGCGCAAAACATAGGGATACAAAATGCCAGTTCCGGGTTCGGGTACAGGTTCTTTGTAAGTCGTAAAGACGATATCCCAAGCCGACTTGTGGAGGGGCTCGTTTTGCACGTCGTTTTTCTTGGCGAACGAGTAGTAAACGTAGTTTTTTTCCTCATTCACCTTCATGTAGGTGGTGAACCGGGGAGTAGTTTCTTGGAGGTAGCCCCAGCGAAAGCTGTAAACACCGGCTCTGTAGCCCGTCAATTGAATTTTAATGTATCGTTGGGTGCCCAAGCTATCATCGCCACGATCCAATACATAGACAGCTGATTGAGCCGAGTAATGCCCCGGAGATTCGTATTGGAAGGGATCGCCGAAGGCGAGGGAATCTTGGTTGCCATTGAGCACGTCGATGGCCCAATTCGCATTGGTCAGTTGGTCCTGGTCCACTTGACCGTATTCCAGATTGGGGAAAGAGGCCAAGCTAAAGGCCTGGTTTTTGCCGCCGTTGATGATGAGGTGGGGTTTGGAATCGCAAGCAAAGGCGATGTCCCACAAGCCGAAGGCATTGCTGCTGCCCGTTTGAGAGCCAAAATGAAACCAAATCTGGTTTTCATAATTTTCACCCATCGCAAATTCACGGGTTTGCAGGCCAGCAGGAACCTGAGGTTGAGGATACAGGGGTTCCTCTTTTTCACAGGCGGTCAGGGACCATGAAACTAGGCTTAAAAAACTCCAGAAAATGAATAGGGATGTGCGCTTCACAATGGGCTTACAAAGTTACCTTAAGGGCCAAGAAGAGAGAGCGGCCAGGAGAAATATTGAGATTTTGTGACGCAGTATTGTGAGGAGTGCTGAATAGGCCTACCGCGCCAATTCGGCGAACACCTAGAGCGTTGTTGCAGCCCAGTTGCACGGAAATGGGAATAAGCTGTTGACCTGCTTGCCATTGCCAAGTTTTGGCCAAGACAACATCGACCATGGAGAATTGCTCAATAGAGTAGGTGCTGCCGTTGGAGTAAAATCCGCGTTGTTGGCCATTGAATTTGGTGTAGACGTTGGCACTAATGTCTGGCGAAGGCCAATTGTACTCCAGGTTCCAAACGGCCTGAACAGAATTCCAGCCCTGTTGCTGGCTACTGGTATCTATTTGAATCTGCGACCTCACCCAAGTGCCGGACAACTTGGTGCTCCAATTTGCTCCGTAGTATTCAAATTGAGGAGTGAGACCCTGGGTTTGAAGTTTGCCTATGTTGATGTACTGGTAATAGTTGTATCGCTGGTCCAAGAGCGCCAGTTCAATGCGATTGTCTACGTTGTTGTAGAACCAGTTGGTCTTGAAAACGGCCCCTAAGCCACTGGCAAAAGAATGGCGGTATTCGATGGTGGCCGTGTAATTGTCGCTCAACTCGGGTTGAAGTTGAGTGTTGCCGTGAATGTTATGGTTGATGTCGACAAACAAGAAGTACAACTCTTTCAAACTGGGAGCTCGGAAAGCTTTGGCAGCTGATCCTCGCAAGGTCAAATGGGGACTGATTTGCCATTTGCTTTGAATAGAAGGGATGAACGGGGAGATGTTCCACGGAGATTCGCTGGATAGGGCTCGGCCAAATTGATTGTTGAGTGCCCATCGGGCAGATGGTCGAATTTGCCACCAAGAGCGAATGTGCCATTCTGCACTGGCAAACAGGGCTATGGAATAAAGCGGCGAAAGGCCTTTGATGCGGTGGCTGCTCAAGGTCTCAGCATTGGCCTCATACCCGGTAAGCCAATTCAATCGGTGGCTGCCTCTTGAACCTAAGATGGCACGGCTATTCAACTGCCTGTTAAGGGTAGTGTCCTGGTCTTCTGGGCCTGTTAGGTTTTGTTTTCCTGTCACCAAATTTCTCCAATAAGAAACCTTGTCGCGGTTGTAAAAATTGGCGCTGTTTTGCCAATTCAAATCGCAGTTTGGGCCCAAGTGAATCAAGCTGTTGTGACTGAAATCCAGTCGTTCAGTGTAGTAGTAGTTGGTGTAGCCGCCAACCGAGGTCAAATTGGATTCAGCATTGCTGCGGTCGGTCAACTTTTCATAGAAATGCTGAACTTTCCATTGGTGTTCGGCCTTGTCGGCTCGGTATTGGAGCTGGGCCCCGCTGAAAATTTTAGTCTTGGGTCTCCAGTCTATCAATCGGGTACTAGGGTCCATATCATAACCATACGAAAACTGACGTCCCGCAAATCCAGAAATGCCCCAATTCTTGTACCTCCATTGCCCACTCGCATCAAAGTTTCTCCATCCGACGCTATTGCCATAGGCGTGGGCGTCCAAATGCAGACCGGGTTGATCGGGCTTTTTGGAAATGATGTTGATCAAACCGCCGATGGCATCTGATCCGTAAATGACACTCATGGGGCCTTCGACGATTTCAATGCGATCGATTTGGTGGGTGGGGATTTGAGACAAATCGATGTTGCCGTTCAATCGGCCAATCATGGGGACGCCGTCAATGAGAATTTTGACGTCTGCTCCGCTCATGCCCTGCAACTGAACCCTGCTGCCTAGTACAGCATCTTGTGTAATGTTGATGTTGGATTGATTTTGGAGAACTGCATCCACGCTCTGGGCGCCCATAGCGGCAATTTTCTTGGAGGAGATGACCTCGACCGAATACAGGGTTTTGCTGATGGCCTGCGGGTTGACGGCCCCTGTGATGGAAATGGGGTCAATGCGTTCGTCTCTTTTGGTTAAGGTCAGGGTAATCTCGCCCTCTGCTGGAACGGTTTCTACCGTAAAAAGCTGATTGAGATAGGCTAGATTCTGAGGAACGACTTCAATCTCGCTAGGCAGCATATGGGGAATGCGAACCTGGCTCAAGCTGTCGGTTTGAAACCAATAACTCTGTGGGTTGCCCAGGGGATGAACCGTTACTTGGCAAAGACCCACAACTTGCCCTTGAGAATTGACGATGTTCAATTGCAAGCTGCTGTCACTGGCCGCGCGCTTCTCCACAAATTTGGGTTGTCCAAAAATGGCCAAGGGCAGCCCCAAGGCCGTCAGAAGCAAAAGCAATCGAAGGCGTCTCAAAGCTTGATGATGGTTTGGCTGTAAACTTGACCGTTTTGGGCAATTTTTAGCACATACCTACCACTCGGTAGGTGCTGGATAGGCATAGCAATGATGGGAGCTGAGCCATTTTTAAGAGTGATTTGTCCGGAACGCGCAACGCATTGGCCTTGGCTGTTGAAAAGGGTCAATTCGGCCGCTTCAAGGGAAGAAATAGGAACGATCAATTGATCCAAAACTGGGTTAGGGAAGGCCTTGGCCATGTCTAGAGTTTTGGGTTCAATAAGGTTCAAGGTCTGGGCCAATGGCCAAAACTCAAAGACAATCTTGCCTGTGTTTTCGCCCTCGAACTTGAGGAAATGAAAAATCGCCTGGGTGCTGTCGTTGTCCAACCAATAACTCAACTCGGGTTTCACCGACCAAGTTTGAGATTGGCTATCCAATGCCTTCCAGTTCGATCCAATGGAATTCAGATCAAAGAAAGTCGCACCCTGGTAAGACCAAGAAGAATCCAAGGCCCATTGCCAAGAGTGATTCTCAATCGGCTTCACCCGTAAACTTGGCGAGGACTGCACCCCGACAACGATGTTGGGATACCAAACATTCTGGGTCGCATCCCACCGGGGTTCGGCATACTGGGTGAACCGCAAGTCCCATTCATCTTTTAAAGGCTCCACATTGAATTGGCCTTGAACAAAGGAATGGTACTTGTGGTGGCGTTTTCCTGCCACGCTCTGCAAAAGGGTGTCTTTCTTGGCGGGTCTACCATCAAAGGTTTGGGTTTGAAAGATCAGGTCGCCATTGATTTTTTGGACGACCGGCCAGAATTTCATGACGGGTTGGCCATCCTTAATCAATAGGAACAAAGAGTCACCCACCACCTCATGGGTATTGGGGTTGTAGACTCCCCAAGAAAAGTCCCATACGTTTTTGCTGTTTTTGGTGCGATTGAAGGCGCCCAATAGATGGTTTTCAGGCGAATTGAAATACATGGGCCAAGACTTCCAATTGCTGGTGTCCATGCTTGACCAATCGGCAATGCTTCCATTGGGGTATTGG
The DNA here is from genome assembly GCA_027621365.1 of Bacteroidota bacterium. Taxonomy (GTDB): domain Bacteria; phylum Bacteroidota; class Bacteroidia; order NS11-12g; family UBA955; genus JALRLA01. The sequence goes on along the minus strand of JAQCBH010000005.1, from coordinate 59,834 downwards.
CGAAGCTCCCAGCCTTTCACGTGATTCAAGCGCAAGCAATTGTCTCGCGATACCGTCGTATGAGCCATGTCCCAATCTGAGATTCCACTTGCTTTGGTTTCGCCTTTGCTCAAGGAATAGAAAACTTCATTGGAAAAATTCAAGCCCAACGTAACGCTGTCGACGATCAACTGCCCATAAGCCTTTGTTTGTGAGGCTATTATGGATATGAAAAAAAGAAGTTTAGCGATTTTATTTAGGCTGCGACTCATGGCGCTACAAAGGTACTCTAGGCCTCGGGCAGGCTCGTTTTTGACTCGTCATAAAATTGTCAAACGCCCCGTGGGGTTTCGGGTTCTGCATTCGTGGGTTCCGTTTGCCTGGAGTACCTTTGCGTCATGGCCAAAATAAGCATTAATATCAAGCAAGGGTCGTTGTCGAAGTCGGAACCGGTTTTGGGGATTGATTTGGGAACTACCAACAGTTTGGTGGCTTGGGTGCCATCGGGAGAGCGGGATCCCCAAATTTTGGAATCTGCTGAGGGTCGATTAACCCCCTCGGTTTTGTTTTTCCCCGAAAACGGGGCAGAACCATTGGTAGGTAAAAGGGCCTGGGAAGCTTTGGAGTCCCAGCCTGAGCGCTGCGTGCGAAGCGTGAAGCGATTGCTTGGAAAGAGCGCTCAAGATGTTCAAAAATACTGGGGTTACCGCTTGGTGGAAACCAGTGAAGAAGCCTTGGTTCAAGTAGAGGTCGATGGTCGCTACTACGATCCCATTCACCTGTCTTCCTTGATTTTGAAAGAACTCAAGCGAAAGGCCGAAGGGGCTTTGGGTCAGTCGGTCAGTAAGGCAGTGATCACGGTGCCTGCCTACTTCAATGATTCCCAGCGTCAAGCCACTCGGGATGCCGGAAAATTGGCTGGCTTGGAGGTTTTGCGCATAGTGAATGAGCCAACCGCGGCAAGTTTGGCTTACGGGTTGAATATCGGTACCGAATCCCGCACCATATTGGTCTATGACTTAGGGGGTGGAACCTTTGATGTGAGCATACTCCACTTGGAAGATGGGGTGTTTGAAGTGCTGGCTACTCACGGAGATACTGCATTGGGCGGAGATGATTTGGATCTTCGAATTGCTCAATGGTGGATGGCAGAACATTCTCTTCAGGGCATAGACAATGGCATACGCTTGCAACACATAGCCGAACGAGCCAAAATGCAGTTGAGTCGAGATGCAGAAAGTCTTTTTTCGGCAGAATTCAATGCCGATGTCAGCTTGGAGCTGAATTACGCCCAGTTGTGTGAACTGGCAGAACCGTGGATGCAAACCACCTGGAAATCGGTAGACAAAGCCTTGTCCTTGAGTGAACTGGTTGAAACCGATATCGATGAAGTCGTTTTGGTTGGTGGAAGTACTCGATTCCCGGAAATTGCCCGCCAATTGGCAAAGCGATTTGATCACTGCCGAGTGAACAGCGAAGTGAATCCCGATGAGGTAGTCGCTCTAGGGGCAGCCATCGAAGCCGATGTGTTGGCCGGAAATAGAACCGATGTCCTTCTTCTGGATGTTACGCCTTTGTCATTGGGAATTGAGACAGCTGGAAATTTGATGGATGTCATCATTCCCCGAAACAGCAAGATCCCGACCCGTTTGGCCCGGGAATACACTACTTCGGTCGACGGTCAGGTGAACCTGAAAATTGCCGTATTCCAAGGCGAACGCGAATCGGTGCTACACAACCGGAAGTTGGGAGAGTTTGTTCTCTCTGGAATTCCAGCCATGCCCGCCGGTTTGCCCAAAATTCAAATCAGTTTTGCCATCGATGCCAACGGTTTGCTCCAAGTGAGTGCCAAAGAATTGCGAAGTGGAATGGAGCAAAGTATTGAAGTCAAGTCCCAATACGGATTGACCGATTCAGAAGTCGAAAAGCGTTTGTTGGAGAGCATGCAACATGCTCAAAGCGATTTGGAAGAACGCATGCTGACAGAGGCTCAAAACGAAGCTCAACAAATTTTGTATGCCACCGAGCGCTTCTTGGAAAAGCATGATCAACATTTGTCGACTGAAGAAATTCAGGTCACGCGGCAACGATGCGATGAGTTAAGGGGTCTATTGTCACAAGGAGATCGCAACCGATTGCTAGCTTCCATTGAGGCTTTGAATGAGGTGACTAAGCCATTTGCCGAGCGCATCATGGACATCGCGGTTTCTGAAGCCCTCAAAGGAAAAAAACTGTAGCATGAACCTACGCCTCGTCATACTGATCGCATGGAGCGCCCTCGGCTGCCGCCTCGGGCTCGCCCAAGATGCCAGTGTGGACCGAGAATGGGAAAAGCGCCAAAATTTTGGACTCAAGATGGGCATTGGCCTCAACAGCATGTATGGAGGGGAGTTGCGCAACCCCAGGCCCTTGCTCGGTTACCAAACCGGCTTTTTTTGGCACGGTGATGCCACGCTGAAGCGCAAGTGGGACCCCCAATTGGGCCTTGACCTGCGCCTTCGAGGTAGCAATTTTGCCAATGCCCGCCCCACCGATACCGTCATCAATTCGGCGTACACCCGTATCTCCCTTATCAGTTTGGATGCCCCCGTATTGATAAACATTCGCTTGAAGCCCAAGGTCAAGGACCAGTACCGATGCTTCCAGGTGGGGGCGGTAACCTCATTGAATTTCCGCTCTGTGATTTTCAAAGGCCCCAACCGCATACCTGCTCAAGCCGATATCTTTCTAGACCAGTGGGAAAACCTTCCCTTAAAGCCCATAGAAACCGCCCTGCATTTGGGCTACCAAACCCGCGGGAATTCAACAGGAATTCAATGGTCCCTAAACGTGGGCATCAACGACTTGAATGACAATTTTGCCTTAGAAGGTTTGGCGCCCGTGACAGGTAATGGGCTGCGCATTTCAACCTGGGCCTTGCAGTTCGGGTTGCTGTTTTAACTTTGCGCTGCCAACATCCTGTTCGGATCAAACATGCCCAGCGTCGCCTTTTACACCCTCGGTTGCAAACTCAATTTTTCAGAGAGTTCTACCATGGCCAAGCAGTTGGCTGAAAAGGGATTTGAGCGAAAGGAATTTCAAGATGCTGCCGACTTGTATGTGATCAATACCTGCAGCGTGACCGATCACGCTGATCGCAAATGCAAAAAGGTTGTGGCTGAGGCCCTGCGCTACAACCCACAGGCCTATGTGGTTGTCGTGGGTTGTTACGCTCAGTTGAAGCCCCAAGAGATCGCCGAGATACCGGGTGTTGACTTGGTGTTGGGCGCTGCTGAAAAGTTTCAGTTGCTGGATCATTTGCACAGTTTGAGCAAAGAAGAGAAAGCCCGCACCTACAACCAACCCATCAAAGAAACCCGCGAATTCGTGCCCGGATTCTCAGAAGGCGATCGCACCCGCAGTTTCCTGAAGGTTCAAGATGGCTGCGATTATTTCTGCACCTTTTGCACCATTCCGCTGGCCCGCGGTCGCAGCCGCAGTGCTGACATTGCTGAAACTGTCAAGAAGGTAGAAGAAGCCGCTCTAAGTGGGGCCAAAGAAGTGGTGTTGACCGGCGTGAATTTGGGTGATTTCGGTGTGGGTCACGGTCAGACCTTTTACGAGTTGGTTCAAGAATTGGACAAAATCGACGGAATCGAGCGCTTTCGCATATCGAGCATTGAACCCAATCTCTTGAGTGATGAGATCATTCGATTCGTGGCCCAAAGCCAAAAATTTGTGCCGCATTTTCACATTCCGCTGCAAAGTGGAAACGATGAGATACTGCAGCGCATGCGCCGCAAATACCTGCGCCATGTATACGCCTCTCGGGTAGCCCTGATCAAAGAACTCATGCCTCAGGCCTGTATTGGGGTAGACATCATTGTGGGCTTTCCCGGAGAAACCGACGAGCATTTCCAGGACACGTTCGACTTCGTTCACGACCTAGACGTATCCTATTTCCATGTGTTCCCATACAGCGAGCGCCCAAATACCACCGCGCGGAAAATGGCCGGTCGGGTTCCTTTGGGTGTTCGGCAAGACAGGGTCACTCAGCTGCGCAGTTTGAGCGAGAAAAAGCGCCGTCAATTTGCCGAATCTCAATTGGGAAAGACCTTGAATGTGCTGTTCGAAACCGAAGACCGAAAAGGCATCATGCAGGGTTTTACCGAGAATTATGTCAAAGTGCAAGCCGCCTATGATCCCTTGTTGGTCAATACGGTTGTGCCGGTCCAACTCGAACGGCTCGACGCCGAAACGAACGCCAGTGGCTTGATTGTAAATTAACCTCCTGAGGTTTTGTGGCCCGTGCACCGGGTTGTAATTTGCAGCGTGTTTCCGACCCTGTACCATGCATTGAAAGACCTGTTGGGCTTGAATATTCACGCCCTGGAAATGGTCAACACCTTTGGCTTTTTCGTGGCCTTGGCCATCGGCGCGGCATTCGCGGTCATGGCGGCCGAGTTCAAGCGTCGCACGGCTTTGGGTCAAATGCCCACTGTCGCCGTGAAAACGGTATCCGGCCAGGCGTATCCCGCCTCTGACTACGCCCTTAATGGCTTGTTTGCCTTCCTGTTTGGCTACAAAGTGTTGTGGGTCATGACGCAGTCGGGCGAAGGCTTTGTGCCTCAAGAGCATTTGGCCACCAGCGAGGGCAGTCTGCTCTGGGGTCTGGTTTGTGCGGCCGCTTTTCTGGCCTGGCGTTACCGAGAAGACAAAAAACAGCGTTTGCCTAAGCCGGTTGAACGCATTTCTCAGGAAGACGCTTCCTACCACATGGGGGCTATTACTACGGCTGCCTTGCTCTTTGGCTTTTTGGGAGCCAAGGTGTTCCACCTGTTGGAAAACTTGGATACGTTTCGCTTGGACACGCTCTTGGTTGACTTGTTCACCTCCGGCGGATGGACCTTTTACGGGGGCCTCATCGGTGGCGCTGCCGCTGTTTTGGTGTACTCAAACCGCAAGGGATTGAACTGGCGCTATGTGCTAGATGCGGGTGGGCCTGCCATGATGTTGGCCTACGGCGTGGGTCGCTTCGGATGCCACTTTTCAGGTGACGGAGATTGGGGGGTAACCAACCTCAAGCCCAATCCCGGTTTGCCCGATTGGCTCTGGGCCTACAAATACCCTCACAACGTTTTGGGTCGAGATTACCCATTGCCCGGAATGGAGCGCATCGCCGATTGCCAAGGCCGTTATTGCCATCAGCTGATTGATCCTGTTTGGCCCACTCCCTTGTACGAGGCTTTGATGGCTTTGGCTTTGTTCGCCGTCATCTGGTACCTGATTCGCCCCAGGGTGAAAGGCGCGGGCCAATTGTTTTCGGTGTATTTGGTGTTTGCGGGCGTGGAACGCTTTTTGATTGAGTCCATTCGCGAGCATGGCGAAAGCCTGTACTCGGTGGGAACGCTGGTGTTCTCCCAAGCGCAGATGATTTCGATTGTGCTCCTCGCATTAGGTACAGCATCATGGTTCTTTTTCGCTCCAAAACAAACAAGCGCTTCTTCCTAATTCTTTTAGGACTGTATGTGAGCCCATTATTGCGGGCTCAGACCGATACCGTCTATTTGGAGCGCATGGATCCCATATTCATCAGTTCCAACATGGACGAGGCTCGCCGCAAGGAGTACGAGTTGCTAAAGCGCCGTGTGCGCAAAACTTTGCCCTACGCGAAGATGGCGGCCGCACGCATGCGAGCCATGGAGGACAAGTTGAATGGCATTCATGGGCGCCGAGCCCGCAACCAGTACATCAAGCAATGCGAAACCGCCATCAAAGACATGTACATGGAGCAACTCAAGAACCTCACGGTAGGCGAGGGCCAAGTGTTGATGAAGTTGATTCACCGCGAGACCGGAAGCACCACTTGGGAGATCATGAAAGGCTATAGGGGTACGACCGAGGCACTCATGTGGCAGGTGTTCGGTTCGTTTTGGGGGCACAATTTGAAGGTGGAATTTGATCCCGGCATCGATTACCAAATCGAACACATCATTCAGTTCGAACGCTTGGAATGATCAGGCCTTTTTCAATAGGCTCCAGAGCAATATAGGTCCTCCAATCAGGGCGCTTACCGCATTGACCTGAAGCAGTTGTTGCTGCATCAAATGGTGAGCCAAGAAATCAGCGGTTGTAGCCAGAAAGGCTCCCCAAACAACGCTGTGCAAGATGAGTTTGCGGTGGCTGGCCGAGGTGAGCAATTCACGCGCTATGTGCGGCGCTACCAAGCCAATAAACGATATAGGGCCGCAAATGGCCGTCATCCATGCGGCGCCTACGGCGCCTCCAGCGATCATCCAATGCCGCGTCTTTTTCAATGACAAACCTCCGCTCTGAGCGTATAGGTCACCCAACAGGTAGGCATCCATTCGGGTGGAAATCATCAGGGCCAAGGCCAATAATCCAATGAACAGGCCCACAATGCTGGGCAGACTTTCGAGGGTCACTCGTTCAAAGGAACCCATGCTCCAAAGCGAGAACATTTTGAGCCGTTCGGCGCTGGCGACATTTTGAAGCAGGTCGGTGGCCGCTCCAAATACAAAACTCAAGACCATGCCTACCAACAGCAATTGGTAAGGGTGACTGTGCTTGCGTGCCAAACCCAATTGCAAGAGCAAAGCCAAAAAGGCTCCCCCAAGGGCCAATAGAATTTGTTCAGTGGTTCCCAGTAGCCAGCCCCATTGCTGTTCGGCCCAGAACAAGCCCAAAGCCATGGCCAAAGTGGCTCCCGGGCTAATGCCAATCAAGAAGGGCCCCGCCAAGGGGTTGCGAAATAGGGTTTGCAGAAATACCCCAGACAAAGCCAAGGTTGAACCACCCACCAAGGCGCCAATGACCCTAGGAATTCGAAACTCCCAGAGCAAATATTGGTGCTCCCAAGCGTCGCCCCAATACAGCTCCAATCCCGCAATCAACAGGGTCAGAAAGAGTATGAGTAAACTGAGGCGAGACTTCATGGCTGAGGCGATAAGCAGCGGTAAAAATACAGGTCTTCGGCTTCAATCGCCGTGTCTTGGGTCAGATGCTGCAAATCGGAAAGCAAGCGATCAGGGCGCACGCCACCTTCGTTGTACCAGCGGTTTACATGCCCTGCAAAGTCACCTTTGTCGCATTGGGCCATTCGGCTGGGCAGCCAAGCGCTTTGCTTCATGATGCGTGGAGCCCTTTCAACAACGCAATCCCAATCGGGGCAATCACCAGGATGTATCCATAGGGCACCTGGATTCTCTTCCAAAAGTTGAGCCGCTTCTTCGATGCCCAAAATGACCGATTCGCTGCCTTCGCTCTGTGGCCAAATGGGGAGGCCACCGGCATCACGAATCAAGGTGTTCAGGTAGGATTGGCCACCTGGGAAGGCCCAGGTTCCAGAATAGGGAAGATTGCAAAAAACAGGACGAGGTTTCAAGGAACGGCTCGCCAGTTCGCGGTATCGATGGGCGATTTCGGCAAACAGGGAGTCGGCGCTCGAGTAGCGACCCAATAAAAACCCGACGGCGCGAAGCCATTCCGACTTAGCCAAGGGGTGTTTTTCTCGGTAGTTTTGGATCCAAACGACGGGAATGTGCGGCTGAAGACGCTCGATTTCCCTCCGGCTACCCGACTCGAAAAAATAGTGAAGCAATAGGTCGGGTTCGCTTTGAATGAGGGCATCTCGATTGAAGCTGCCTCCGAGCGAAAATTGAACCAAATCTTCCCTGATTTGCACCAAATGAGGTTGGTAGGAACGCTGATCGACCGCCACAATTCTGTCCTGACTTTTCAGGGCGGACATGAGGCCGCTGATGACGCCCGATCCGCTGGCGATGCGCAAACGAGCCTCCAAGTGGGTGTAACCCGAATAGGTTTGAGGCCCCCATTGAAATTGACCCAAGGTGTCGCCGTTGCTGGGGTCAAATACCAGTAAAAAACTGTCTTGATCTTGGGTGCCCAAGCGAAAGCCCTGAGCATATTGATTGTCCATCCAGTTGGGCTGAGCCAGACGAAGTTTGCCCTTCGATTCCTGACAGCTGCTAGCCAATAAGAGGCAGGAGAAGGCAATGGCAAGGGCAATATGCAGGCGTTGAAGTTTCACAGCAGACTTGCAAAAGTACAGAAATGCGAACAGGCAAAAATTCTGTGCAAACAGCGCCGAAAAAAGAAATGACCTTTGTGAGGTGAACCACCCATTGTACCGATATCGCTACGGCATAGTTCTGGGATTTTTCCTGCTGTGGATGTCGTTTTTCGATGTCAACAACTTCGTATACCGCTATCGATTGGGTGCCGAAATTCGGGAATTGGAAGACAACATTAGCCGACACAAAGCCGAAATTGAAAGTTTGAAGCGCCAGCGAAATGAATTGTTTTCCAGCCCCATGAATTTGGAAAAATTCGCCCGTGAACGCTACTTGATGAAGCGCGACGGCGAAGATGTTTTTGTCATCGAAGAAAGTCAGACTCCATGAGCGAGGGGTATGTTTATAAAACCAATAAAGTTGTGCATTTCTATTGCCTAGATGCCAATAGGTTTGCATTATCCCTCGTACAGTGCGAGGCTCAATTAGTAATCCAACCATGAAATTCATAGCACCCTCATCCGAGTTGTTGCAGCACTTGCTGACCGTGAACGGGGCCATCATGTCCAAACCCCTGATCCCCATTCTGGAAAATTTCCTGTTTGACATCAAGGGCCATGAACTCACCATTTATTCTACCGATCTGGAAACCAGCATGACCACCACCTTGACGGTCGAGTCGAAAGACGACATGCGCGTAGCTGTTCCCAGCAAGATGGTGATTGACATTTTGCGTTCTCTGCCTGAGCAGCCTGTGACCTTCAATGTGGACCCTGCCACTCACGGCATTGAAGTCGTGAACAACAACGGTCGATACAAAATGGCCGGTCAAGATGGAATCGATTACCCTAGTCTTCCTGAGAAGAGCGGCGACGGTTCCTTTACGGTTCCCGCCAATGTGTTGTTGCGCGCCATTTCAAAAACCTTGTTCGCTGCTGGAAGCGACGAGCTTCGTTTGAATTTGACGGGCTTGTTCGTGGAGATGAAAGGGGATTCAGTGAATTTTGTGGCCACCGATGCCAATAAATTGGTACGATTTACCCGCAATGACCTGAAACCAGGCGTTGAGCACAACTTCATCATTCCCAAGAAGCCTTTGAATTTGTTGAAGACGGCTTTGCCCAATGACGAGACTCCCGTTGTTGTCGATTACAACAACACCAATGTGTTCTTTAGCTTCGGTGATACCCAATTGATCTGCCGCTTGTTGGATGAGCGCTACCCTGAATACGGAGCGGTTATTCCCGAGCAGAATCCTCATGTGTTGACCATTTCTCGCATGGATTTCTTGAGCTCCATCAACCGTATCTCCATTTTTGCTAGCAAAACTACCCATCAGGTTCGTTTGAAAATCACCGGTTCTGAATTGACTATCTCTGCCGAAGACATTGAAATGGCCAACGAAGCCCAAGAAGTGGTTCATTGCGAATACGACGGAGACGATATGGAAATTGGATTCAATGCCAAATTCTTGAAAGAGATGTTGGCCGCTCTTGACAGCGATACCGTTCAATTGAAATTGTCTCAGCCCAATCGCGCAGGCTTGATTTTGCCAACCGATAACGACAACGACGAAAACATCACCATGTTGATCATGCCGATGATGTTGAATAACTACTAAATCTAAATTTACCTGTAAGTGTATAGAGTCCCGGGTTCTTTTGAGCTCGGGACTTTTTTATAATCTTTGGTGCCATTGCCTTGCCCAGTCACTGCCTTCGCAACGGATTACAGTTGGCCATACCCGGGCTAAGTGCCCCGAGCATTATGTTCAAGCAAAAACGGCCTCTTCGTTCGGAAGGGCTTGCAAGCGGCCATGCGCAGCTCGACTTCCCCCAAGCGAAAGATCAAGCAAAAACAGCCGACCCTACTCGAACCAAATTGCTGCCTTCTTGAATGGCCCAGGCGTAGTCGCCACTCATTCCCATTGACAGTGTATCAAAGCTTGAGCTCATGTTCTTTTTGCACTCGTCGTACAACTGCTTAGCCCTGCGAAATTCTCCTTTGACCAAATTTTCATCGTCGCTAAAGGTGGCCATAGCCATTAGTCCTTTCCATTCGGTGTTGGGGAAGTTGCCCGCTAAAACGGCTTCTTGGAAGGAGGGGAAATCGGCTGGGCTGATGCCAAACTTGCTCTCTTCTTGCGCCACGTGCAACTGCGCCAAAAACGGAATCACTCGACCTTGTTTTTCGGCTTCCTTTTGAATCGTTTCCAGCAATTTGATGCTGTCGACCGAGTGAATCAAATGAACGAAGGGAGCGATGTACTTGACTTTGTTGGTTTGCAGATGCCCGATCAAATGCCAGTGAATATCTCGAGGAAGGGCTTCGGCTCTCTCCAACAAGGCTTGAACCCGATTTTCGGCAAAGTGCCGTTGACCGGCATCGTAGGCCGCCTGAATCTCTTCGATGCTTCGGTATTTGCTGACCACCACCAAGGTGGCCTTGTTATCAATATTCGCTTTCAAGCGGTTTAGGTTCTCGGCAATGCGGTTCATTTTTGGCTACCTTTGAAAGTCAGTGGGAACGCTCAAAAATACGGCCTTTCTTTTGCTTTGCTTCTTGGCTTCCTGCCAACAAGGCCCCAGCTTGTCTTCAGACGAAATGAAGCAGGTTTTGGTTGATGCCGTATTGTTGGAGGCGGGTCAGCAACAGCAGTACAATTTTGGAGTATTGCCTGACTCTGCTTGGCTGCGCGATTATCGATTTGTGTTGGCCAAACATGGAATGGATACGGGACAATTTTATCCGGCGCTTCGCTGGTACAAAGCGCACCCCGATGAATACGCCAAGGTTTGGGAAGGAGTGATAACGGAATTGCAAAACCAAGAGCTCAAACGCCGAGAAAAACATCCGTGAAGTATCCGCAGAATTTCGAACAGACATTGGGCTTTGACCGCATACGCGAGTCGCTGGCCGAACTCTGTCGCTATCAGGTTTCGCGAAACAAGGTCGCGGAAATGGAGATGGCCACTCAGGAAGATGAATTGACCTTTCGTTTGGATGCCCTGGGCGAAGCCATTCAAATTCAAGACCAGGTTCCTTCGTTTTTCCTGTTTGCCGAAACCGACGATATCGGGCCTTATTTGCTTCACCTGGCCATTGAGAATTTTGCTCTAGAGGAAATGGCATTGTTTCGAATTGCCAAGGTGGCAGAAGCCCATTTGAAGGCTCACCGAACCTTGTCAACTCGCCGCGAAGAGTTCCCCCTGACCTTGGCTTTGTTCCCCGCCATGCCAAGCATGAAAGACGTGGCCTTGGGGATTTTAGCCGCCATTGATGAAAAGGCGCAACTCAAGCCGCAGGCTTCTCCCTTGTACGCCAAGTTGAGTGGAGAGATCAATCGATTGGAACGAGAAGGCCGTACCCGTATGCGTCAGTTGTACCGTCAGTACAAGGAGCTGGGGTATACCGCAGAAACAGAAATTACCGTTCGCGAGGAGCGTTTGGTTTTGCCCATTATGGCCGAGCACAAGCGCAAGGTCAAAGGCTTTGTGAAAGACATATCGGCGACAGGAAAGGTCTTGTACATCGAGCCTGGAGAGTTGCTGGAATTGAACAACCACCTGAAGGAATTGTTCGCCGAGCGCCGTCGAGAGCGCGACCGCATTCTGCGCAGCTTGACCAAGGCATTGGCCCCTTTCAAGGATGATTTGCTTCAAGCCATGCACGGTTTGGGCGAAGCCGATTTTCGAAGGGCCAAGGCCGATTGGGTTCATCAGCAGAGTGCCGAGAGGCCAGAATTGGATCCGAGCAATCAAGGCTTGAAATGGATCGACGCCGTTCACCCTGGAATGCGCAGCGAACTGCAGCGTCAAAACAACGCCGTGATTCCGTTGAACTTGGACATGGGAGAGTCGCGCTTGCTGGTCGTCTCAGGGCCTAACGCCGGTGGTAAAAGTGTGGTTTTGAAAACCATACTGCTTCTTCAGTACATGTTGCAATGCGGCTTGTATGTGACGGCTCGTTCCAATTCGCGGTTGGGCTTGTTTGATGTCTTGGCCATTGATTGTGGAGATGGACAGAGTTTGGAAGAGGGTCTGAGCACCTTTTCGGCTCATTTGCAGAACCTGAATGCCATGTTGGGGGCCGCTTCAGCCAAAGCCATGTTGGGATTTGATGAGGTAGGAGCGGGAACCGATCCTAGATTTGGGGCTCCCATTGCTCAGGCAGTGATGGAGACCCTTTCGGAAAAGGGGGCCTTTGCCATCGCGACGACCCACTTCAGTCAGCTTCGCGAATGGGGCATGGACCAGCCACAGGTTCTTCAGGCAAGCATGGCCTATGATGCACGCGAGTTAAAACCCTTGTATCGTTTGATCAGCGGCAAACCGGGTTCCTCCTTCGCCTTGGAATTGATGCGCAAAACCGGATTCGATTCCCGCTGGATGAAGCGCATTGAGCAGCTTTCTGGCAAGCAAATGGGCCGCACGGAAGACTTGATGTTGCAAGTGGAACGTCAAACCCAGGAGCTAGAAGAGCGTCTGCATTCGGTTCGCAAAAAGGAAGAGGATTTGCAGCTGTTGCAATCCGAGTACTTGGCTCTTAAAAACAAGCTGCAAGACAAGCGTCGCGATGTATTGGCACAAGCCAAGGCCGATGCTCAGCGACTGATGTCAGAGGCCAATCAGCAAATTGAACAAACCATACGGGTCATTCGCGAGCACGGGGCTGATAAACAAAAGACCCAAAAGGCCCGCAATGAATTGAACTCATTCAAAGCCAAGGTCGAGACTCAGAGCCAAAAACGACTTCAGTCGCTTCCGGCTGCCGAGACAAAAGAAGAAAAACCCCAGCCCATTGATCCCAATAAACTCATACCCGGTCTGATGGTGCGAAGTTTGAAGAGCGACCAAGAAGGGGAGGTATTGGAACTAGGCAAAGACAAAGCACTGGTGGCTTTTGGATTGTTGAAGATGTGGGTGCCCAAATCGGAACTGGGGCCAGCGCAATCCAATCGACAGAAGAAAAAACAAGCTCGGGGAACAAGCGGATACAACTGGGTGGAAAAGCAGCAGCAATTCTCTGAAGTCTTGGACGTGAGAGGCTTAAGGCAAGACGAAACCTTGGCTCGCGTCAAATTGTGGCTTGACGAAGCCTACACCTTGGGCAACCGCTCATTGAAGGTGGTACATGGCCGCGGCACAGGGGCTTTGAAAAAGGCCTTGAGGGAGCTGTTCAAAACCCTCTCGTACATCAAGAGTTTTGAGCACGAAAGCGAACAATTTGGCGGCGACGGAGTGACCCGCATTGAATTGCTCTGATTGCGTATTTTTGCATCATGCCGCAAATACTGAGTGGAAAAGAGGTTTCCCTAAGCCTGAATGAGAAAATTGCAGCCCGTGTGGCGGAATTGAAAGCCCAAACAGGCCGCGTGCCTCATTTGGTCGCCATTTTGGTGGGAAATGATGGCGCTAGTCAAACCTATGTTGGGGCTAAAGAGAAAGCCTGTGAAACCGTGGGCTTTGATTCGAGCATCATGCGCTTTGATGCCAGCATTAGCCAAGAGGAATTGCTCAAAGAAATTGATCGCATCAACGGCGATGATCAGTACGACGGCTTGATCGTTCAATTGCCTTTGCCCAAGCACATTGACGAGGAAGTGGTGACTCACGCCATTCATACGGACATGGATGTCGATGGGTTTCACGATATCAACATGGGCAAATTGGCCAAAGGAAATCCAGGTGTTAAACCTGCTACCCCTTATGGAATCACCTTGATGTTGAAGCATTATGGCATTGAAACCAGTGGCAAACACGTCGTTGTTCTGGGCCGAAGCAACATCGTGGGTAGACCCATGAGCTTGCTATTGAGCGATAGTTCAGATACCGGAAATGCGACGGTGACCCTCTGCCACAGCCGAACTCGAAATCTGGCTGAGTATACCCGCCAAGCCGATATTTTGGTCGTTGCCTTGGGCAAGCCCGAGTTCGTTGGCGCAGATTTGGTGAAGCCCGGAGCGGTCGTGATTGATGTAGGAACCACCCGAGTGGACGATGCTTCTCGCGAGCGCGGATGGCGTTTGACGGGTGATGTCAACTATGCAGAGGTAAGCCCCATCGCATCAGCCATTACCCCCGTGCCAGGAGGAGTAGGCCCCATGACCATTTCTGGGTTGATGATGAATACCCTCCAAGCTTTCGAGCGCAAGGTTCAAAACGCCTGATGAACATGGCCTTGGACTTGCCCTTGATGGAGGCCTTCTACACCGTTCAAGGTGAGGGAGTGCACGCGGGAAAAGCGGCCTATTTCATTCGTTTGGCAGGTTGTGATGTGGGCTGTGTTTGGTGCGACGTGAAAGAGAGCTGGGACGCCAGTGGCTATCCCCGCGTTTCGGTTGCTCAAATGGCCGAAGATGCGCAGGCCTCAGGTGCGAATTTGGTCGTCATAACTGGAGGGGAGCCGGCGATGTATGATTTGACTGCCTTGTGCGAGGCCTTGCATGATCGAGGATTGGCGGTTCACATAGAAACTTCGGCGGCCCATGAAATTCGGGGCCAATTTGATTGGGTGACCTTGTCTCCCAAGAAATTCAAGGCGCCCTTGCCCACTGAGTTGTCGAAAGCCGATGAATTGAAAATCATTGTCTTCAACAAGAGCGATTTCGAATGGGCCGAAACCTATGCGGGTCAGGTATCCAACGACTGTGTTTTGTTGTTGCAACCCGAGTGGGACAAACGGGACAGCATGGCGCCCTTGTTGGTGGACTATGCAAAGGCCCATCCACAATGGCGTATATCACTTCAAACTCATAAAATCCTTAATGTGCCGTAATGTATTTTGTGGATTTATCGTGTTAGTAAGTTCGGCTTAGGCAGACGTTTTTCGTATTTTTGACGGAATGAGATGGGTATTTGTGCTATTGTTGATCGTTTCATCAAGTTTATTCTTTGTTGCGGCATCATCCCCGGTTAAAGACAATGTTGATTCAGATACTACAACGTCTGTAGGCCAAGATTTTCATTTTGCTCCGCCGTTAAATGAAGTAACCAAAAATAGAATTGATTCGTTTTTCTCGGAAAAGTACAAACACGGGAAATTTAATGGCACATACTTGTTCTTTCGAAACGATAGTTTAGTGTCTGGCGCTTTGGGGTATAGTAATTTTTCGACGCGCAGACCCAATAATCCTGATGATTTGTTTCAATTAGCTTCTGTCAGCAAAACATTTACAGGTGTTAGTTTCTTAAAGATGCAACAAGAGGGTTTGTTGAATATTCGTGATTCTGTTCACTGGCACCTGCCTGATTTTAAAAGAAAAAATTTAACCATTTGGAATCTTCTCACCCATAGTAGTGGCCTTCCCGATTATTTTAATCTCCCCGTTCCCAATGGTATTTCACCCAATCAACACATGTACAACGAAGATGTGCTGAAACTTATGAATTCTCTTTCGTACAAAAGCTTTGCAAGTCCGGGTAGATATAATTACAGCAATACAAATTATGTGTTATTGGCTTTAATTATTGAGAGAAAGACGGGCATCGGATTTCGTAAATATGTGACAAATGTTA
The DNA here is from genome assembly GCA_027621365.1 of Bacteroidota bacterium. Taxonomy (GTDB): domain Bacteria; phylum Bacteroidota; class Bacteroidia; order NS11-12g; family UBA955; genus JALRLA01. Next base: position 44,305 of record JAQCBH010000005.1, on the reverse strand, counting down.
TTTTCAAACCTGCAGGAATGTTGAATAGTCATATTTGTGATTTTGATTCCAATTCATTGAAAACATATCCTGTTCAGGGATATATGAACGGAAAGGTATATACGGATTTGCCTCATAATGGAACAACAGGAGATAAGGGTGTTTATAGCAGTGTTTTTGAAATGTTGAAATACGACAGAGCCCTTCGCTCAGAGTTGATTTTGAATTCAACATCCAAAGAATTAATGTATTCACCTCAAGTAGATACCGATAACAATGGTGCATCTTACGGCCTTGGTTGGAGGATGAAGGTTATTGATGGCCATAAGTGGGTCTATCACAATGGATGGTGGAAAGGATTTCGAACTTATTTCTGGCGATCTCTTGAAGAAAATAAAATGTATTGTGTGCTCACCAATGACATAAATGATTGGTTGCCAACTGCTGTAATGGTGAGCTTGCTCAATTGACGCTTTGAACGATAAAACGATGGCTACTGCCATTGGTACTCAGGAAAATATATATCCCGTTTTTCAGTTCAGGCAAGCGCCAAAAGTTTTGGATGTCAGCTTTTTCCCTAATAAGCAAGCCGGCAGGTGTAAATAAGTAGCCCGATTGAGCTGGACAATTCAATAATGTGTGAGTTGCTGTATTGTAATAACAATGGGATTCGGTTCGTTGAAATCTGAGGGATAAGGTATTATTTATCACTCCAACAGCATCCAAGTCGAATCCGGAACTGGGAAAGGGAGAGGGCCAAGGGTCGTTAATGAGTCGGCCTTTTGAGTCTCGACTACCCCAAGCAGAATCGATGCTTCCTACGACATCGATGAGGCGCACGTAGGGAATCCAAGACAGGTCCAAGGCTTGACTGTCCTTGAGTTCCTCCAAGTCGAAGGGAGTGCCAAAGGGGCTGCGGTATTTTCCGGCTAAATGGTGAATGCGCTCGGGCCGAGTAAAGCCAAAGGCGCCGGTTTGAACATCAGTTGAACTCAAGGATTCGCTGGGAAAGCGAACCCAATCGATTCCATTGCTGCTTACCTCCACATGAGCCAGCTCCAGGAAGCTATCGTTGAAGGCGTTTTCGAAAACGGCAAAATCAAACCCAGGGCCGTTGCTGATGGGAGGGTCGAAGGTCAAGGTGGCTGTGCCCGCATCGCCCAAACTGACCAATCCATTGCCGAAAGGACCGGTGGCGTTTTCTGGATCGCCAACCGATGCAGTTCCTGAGTCAGGCCAATTGATTTGTTTCAAGCCTCTATCAATCTGGGCTTCCAGGGCCCAGCTTTTAAAACAAGTGCTATCGGCTTTGATGGCCGTGCTGCCTGGCTGTCCTGCTGCAGGGGCAAATTGGCCCTGGACTTTGGCCAGAACCATCCCCAACAAAATCAAAAGCAGGCGTTTGAACATGCTTATTTGCGCAAATCGGCTTCGATGCCCAATACAATGGCATCGCAGGCTTCATGGTTCTTCTTCAAGAGGGCTTCGGCTTCACTCACGATTCGTTCGGCGAAGGCTTTGTCTTTCAAGCCAGGAGCGTTGATGAGTACATTCAACCAAGCGCCGCGAACAGCTGTTTTGACGCAGAGAGCACCTACGGCCACATCGCTCGCTGCATTCGGATTGCCCTTTTCTTTCATGGCGGCCAAAACCTCTACACAGGCATAGGCGGCTTTCATGGTTCTGAAGGGGACTTCGGTGGCATACTGATTGGCCGCCTCTATGGCCGCGCTGCGCGCGGTCTTCTGTTCTTCGTTGTCTTTGGGCAGACCATAGGCATTCATGATTCCATCGAATGCACGGGTGTCCTCGTCAATCAAAAACAACAAATCATCTTTGATTTGTTGGCCTTTTTCAGCCCAGGGGCTGAATTCTTCGATTCGCTCTTCCCAGCCGCGTTTGTTGGCGCTTCCGTTGGCGACCATAGCACCTAAAGCGGCACCCATGGCACCTACTAATGCGGAAACGCTTCCTCCGCCAGGAGCGAGGCTTTCGCTGGCAGTTTCGTTGGCGAAGTCCTTAACGCTTAACGAAGCCAGTTTTTCTTGCTTGGGGTCGCGCAACAGGTATTCGATGATCTTTTTATTGGGGTCAAAGGGGGCTAATTCATCGAGTCCTAAGCTGCGAATGGCCGTATGCACCAATTCAGCCTCGCTGACTCCGGTGCTGATTCCTTGCTTTTGAAGGAAGTAGCGACCGGCATCCAACATGGGCTTCAAGGGAACAAGCCCGACCAATTCCGAACCTGTGACTCTGGCTCCGCGCTCCTCCGCGCTCTTGCAAGTCTCATCAAAAGCCACGTGCAGGGGAGTTTCCAAGTAATTGGTCAAATTCATCGAAATCTGAGCCATGTTGTATTCTTCGATGTACCATCCGACGGCTTTTACGTGCTTCAATTTCCCTGGTACGCGAACAGGTTCGCCTTGCTCGTCCAAAACGGGTTTGCCACTAATGGGATTGCCCTCGCGCAAAATGCGACCGGCTTCGCGTACGTCAAAGGCAATGCGGTTAGCGATGCGGGTCGAACGGGTATTCAAGTTGACGTTGTAGGCAATCAAAAAGTCGCGGGCACCGATGACCGTAGCGCCAGATCCGGCTGGGAACTCAGAGGGACCAAAATCAGGTTGCCATTCGGGCAGTTTGATTTTATCGAAATAGCCTTCGTATTCGCCGCTGCGTATCACAGAAAGATTGCTGCGTTTTTTATTGGGTTGCGCCGCTTCGTAGAGGTAGGTGGGAATGTTCAATTCTTCCCCAACGCGTCGGGCGAGTTTTTGGGCGTAATCAGCCGTTTCTTCCATGCTGATGCCGCTCACGGGGATAAAGGGACAAACGTCGGTTGCTCCCATTCGAGCATGTTCTCCACTGTGTTGACTCATGTCGATCAACTCAGCTGCTTTGGCAATTCCTCTGAAGGCTGCTTCTACCACTGAATCGGGATCGCCTACAAAGGTTACCACGGTGCGATTGGTCGCCTTTCCAGGGTCTACATCCAGGAGCTTTACGGTTTCAACCGTTTCAATGGCTTGGGTAATGGCTTTGATAATCTCGGGCTTGCGGCCTTCTGAGAAATTGGGAACACACTCGATGAGTTTTTGCATATGGCAAAGGTAACAGGGGGCATCCAACTGTGAAATAATGCGGTATTTTCACTTGAAAACTAAATTGGGTCTGCCCGTCATTGCTTACTTTTGCCACCCATTTTATGACGTTAATCAAGTCCATTTCAGGCATTCGCGGCACCATTGGTGGAAACACCGATGAAAACCTTACTCCCATTGATGTTGTCAAATTCGCTTCGGCGTTTGGTACTTGGATTTTGCAACGCGGTAAGGGGAAGGAAGTTGTATTGGGTCGCGATGCGCGTATCAGCGGCCCCATGGTTTATGAATTGATCGCCCAAACTTTGGTGGGCTTGGGATTGAATGTGGTGGATTTGGGATTGTCTACGACACCAACGGTCGAAATGGCCGTGGCCGATGAGAAGGCGGCGGGAGGCATCATTGTCACCGCGAGTCACAATCCCAAACAGTGGAATGCTCTAAAGCTGCTCAACGAAAAAGGGGAATTCATCAGTGGGGAAGACGGGGAAGCCGTTTTGGCCCTGGCTGAATCTCCTGATCTTCAGTTTGCCGCGGTCGATCAATTGGGTACTCGTCGTTGTTTGGATTACTTGCCCACCCACATCGAGAAAATATTGGCCCTGCCTTTGGTGAACAAAGAGGCCATTGCCGAAAAGAAATTCAAAATTGCCGTTGACGCGGTCAACAGTGTGGGAGGTGTTGCCGTTCCTGCATTGCTCAAAGCCTTGGGCGTTGACGAAATCGTCGAATTGAACTGCGAGCCAACGGGTCACTTTGCCCACAATCCTGAGCCTCTGGCCGAACATTTGGGCGAGATTTCTTCGTTGGTCAAATCCCAGAAATGTCATTTGGGTATCGTGGTCGATCCCGATGTAGATCGCTTGGCGTTGATTCAAGACGATGGGGAGATGTTCGGAGAGGAGTACACCCTGGTGGCTTGTTCTGACTATGTGTTGAAACATACTCCTGGACCGACCGTCAGCAATTTGTCTAGTACACGTGCTTTGCGCGAATTGACGGAAAAAGCCGGACAGGTGTACACAGCCAGTGCCGTTGGAGAAGTCAATGTGGTTGTCGCCATGAAAGAAACGGGCGCGGTGATTGGTGGCGAGGGCAATGGTGGTATCATTTACCCTGAGTTGCATTACGGTCGCGACGCCCTGGTCGGAATTGCCTTGTTCTTGACGCACTTGGCTCAGTCAGGCATGAAGACTTCGGCCTTGAGAGCGCAGTATCCGCAGTATGTCATGTCCAAAAACAAAGCAGAACTGCAAGCCGGTACAGACGTAGATGCCTTGTTGCAAAAGCTGCAAGAGAAATACAAAAAGCATCCCATCAATACGGTTGATGGAGTGAAAATCGATTTTGACGGAGATTGGGTTCATTTGCGTAAGAGCAATACGGAGCCCATCATTCGCATTTACGCGGAAAGTGGAAGCCAGACCCTGGCCGATAATTTGACCCGTAAAATTCTCCATGACATTGGGGATTTATTAAACCTTTAAGTTAGAAACACATGTCATTGCAGTGCGGTATTGTGGGCTTGCCCAACGTGGGAAAATCAACCCTGTTCAACGCAGTATCATCGGCCAAAGCCCAAAGTGCCAATTTCCCATTTTGCACCATTGAGCCCAATGTAGGGACTATTACCGTTCCCGATGTGCGCATGAACAAATTGGCCGATTTGGTCAATCCTCAAAACTTGGTGCCTACCACTATCGAAATCGTCGACATCGCCGGATTGGTGAAAGGTGCGAGCAAGGGCGACGGTTTGGGAAACCAGTTCTTGGGCAACATTCGCTCTACTCATGCCATTTTGCATGTTTTGCGCTGCTTCGATGACGACAACATCATTCACGTAGACGGTTCGGTCGATCCCGTTCGCGACAAGGAAATCATCGATGCCGAATTGCAGTTGAAAGATTTGGAGACGCTTGAAAACAAAATTTCACGCATTGCCAAAGTCGCCCGCACCGGTGGCGATAAAGATGCCGCTCGCATGCTGGAAGTATGCGAGGCATTTCGCGGACACCTTTTGCAAGGAAAAAACGCTCGTTCGTTGGAGATGGACAAAGAAAAGCGCCGCTTGATCCACGATCTTCAACTGTTGACCGATAAGCCTGTTTTGTACGTCTGCAACGTGGACCCTGAAAGCGTCAATAGTGGAAATGCCCACGTCGATCGTGTTCGTGAACTCATCAAAGATGAACAAGCAGGATTGTTGATGATTTCGGCAGCGATCGAAGCCGAGATTGCCGAACTCGAATCGTTTGAAGACCGTCAGATGTTCTTGAGCGAAATGGGCTTGGAGCAGAGCGGAGTAGAAAAACTGATTCACGGGGCTTACGATCTATTGAATTACATCACCTACTTCACCGTGGGTGTCAAAGAAGTCCGTGCTTGGACCATCACAAAAGGCACCAAAGCCCCTCAAGCGGCAGGTGTGATTCACACCGATTTTGAAAAAGGATTCATTCGCGCGGAAGTGATCGCCTATAATGATTTCATTGAATTGGGCAGCGAAGCAGCCTGCCGTGATACCGGCAAATTGCGGGTAGAAGGAAAAGAGTACACCGTCGCCGATGGCGATTGCATGCACTTCCGTTTCAACCTCTAATAGTCTAGCAGTTCTTTCAACTTGGATTCCAATCGGGACCAAGGTAAAAAAGCATCTTCCAAGTTTTTGGCTAGGGGAATGGGTGTGTCCAAGCTGCCTAGCCTCATGACGGGGGCATCCAAGTGTTCAAAGGCGTTTTCGCCAATCCAAGCCGCGATATCGCTCATCAAGGAACCGGTTTCGGTCGCTTCGCCGAGCAGCAGTACTTTGCCACAATTGCGCACCGCAGTGAGCACGGACTCTTTGTCCCAAGGTTGCAAGGTTCGCAGGTCCAGAACTTGAACCGCCCATTTGTTTTTTTGAACAGTTTCGAGGGCTTGGTGAACGCCCCAGCCGTAGGTAATGACGCAGGCTTCTGTACCAAAGTCGCGCAGGGCCGCTCGACCTTCTTCCAAGCTGTAATAACCAACCGGAACGCTGCCGCTCGAGCTTCTATACAAGTACTTATGCTCAAAAAACAACACGGGGTTGGGGTCTTCAAAGGCTCGGGTCAATAATCCTTTGGCATCGGCAGGGTTGGAGGGGTAGTAGATCTTCAAACCCGGTATGTGGTAGAACCATGATTCTGTGCTCTGGGAGTGGAAGGGGCCAGCTTGTACCCCAGCACCTGTTGGCATGCGAACGACTACATCGGCAGCTTGACCCCAGCGGTAATGGCTTTTGGCCAAATTGTTGGCAATTTGGTTGAAGGCGCAACTGACAAAATCAGAGAACTGCATTTCGACCATGGCTTTGTATCCGGAAATGCCCAATCCATATCCAGCTCCTACGATGGAGCTTTCGGTAATGGGTGTATTGCGCACTCGCTCAGGGCCAAATTCTTCCAAGAATCCTTCGGTGATTTTGAATACCCCGCCGTATTCGGCAATGTCTTGGCCCATGAGTACCAAATTGTCGTGCTTGCGCATGGCTTCTCTCAGGCCATCTTGAACCGCATCGACCAGGCGCAATTCGCGGGTTTCGTCTGAGGCTGGGGTAGGAGGGGTGGAAACGGGTGCATAAACATCTGAGAGTTCTTTCTCAACCTCGGCTACGGGTTCAGGCTCCAAGAATACCGTTTCAATGGCCTGGTTGAGTTCCACTAATATGTCAGACTCCCATTGTTGAAGTTCTTCTTCTTTCGCTATTCGCTCTTCAACCAAATACTGGCGGTAACAGCGCAAGGGGTCCTTCTGTGCCCACTCTTCAAATAAGTGAGGGGGGACGTATTTGGTCCCAGATGCTTCTTCGTGGCCGCGCATTCGAAAGGTGAGGCATTCCAGCAAAACGGGTCTAGGGTTCTTGCGCATCGACTCGGCCAGCTCGCAAGCCTTGTGGTAGACTTCAAGCAGGTTGTTGCCATCGACTTGATGGGCTTCCATGCCATAGCCTATGCCCTTGTCAATGAACTGGGCGCACCTGAATTGTTCTTGGCTGGGAGTGCTCAAGCCGTAGCCGTTGTTTTCGACCACAAATAGTACGGGTAAATCCCAAACGGCGGCTGTGTTTAGCGCTTCGTGAAAATCGCCTTCTGAAGCTCCGCCATCGCCTGAAAAGGCCACCGAGATTTCGGGCTTTCGTTTCAATTTGGCAGCCAGGGCCGTTCCATTTGCCACACCGAGCATGGCGCCCAAGTGGCTGATCATGCCGACGATGTTGTAGTCTTGCGTTCCGAAATGAAAGCTTCGGTCCCGGCCTTTTGTAAAACCAGAAGGCTTGCCCTGCCATTGAGCAAAGAGCTTTTGATAGGGAATGCCTCTTGCTGTGAAGACCCCGAGATTGCGGTGCAAGGGCAGGATGTACTCTTGGGGTTTGAGTGCGCAGGTGATGCCCACAGATATGGCTTCTTGGCCGATGCCAGAGAACCATTTGCCGATTTTTCCCTGACGCAGCAGAACCAGCATGCGCTCTTCAATCACCCGGGGTTTGACCAGGGCACGATATAGTTGCAACAACTCTTCGTTGGCCAAATCTTTGCGATGGAACTGCATGAGTCAAGCCAAAAATAATGTTGGAATTATGGGCATTGTGCATGTTTTCTTCGAGAACGGCATTTTTTTTTGTAACCTTTACCACTTTCTGCGTCATTAATCCGAAACCCCTTGATCAGCAACGATGTTCTCATAGCTGGGTGTATCAAAGGCGATCGACAATCTCAAAAAGCGTTGTACGATCGTTTTGCCCCGAAGATGTATGGACATTGCCTGCGTTATTCCGGAAATAAGGATGATGCGCAAGATTTGCTACAAGACGGTTTCATCAAGGTCTTTGACAGCATTTCTGCCCTGAAAAATCCTCAACAATTGGAGGGATGGATGACCCGGGTTTTCATTAACCTGGCGTTGAGCCGATTCCGACAATCCAAACGAGGGCCCCAATTTCAAGAGCTTCCCGAATCCGATCAATTAGCGGAGGAGTCTGAAGCCGAAGATTTTCCGCCCTTGGCTCTGTCAGACGTTCTCGCATGCTTGCATGCGCTTCCACCTGCCTATGCGACGGTTCTGAACTTGTACGCCATTGATCAGCTGCCCCACCGGGAAATTGCCGAATTGATGGACACCAGTGAAGGAAACGCCAAAACATTGTTGAGCCGAGCCAGGCGAATGCTGAGAGAAGAACTAAAGAAACGAAAGAAATGAACCGCGACAATTCGCATATCGATGAATGGTTGAAGCAGCAGCTCGATGGAGCTGAGTTGCAGCCTGCGCCCGAATTGTGGGACGCCATTGAAGCGAAAATGGATCGCTCGACTCGCCGTAAACTACTGATTTGGTGGGCGGCAGCCGCTGTTGTTTTGGTTTCAGGATTGGGAATTTGGACCATGAGCCAACAGTCGCCTGCGGGCGCAACTGTGGCCGGTTCCGATTCGCCTGTCATCGAAACTCCAGCCCAGGTTCAGTCGGTGCCTTCTTCCACTTTGGAAGTTCAGGTCCCCGCTGAGTCTGAAGTTGAGGCGTTGAGTGCTCCACTCACAGCGGTTCGTACTCAGCAACTTCTTACTAGTCAGGATCAAGAAGTGTTGAGTTTCGTTGAACCTTTGGCTGTGCCTGCCTTTGTGCCACAGTCCAGAGGTCTTTCCACACGAGTGTTTCTCTGGGAACCGTTTTTACAGAATCATTTGGTGGTATCCGAACCTCGAGATACTCAGGGCTCCGAAAAGGGTCTTTGGTACCTCGAGGTCGGGTTCGACCAAAACCAGACTGGGATTTTGTACACGGCTGTTTCAGAGCGTTCCTCTTATATACACAAGAATTATTTCGACCGGGTCAATCAGGGCGAGTTTAGTCTGCAGAGCTCTCGTTTATCTGTTTCCTTGGAGCGTGATTTGACCGAGCACTGGCGTGCCCACAGCGGCCTTGCTTGGGCTCAGAATCGCCGTGGTCAGGACTTTGATTTTCAAGATAGCATGCCGGCTAGCAGCTCGGTAGGCACAACCGCTGACGCCTTTGGGAATTACCCCATCTTCGGATACTTGGGCTTGGGCGATCGAGTGCAATATTCGGGTCAAACAACTTTGAACTTCCTCAGCATTCCTCTGGGAATGAGTTATCGCTTCGCTCCAAATGGAACCTGGCGTTGGATGGCTGATGTTCAATTGCAGGCCAACCGTATTTCTGTTCAGGGCGGTAAAACCTTGAACTACCATTATTTGACTTTGGAAGATTGGTCTCAGGTTTCCTACAAATCGTGGTTCGCTTCTAGCCGATTGTCAGTTGGTATGGAAAGAGAACTCCGCGAAGGTTTGTCCTGGTCAGTCTCTGGAAATATGCAAGGAGCCTTGACTCCCTTGTATCAAAGCGGGTCGGCTGTAAAAGCCAACGCGTGGTCAGCGGGTTTGAGTACCCAGTTGACCTGGTCTTTGAAAGGAGGCCGCCGATGAGAAATTTGTGTTTCATCATACCTAACTTGCTGGGCATGAGTAGGCTGGTAGTTTTGCTGCTTGCTTGTTCTTTCGGCAGTTGGGCCAAAGGGCAGGTGCTACAACCACTGGGGAATGGTGTACCCGGTAAGGTTGTAGCATCGTATGCCGCTGGCAACGAGTATGTTGTCTTGTTCGATGAAACGTCTACCCCCGATAACAATGACTTTACTGCCGCCACTTGGGACGGCGTTCACTGGACCTATTATCCCGGTTTGACGACCCCTGCATTGGTGGAGGGAACCCAAGGAACCTACAACTTTCACAGTGTCGTGCGCTATCACGATACCTTGTACGCTGCTGCCTATATAGCAGAAGCGGCTCAAGATGCCAGCAATGCCATCAGCCATTTGTACCGCTGGGATAAAACGGAGTGGGTTCAGGAGAGCAGCATAGCCTCGACCAATTATGGCATCATGGCCATGACCGTTTACGATGATAAACTCATTGTGGCGGGTCGATTCACCAACCAGGTGAACGGCGTTGACATTCAAAACATCGCGGCTTTTAACGGAACCACTTGGTCTTACCTGGGAAGCTCCAGCTCTGAACAGGGAACCGATGGAACCATCAAGAGTTTGCTCGTCTTGGGCAGTCGCTTGTACATCGCTGGTGATTTCCAATATTTCGCTAGTACCTATACCGGGAACATCGCTTATTACACGGCTTCGAACGGAGAATGGGGTGGTATAGGCTCACCCTTTAGCGGGGAGGTGTTGGATTTTGCTACGGTTGGCTCTGAGATTTATGCCTTGGGTCAGAGTGATGTAGCTGCTTACGAGATACGCAAGTTTGTAGGTACAGGATGGTCAGATCCATTGGGATTTGATACCTTCAGCATCGCTGAGCCTCGCACCATAGCAGGAGCTCCTGGCTTCTTGATGATAGGTGGCCAATTTGAAAAAGGCGGCAATGGTTCCTCATTGATTCGATATGAATCTGGGGCATTTGCTTTGACTGGTAACCGCATATCTGGGACATTCCAACTCGGTCAACGAGGCGATGATGCCTTCATTTGGGGAGACTTTACCGAGCAAAACACAGGTATTCGCCACTTCTCCAATTTAGAGAATAGCGCAGGTAACTTGGTAGGCGATGTCTACTTCGATGCCAATTCCAGTTGCAGCAAAGAATCTTCTGAACCAGGCATTCCCTTCTGTCCTGTACGATTGGAAAACAAAGCAACGGCCGAGGTCTACTTTGCCATCACCGATGAACAAGGCCATTTCTCGATTGCCTTGCCGGCGGGTGATTACCAGTTGACCTTGCAAGCCGGACGGTACCTGTATTCGGTGTGTTCGAACAATCAGACCACTCGAATTCGTCAGGGTTTGTATGCTTCGGCTAGTTTGGGTCACTACCAGCAGCCCAGCATTCAAGACTTGGAGGTTCATTTGGTTCCCGTTAGTCCTCGTATTTACAAGGCAGGTGAATCGGCTCGATTCCTGATGACGGTGGTCAATCACGGTTCCTCAAAACTCAGTGGTCCCACACTTCACTTGAATCACGATGCTTCCTTGACTCAATTGCAGAGCAATCCAAGCCCAAGCAATTACGATGGAACTCAGGCCGTATATACCTTGGTTGATCTTCCAGCTTTTGGCAGCCAAACCTATGAGGTTGAATTGACCTTAGCGGCTGACGCCGATCCCAATAATTTTAAGCCCGTTTCCCTTCATGTGGGAAGCTTCTTTACCAAAGACGACAAGTTCGCCGATGACAACAACGATACCCTGATGATGGGTCCTGCAGGTGGAGGCGATTTGCCACCTTCTGTCAGCAAAGAGAGCTTGGAGGGAACTGAAATTGATTACCGAAATACCACATGGACGTACCGTGTTGATTTCTTGAATACCAGTACCGGTTTTGTGAAGCGCGCTGTGATGATCGATACGCTCGACAGCCGTTTGCCTTTGAAGCGATTGCTGGTGACCGATTACTACCCCTTGAAGGCCAATTTGTCGATTGTTCAAGGTCGCATACTCGTGGTAGAGTTTCCAGAGGCCAATTTGTCTTCATTGGAGAGCAACAGTGCTTCTGCCGGCGGATTCGTTCAATATCAAGTTGACTTGACCAAAACGCTGTCTCTCAAGCAAGAGATTGACAATACCGCTTGGGTAGATTTTGATTCTCGTTTCTTGGAATCTTCTGAAACCTGCACGGTGACCATGCAAGATCTTCTGTCTTCAGTTCATCGCAGTGTTGCCTTGGAATACTCGGTTTATCCGAATCCCTCCACTCAGGGATGGAATTTGGAATTTGCCAGCATCAAGGATCGTCAATGGCAATTGTTGGATGCCAGCGGTAAGCTGCTTCAACAAGGATCCAATCAAGGAAGCACCTTGTATGTTTCTGGAGCGGCTTTGGCTCCCGGAGCTTATTTGATTCAGGTAGACGGTCAGAGCACCGTGTTGCTCAAGCATTAAGCAAACATTTTTTTGGCTAGGTCCAGGTTGTATTCGATGAAATCGAACAGTCCTTTTTCGTATTCAGCTTGACCCAAGGAATGCCCTTCGGTAGACAGAACCTGTGGGGTGAATTGACTTTCGAAATTCTTGGCTGAAACCACACTTTGGAGACCCAGATGCCCAATGACTTTGTTGACGACATAACTAAGCTGAACGGCGGGAATTCGGCCTCCACGACCGCTGCTTACTCCTACTGTAGCCCAGACTTTGTTGTCCCAACAAGCCCGAAAGCGACCGCTTCCCAATTGATGAATCATGTTGACCGCTTCGGCGCTGGGAAACCAGTTGTATTCAGGAGAAAGCAGAAAGACCAGTTGGCTTTGTTCCAAGGCTTGAACCAACTCTTCCTGAAAGTTACTCAAGTCTTCCCGACTCAAGGCTTTTTCATTGAAGAAGGGAATGTCGTAATGGACAAAATCAGGTTGGTAAACACCCATTTCGGGGTGATGGGTTTCAATATGGCGCTGAATGGTTTTTCCCACTCGAGCGGTATTGGATTGTGCTCGTGAGGAACAGCTGAGAATGGCAATTTTCATCTAATGAATGGAAGTCACGAAATCATACAAATTGAAGCCAGGTTTTGTTTGGGCTTCTTGCAACATTTCGTAGAGCCTTTTTCGGGGAAGATCCTTCATTCGGTTGCGTTGAATGAGGGTAAAGGCTTTGTCTGTCAGCAGTTGAAGTTTGTTGTCCGTGCTCAATCCCAACCGGTTGTGAGCTTCCAGGGCTTGAGACAATTCTTCAATGCCGCGATTTTCAGTGGCCACAGTGGCAATGACTGGAGCTTCCCATTCTGTCGTGGCATGAGAATGAGACAAGGACCGAAGCGATTTCAACATGGCTTCAGCACCTGGTCTGTCGCATTTGTTCACGGCGTAGACATCGGCAATTTCCATGACGCCACTTTTAAGGGTTTGGACTTCGTCTCCACCTTCTGGAACGGTCAGAACCAAGGTGGTATCGGCCAAACCGGCGATTTCAATTTCGCTTTGACCCACTCCAACCGTTTCGATCACAATGCGATCAAAGGGAGCTTCTTGGACCAAGTCACAGACTTCCAAAATACTGGCGGTTAATCCGCCGAGAGAGCCTCGAGCCGACAAGCTTCGAATGAATACAGAATCGTGTAAAAATAGACCCGGCATTCGAAGGCGATCACCCAACAAGGAGCCCATGTTGAACGGAGAGGAGGGGTCGACGGCCAATATGGCGACGCGCAATCCCTGCTCAGCCCAGTGCTGTACCAGGGCGTTGACCAAACTGCTTTTGCCGGCCCCCGGTGCACCTGTAATGCCAATGACCGGTATTTTTCGCCCAGTATGACGCAGCAATTCCATCCCTTCAGCGGTGTTGTTTTCCACCCAGCTAATGCCCCGAGCCAACGACCGTTGGTCGCCCGCTCGAATGCCAGAAAGTACGGATGCCATGTCCATTCCTGCGAAGATAGCCAATTGAAACTGAGCCACTCTGTTGTTTGCGTAAAGCCAAGCCGGTTCGAGGCCAGTCTAGGGCAGATTAACGGGCAAAAGGCAAGGCTGACAAGGGCGTTTGCTCTCCCTTTTCCAAGAGCATGGCGCCGGCCTGAGCAATCATGGCGGCGTTGTCGGTGCAATAACCGAACGAGGGAATGTAGACCTCTAGGCCTTTTGATGTGGCCAATTCCGAAAATCGGCGTCGAAGCTCTGAATTCGCCGAAACCCCACCGACCAGACCCAATGATGCTGGTTTGTGCAAGCGAATGGCCTTGTTCAAGCGCTTCAGCAAGCTGCTGACCACCTGGAATTGGTAGGAAGCGCAGATGTCGGCCATGCGTGATTCCATGAATTGGGGATCCTGCTCTTGCTGCTTTCTCAAAAAGTACAAGAGGCTGGTTTTAATGCCCGAAAAACTGAAATCCAAGTCTGGGGTTTGGCTATCGGGAAATTCGAAGGCCTGAGGGTTTCCGCTGCCAGCCCATCGATCAACATGAGGGCCACCCGGATAGCCCAGTCCCAACAATTTGGCGGCTTTGTCAAAGGCTTCACCCGCTGCATCATCTTGACTTTGGCCAATGATTTCCATATTCAAACCCTTGGTGATCAAGAGGAGTTGAGTGTGACCTCCGCTCACCAACAAGGTCAGTAGGGGAAAGCGAACCTCATGTTCGAGGTACAAAGCTGCGACGTGGGCCTGAAGATGATGCACGCCAATCAAAGGCTTATTCAAGGCCAATGAAAGGCCCTTGGCCGTATTCCAACCCACCATCAGAGAGCCCATCAAACCGGGTCCTTGGGTGCAGGCAATGGCATCCAAATCTTCCAAGCGAATTTGTGCTTTGTTGAGGGCTGATTGAATGACCGGAATGATGTGACTTTGGTGAGCCCGTGAGGCCAATTCTGGAACCACTCCTCCCCAGGCTTCGTGTACCGGTTGACCTGCGGTTTCATTGGCAAGGATTTTGCCCTCTTTCCAAATGGAGGCCGAAGTATCGTCGCAGCTGCTCTCTATGCCCAATATGGTGGAATAGCGGTTCATGTGTGAATTGATGCGATTGGCCCAAGATTAACTTTGGTTGGTTTGACTCTACGCGGATCAAAAATACGGAAGAAAGCGCTGTCGGCCCTCCTTTGGGGGGTGTTGTTGCTTTCTGCCGTGGCCGTGGCTACCCGAAATCGCTTGGTGCAAAATGCGCTAGCTGATTGGGTGACAACCCAAATCTCAGAATCCCTAAAGGCGCCTATTCGTATTGGGTTCGTTCAGGTAGACTTCCTGAGAAATTTTCACATTGAAGACCTGTACGTGGGTGATGCGCAGAGTGATACGTTGTTCTACGTGCGCAGTTTGGATGCCCAATTGGAGCACTTTGATTGGTGGGAGCACAAGATTTCCTTCAGCCGAGTTTTGGTTACAGGATTGGAGCTGAACATGGGGTATCATGCGCAAACAGCCTCCAACAACTATCAACAATTGTTCGATCAAATTTTCCCTCCTGGCCCTGCCACCGATAAAATTTGGTTTTGGCGCATCGAAGAGATCCAGGTCAAGGGGGGGCGTTACCGCTACTTTGACCTTCGCGATCAACGCTTGTCGCCATTGCAAGAGGAATCCTGGTCGTACGGCTTGGAAAAGGGCAGGTTCGATCCAACCTACATCGATTTTGCTTCTGTTGATATGCTTGCGGGCCCTTGTTATTTGGATAGTTTGGGAGACCCACAGTTTCACATCACCCGTTTGCAGACCCAAGAGCGTTCGGGGTTGTTTGTCAAGCGTTTCCAGACTGATCTTGGTGTCAAGCACCGCTTTTTGCGTTTTCGCAATACCCAATTGGAAACCCCTTGCAGCCAGGTCAAATGGCTGATGGATTTGGATTACCGCCATGAGTACGCCCTGGACAGTGTGTTTGAGCACATGCTGTGGATGGGAGATGTTGAGGAAGCTGAAGTTTGCACCCGAGATCTGGCCTATTTCAATTCTTGGTTCGATCATCGAAACGGTAAAATCAGCGCCATTGCTTCGTTTGAAGGCCCCTTGGGCCATTTGGAAGTGCCCGGTTTTTCATTGAATGTTGGGCAGAATACCAACCTCAACGGTTCCTATTGGCTCGATGGCTTGCCTCGAGTCGATCAGCTGGTTCATCGCATTGAATTGGCCGACTCTAAGCTGGTCCCCGGTGATCTGGAACCCCTATTTCCCGGCGAAGACTGGGTGAGGGAATTGGGAACCTGGGGAGAGTGGGTGGCCGATGCCAACTTTGATTTGGATACCGCTCGCCTGTATGTCACAGGAAATGTGAACAGCGGCAAGGGCCGATTTGATGGTTGGTACCGTTACGACTTTGAGAATCTGGGCAGTGAGTTCGCCGCCCGCTTGGTGGATTTCAACGCCGGATTCGCCCTTGGCGAATCTCAAATTGGCTTGTTGGATGGGGCGTTGGCGGGGCATTTTCGAGACGTACCCGGTCCGAATATGCTCGTAGACGTCACTGGAACACTGCAGCGAGTGGAGCTCTTACAAGAAACCTTGAAGGAGGTGGATTTGCGTCTGAATCTCACCCAAAACAGCGCAGACGGGCATTGGGTTTGCAGCGATGAACGATTCAATCACGAAGCGTGGATCAAGGTGAACAATTTGCAAGAAGTACCGCAGTGGTCATTGAGCGCTCAGGTCAACTCTTTCGACATGAAAGCATTTGGATTGGATTCTGTGCCATCCCTTTTCATGGCGCAAATCGAAGTCGATGGTCAAAGCTTTGACCCTGACGATTTCATGGGTCAGGTGTTTGTTCGCAATGTCGACTGGCTGCACGATGGAGAAGTCTTGCACCTGAACAAACAGTCGTTGAGTCGCAAAAGCCAGCATCGCTGGCAGCTGGAGGGAGATTTGGTTCGCGGGAGTGTTTTGGGGCGTTACCATCCCAGTCAATCGATGAATTTGGTCCAATCGGTTTTGCACGATTGGATTCCGCAGAGATTTGAAGCGCCGGCCACGGAGAGCAACGACAGTTTTGTCGCCCATATTTCGGTACTGAAAACCGATTGGTTGACGCATTTCTTGATTCCTGCGGCTCAAATTGATCCCTTCGAATGGGAGTTGAGCATCAAGCCACAATCTCAGTTCGCCTTGAATACAGGGGGGTTGAATGTGAGTATGGACGGGTGGCAAGTCCAGAATGTCAAGATTCAAGCCAAGCGCTCGAAGCAAACCCCGCTGCAGGTGCTGCTCCAGTCTCCGTTTATGCGAATCGGGCGAACCGAATACGACAAGTGGGGATTGGATTTGCAGTCGATCGGTCAGGGATGGAAAGCCCATACTTGGGTCCACGATAAGAAAAACCGCTACAGCATCGATGTCAATACGCTTTCAGTTATTGGGGAGGAATTCATTCGCACGACGATAGACAGCAGCTCCTTGCGCTTGTACGACAAAGAATGGAAGCTGGATAAGTCAGCCTCCGTTCGCCTTGAGCGATCAGGGGCCATTCAAATCAAGCGATTGGCCTTGAGCGATGGGGATCATTATTTCGAACTTAAGGGTCGAATAGGAGCCGAGCTTACCGATACGGCAGTTGTCGAATTTTACAACTTGACCCCCGAGATTCTCGAGCCCTTTTTGGCCGAAAACACCTTGGATAGCATAGATGGGCACGCCATGGGCAAGATCACCGGAATTGCCCTTCTGGGACGTGCCAAAATGAGCGCCGACATGTCGGTGAACAAGGTCAAATGGAACCAACATGACTACGGCCATCTCGGGCTGCAACTGTCTCAGCACAAGAACAGTGAAATGCTCTCCTTGAACGTTCATTCCGAGTCTGGGCCGCTGCAAGGCATCAACTTGTACGGGGGAATCGACATCTCTGATTACACAAACGATCGCTACAACTGGGATGTCTTTGTTGAACTTCCCAAGAGTACTCCGATTCAAATTTTGCAGCCCTTGTTGTCAGGGGTTCTCACCTTTGAGTCGGGATATCTCAGCGGTTACGTGCACTCCTATTCCGTTGATGGCGAGCCCCAAATTCAAGGATCTGTTCGAGCGAAAAATGTGTGGGCGCACATCGATTATTTGGGTACTCGATTTCTGACAACGGCTGACTTTGAGGTTCGAAACGATGGGTTGTACAGTGTGAAGCCCTTTCGAGTTAGTGATGAGTCGAGGTTGAACTACGCCTGGGGGTCGCTGAAATTGGAGCACAACAAATACGAAAAACTGCGTTTGGATTTGCGTTTGGACAGTGCGAAAAACATGAAGGTGCTTCATACGACCGAAAAAGACAATAGCCTCTTTTACGGTACGGCTTGGGCCGATGGTCACATTCGCATTCACGGACCTTTGGAGGCATTGGATATGGATATCGAGCTGACACCTCGTCGAAACAGCCAGCTGACCATCTTGTACGAGGCCGATAACTTCAATGAAGTATCTGGGGCCATTCGCTTCAAATCAAAAGGGGCTGTGGCGGCAGCTCCCGAACTAGAAGTGGGTGAAGATTATCTGAATCGCGTCAACGTGGTGGTCCATGCCAATCCTGATTTGGATGCTCAATTTGTCATTGACAAGCAGTTGGGTGATGCCATTCGCGGGCATGGAAAAGGTACGCTTCGCATGCTCTACGATGAACAAGAGCAGTTCTATTTGTACGGTTCATTGGAGCTCAATGACGGGGAATATGTCTTCTCCATTCCCGGTATCAACGTGCTGACCAAGCGCGTGAATTTGGATCCCGGCGGAAGCATTGTTTGGACCGGAGACCCCTACAATGCAGACATTCGATTGGAAGGTCACTACGAGAAGAAAATTTCTCCTGTTGCCCTATTGGCGGGTACACCGTCAGCCTCGGCGGTAACTCCCACCCGTATTGTGTCCATCTTGAAATTGTCGGGCAGTCTCATTCGTCCGAATATTGAATTTGACATTCAGGCCCCTGATTTGGCGTCATCGGCCACGGCATCTGCTAACGAGGCCAATGCGGTCATTCAGCGCATTCGAAGTGACAAAGATGAAACCATGAGACAAGCCGTGGCCTTGTTGTTGTTTGGCAACTTCATTCCCCCTTCTTTTTCTTCAGGAAACCCATTGGAGACCAACATGATCAGCGGTGCTGGGGTTGCAGGAAACTCTGTTTCTACCATTGCTTCTAGTGTGGTGAACGATTTGTTTGCCAAGTACGGGGTACCCACCCGCATTCAGGTGAATATTGATGACGTGCGAAATGCTGCCGGGAATACCAATACCCAAGTTTTCGTCAACTCAGAGTGGTTCTTGAGCGATCGACTTCGGCTCGATTTGAACTACGACCCAACCGTGAGTATGTTGGTGAATAATTTAGCGGTTCCCCTCAATTTCAATTTGGAATACATGACGAAGAACGAAGACTGGAAACTCAAAGCCTTTTCACGAAGCAGCAACTTACTCTTGGATCAAAGTGGTTCGGGGAGCATTGGGAACGGGGTGAGCGGAAATACACTGGGTGCAGGAGCGATTTACAAGCGGGAGTTTCACACCTTCCGCTCCCATTAATCGCCACAGAGCTTCTTTCGGTCTAAGGGAATCCATTTAAAGAGGATAGGCGGTGTATCTTTGACCCATGCGTTGGGGGTCTTCCTGGCTGGAGTCATTGCGGTTTTCCTTTCTGGCCATTCGCCAGAATAAGTTGCGTAGTTTCTTGTCTGTGCTGGGTATCACCATCGGTATTTACTGCATCATAGCCGTTTATGCCTTGGTTCACTCCATGGAGCGTAGCATCAACAACCAGTTTCGGCAGTACGGCACGGAGGTGCTTTTTGTGCAGAAATGGCCATGGGATGGAATGGGCGGAAATTACCCTTGGTGGAAATACCTCTCTAGGCCTATCGTTAGTCCAGAGGAAGCTCGCTTTTTGCGAGAGAGATTGCCAGAGTCGCGCGCGTCTTCGGTAGCCTTCGTTTTCGGATTGAACAAAGGTGTTCAGACCGCTGAGCAACGAGTTGATGGCGTTCAAATTCGCTGCGTGGATCATTCATATGCCGAGATTCAGAAGGTGAATGTGGCTCTAGGTCGTTATTTCTCACAAGCAGAAAGCCGTTCGGGAAGATCAGTGGCATTGATCGGATCAGATGTGGCCGAAGCTTTATTCGGAAGTCAAGATGCCGTAGGTAAGCCCATTCGGGTTTTCAATGGCGTGGTTACTGTAATAGGAGTTTTGGAGAAAGAAGGGTCGAGTATATTGAATAATTCAGCAGACAATACCTTGTTGCTTCCCTTGCGCACAGGTTTGGGTTTGACACATTATAAAAACAACGACGATGCTCAAATCATGGTCAAAGCGGCTGAGGGCATTTCCTTGGATGATTTGCAAACGGAGGTAGAGCTCGCCATGCGGCAAATTCGACACGAAAAACCTACTCAAGAATCAAGTTTTGCGGTCAATCGAATGAGCATGATCACCGAGACCGTTACCAAACTATTTGCCCAAATACAAAAAATTGGCGTGGTCATCGGAGCATTTGCTATGTTGGTCGGATGTTTTGGAGTGGCCAATATCCTATTTGTAAGCGTGAAGGAGCGAACTCAAGAAATTGGCATTCAGAAATCGCTGGGAGCGCCTTCGTCCTTTATTCGCCGGCAATTTTTATTGGAATCGATTTGGTTGTGCGTGGCAGGAGGGGCGATTGGTTTGGGGTTTGTGGCCTTGACGCTTTTGGCTATTCAGTCTTTCGCCGCTGAGAGTTTGGGTAGCAATGTGGAAATTGGTCTGACCGTTTCAGATGCTCTATTGGGGATTCTTGTTTCAGTAGGTGTGGGTGTATTGGCTGGTTTCTTGCCGGCTCAATCTGCCGCTAAACTCAATCCGGTTGATGCCATGCGTTCGAAATAGGCTGTACCTTTGCAGCGAATGAAAATGAATGTAAGGTATTGTGTGACAGGTTTGCTGTCCTTTTTGTTCGTTGCAGTTGGAATGGCTCAGCACCAATCTGGTGGTTCTCGGCCAGATGGAATGCGCCCTGGGGGTATGCCAATGCCTTCCGGCTACAAGGTCTTTGGAATGTTGGTTGATTCTGCTACCCAGCAACCTCTTGAGTATGCTGCTATTGACTTGATTAGTATAGACGAACAAAAGATCATTGACGGATTATTAACCGATACCAGTGGTACTTTCAAATTCACGGTAGAGTTCCCCGGAGTATACCGAGTTCGAGTATTGGCCGTTGACTACCGTACCTACCGCACGAAGTTTTTTACCTTAAATGATACCCAACGCTTTGCTCGAGTGGGCCGAGTGGAGATGGTCAATTTGCGCATAGAAAACGACAGTGTAGAACGAATTGAAGGCGTAGAGATTGTGGCCCAGGGCCAGGTCATTGAAAACCGTGTCGATCGTTTGGTGTACAATGCCTCTCAAGATCTTTCGAGCCGAGGAAGTAGTGCATCTGATTTGTTGGCCAAAGTTCCCATGGTGGAAGTCGATATGGACGGGAACGTTTCCATTCGAGGTAGCCGTAACTTGAAAGTGTTGATCAATGGCCGCCCCAGCGGGTTGATGACCGGAAGTGTGGCCGATGCTTTGAGAGCGCTACCTGCTGATGAAATTGATCGGGTAGAGGTGATTACCAATCCGTCGGCCAAATACGATGCTGAGGGAACCGCGGGTATCATCAATATCATCATGAAAGAGTCCCGCTTGAAGGGTACCAGTGGCAATGTTCGCGCTGGAATTGGTACCCGCAGTGCCAATTTTGGAGGCAATGTTTCGCACCAAACTGGTAAGTCGAATTTTAGCGCGCAATTGGGCGGGCATTTTTGGAGAACCTGGGGCGATTACCGCACCGAGCGTTACAATTCCATTGATGGAATTTCTTATGCGATGCTTCAGACAGGTAGCACCAACAATTGGGGTGGAGGCCCTCGTTTGACCTTGAGTTTTGATCACCAATTCAACGAGAAAAACGGCTTAAGCGTTTCGTCTACCCTTCGCAGCCACATGCGCTGGAACAACCAAGACTGGCTCACCCAACAAGGTCTAAAATCGAATCCCTTGGATTTCAGCTGGAGCCAAGATGCCAAAAACAATAGCGCGGGATTGGGAGCTGATTTCAACGTGGATTACCGCAGAAAATTCGACAAAGCCAACCGCGAGTTGGGTGTCAGTGTTCAGTTATCCAACAACCGTGATTTGGCTGATTACGAGGCAAATAGGTCTAGCAATGGCTTGTCTCTTACCTATCAAGAAAGCAGCGAAAACGTGGCCGATAACCGTGAGTTGACGGCTCAGGTCGATTACACAGAGCCCTTGTTTAAAAAGGCTACATTGGAGCTTGGAGCCAAAACCATTTTGCGCGACGTGGCTTCCGACTATCATTTCGACACCCTGGATTTCACCACCGAGCAGTTGTTTACACTCGATGAGCGCAACAATGCCTTTACTTACTACCAAAACGTATACGGTGGTTACGCGCAAATACTGTACAACATCAATTCATCCATTAGTTTGAGAGCGGGTGGTCGTTACGAATACACCGAATTTGGTGGTGGTTTGCAAAAGCCAAGCGATAGCTCTTTTGTGGGCAAGCCCTACTTCAATTTCATCCCGTACATCAACTTGTCTAAGAACATTGGTCGAGGCGGATTTGCGAGAATTACTTACACGCAGCGTATTCAGCGTCCTAGCTTGAATTACTTGAACCCTTATGGCAATACCTCCGATCCCTTGAAGGTGTCTGTGGGCAATCCTGAATTGGAGGCTGAGGTGAGCCACAATGTGGAATTGAACGTGGGTAAATACGGCCGCGGTGGCGGATGGGGCTTGAATATCTACAACCGCAACGTGGGCAACGCCATTCAAATCATTGGTGAGGTGAATCGTGAGGGGGTTTACTACAGCACTTACGAGAATTTGGGCATTAGCAATGTCTCAGGATTCGATTTGAATTTGAACCTCAAAGGTGATGCTTACATGTTGAATTTCAACGGCGGATTGGGATACGTTTACTTGAACTCAGGGGTGACAACAGGCCCGTTGGCGAATTTAAGCAACAGCGGGTTTACCTATAGCGCAGGTCTTCGAGGAAGTGTGAACATGAAAAACAATTGGCAGTTGGAGGCCTTTGGTCGATTCAACGCTCCCAATTTCACCTTGCAGGGTGTGACGACCAATTGGTTCTTCCACATGATTGGAGCGAAGAAGCGCTTTGCTTCTGACAAAGGAGGCCTTGGTTTTGGCCTCGATAATCCGCTGGCACCTAGAAGGGACTTCGTGACCTTGACCCAAGGGGCTGACTTTTACTTCTACGATGTTCGACGCACAAACATGTGGGGAGTGCGTGTGAATTTCGATTACCGATTCGGTGAAATTGAAGTAGACAAAACCCCCAAAGTGAAACGGAAACTGCAAGTCGATGACCTGAAAGATGGTGGAGGCGATGTGGGTATGTAATCGCATGCATCCGTTGCAATTGCCCTAATTTTGTTCTTATGGAAATTACCGGTAAAATCATCCAAGTATTGTCCAAGCAAACTGGGCAAGGGAAAAATGGAACATGGGAAAAGCAGGAATACATCTTGGAAGTTCCCGGAACCTACCCCAAAAAGGTATGCTTCAACTTGTGGGGCGATAAAATTGACAAATTCGCCGTTCAAGAAGGTCAGGATTTGACTGTGAGCATCGATGTGGAAAGTCGCGAATACAATGGTCGTTGGTACACCGATGTGAAAGCTTGGAACATTCAAGCTGCCGGCTCAAGTCCAGCTTCTGCTCCTTCTGCAGGGTCTTTTGAGACTCAAGCTCCCGCTGCTGGCGATGTTTCTGCCTCTGGTTCTGAGGCTGACGACGATTTGCCCTTCTAAGCTGTATAGCCTGAAGGTCAAATATCCAACATATTTTGGGTAGCAGCCAACACAGATGTACTTTTGAATGTCTTTACCTACACAATTGTGTTGGTTAAGGCACAAGTTTTTGATTGAACGAAAATCGAATGAAAATGAAATCTCTACTTCTCAGCCTGCTATTCCTATGTGCAGGAGGGAGTGTGCTGAATGCAGCAAGCCTTTATGTCTCTACCGCTGGTGACGATTCGTACGACGGTACTTCAGCTACCTATGTAAGCGGAACAACGGGACCAAAAAAGACGGTAAACGCGGCGATGGCAATAGCTTCTGCTGGTGATGTGATCAACATTGCCAATGGTGTCTATTCCGAGACCATTACCGTGACCAAGAACTTAGAATTTGCTGTCACTAGCAGCGGTTCTTCGAATGTTCAATTGCGCAGTTTGCAAATGAATGGTAGCGGTGTCACGCTTACTGTTTCTGGCGATACGCTTGACATCAAGGATACCCTAGAATTGGCCCTTGGCTTTGTGAATTCCAGTGGGTCCAAAGCATTCAGAACCTTGGCCGGTGCCATTCGATTGGGCGGATCAAAAAACAGTTTTGTGAAAGGTCCCCTTTGGATCGGATTGACCAGCGGTGCGACCAGTTTGGATTTTCACATTGGCATCAATCAAGATTACCGATACACCCAGTTGAATTTCAACAAAACGGTAAGCGGTTTGGTTTATTACCGCATGGAGGTCAAAAGTGGAGCTCCTACTACCGGAGGTGCATTGCCATCGGGTATTCGCAATTTGTCCAAAGTTCACCATTGGGAACTCGGCTTGTTGCCAACGGGTACTTCTAACAACTTTGAATTGACCGTATCGTATGACTCTGTAACGGCAGACGATGAAGTGTTTGAATCCAATTTCTTGCGCGTTTTGGGTCATGCCCCTTCTGCATCTTGGATTGATTTGGGAGGAATGGGTTCGGCTGACCGCAAGGGCCAAATCGCCACCAATACGTTTCAGACTCAAATGACTTTCGTTTTGGCCAATGCTAAAAACGGGGTCAACGTCTTGGGAAGCACCAATGCCTTTGCGAAGTTGGCCTTGGCCAAAGGCCGTTGCGAGCGAGATACTTTCTTCTTTACGGATTTGTCTAGAAGTACAGGTTCGGCCATCACCTATTGGAAATGGAGCTTTGGTGATGGAAACACCTTGACCTACACGAATACAAGTATACCCTCCAATATTTTCCGCAAGTATGCGACCTATGGCAATTACACGGTTACGTTAATTGTCGGAAACAGCACCGATGAGGACACCTTTAGTTACAACCTCAGAGTGGGTGTATTGCCAACGGTTATGTTCAACAAGAACATTTATACCAATGGGGTTTGTGTGGGAGATACCTCTTTGTTCATTGATACGTACACGCCTCCTTCTCCTGAGAGCATTTTCTCTCGCAAGTGGGACTTGGGTGATTTGACCACCGCGACAAGTGTTCAGGTCAATCACATCTATGCCGCAGGTGGTAATTTCAAGATTTACTTGACGCGCACGACTTCTTTGGGTTGCAAAGCCATTGACAGTTTGGATTACTTGGTACACAGCTTGCCTGCGCCTGCCATTGATTTTCCGCCCAACGGCGACCCCATTTGTTTTGGTAAAACATCGTTCTACTCCAATTCTACTCAGGACCCGGCTCCCGACAAAGTGAAGTCATGGGTATGGGACCGCGGAGACGGTAGCGCCATTTTGACCGGCAATACCACCAATAACTTGAACAAGAACATTGCCTACAAGTATTTGGCTCCTGGTGTTTACATCATCAAGTTGAAGGTGACTTCTGATTTTGGATGCGTGGATTCAACCGAATACTACCATACGGTCAACCCCATTCCTGATGCGAAGTTCACATTGAGTCATACCTGCTTGGACGAGGTGACCCAAACCAACGACCAAACCAATTTGAAGGGTACGGTTGCCGATATTTATGTCTGGAACTTTGGCGATTTTTCGGCCAATGACTCCACCTATCCCAATACCACTCACCAATATGCCGCTGTGGGTACGTACAAGGCAACCTTGAAGGTGATCACCACCGACGGCTGTACCGATACGGCTTCTTATTGGATCAAGGTTCACCCCAAACCAACACCATCGTTTACCACGAAGCAGGTATGTTTGGGTGATACCACGGTTATGCGTCGTGTCAAGTCGACGACCATTCCTGATAATCAGATTATTTACAACTGGATCATTGACCAAACCCCTCCGCAGTACATCGATACCATGGTGAAAAAAGGCTTCAATACCCCAGGGGCTCACGATGTTACACTGATTGCGACCACGACAGAAGGCTGTCAAGATTCTTCGGTGCAGCAAATTCGAGTCTATTACTTGCCCAAGGTGAGTTTCTTCTTGGATCCTATGGTGTCACCGAACGACAGCACCCAGTGCTTGAACGAGAACAACTTCTTCTTCGTCAAAGAGGAACTGTTTGATGCCGACGATACCATGAAGTTGACCAGTTGGGATTTTGGAGATGGCAATACGGAATTGCCAGCTACTTCTACCAATCACCAGTTTGATTCGGCGGGCACTTACACCCTTCGTTTGTATGCGGAGAACATTCACGGTTGTGCCGATAGCATGTTCAAGACCTACACCGTGGCTCCTTCACCAGTAGCGGCTTTTTATTCTGAAGGCATCTGTGTTCCTGATAGCATTTATTTCTACGACACGGCCAGCACCTCGGTTGATCCTATCATCTACAAGTTGTGGGATTTTGGCAACGGCAATTTGTCTTCATTAGACAGCCCGGTCGTTTGGGTAGACAATGTAGGTCCTTTGGACGTAACCTACGTGCTCATCAGTGATGCCGGCTGTTCGGATACTGCTCGTCAGAGCTTGACCTTCATTCAGAAGCCCGATTTGAGTTTCTCGTACAACGGTAGTTTGCCTCTATGTAAGGGAGATAGCTTGGAAGTGACCGTCATTGGCGGTGATAGTATCAGTTGGCTAAAAGACAGCAGTGTGGCTCGCGTGCGCAGCTTCTACAACAAAGGTTGGTACAAGGTTCGTTCCTACAGCGTGGGTGCGGTTTGTTTCACCGAAGATTCGGTTCAAATATTGGCTTTTCCCCCTGCCAATGTGGAAGCCTACAGCGACACGACCATTTACCGAGGCAAATACGCCACCTTGTGGTCCAAGGGTGCAACCAATTTCACCTGGTCACCTGGTAATACGCTGGACGACTCGACCAAAGCGCAAGTCATTGCTCGACCCTTGTCGACCACCATGTACTACTTGAACAGTTTGGATTCCAACGGATGTGCTGACATCGATTCGGTGTTGGTGACGGTTGTTGATCCGCCGATATTGAGAATACCCAATTTGATCACCCCGAACAACGACGGTCAAAACGACGCTTGGGATTTGATTGAATTGGCCGATCTGTTCTTGTACGACATTGACATTCACGACCGCCAAGGCAAGCTCATTTACGAAAGTTCGGACTACCAAAACGATTGGATGGCCACCGACATGAACGGAGAAACCTTGCCAGACGGTATTTACTTCTACTACATGAAAAACCGATTTACGGGAGAACAGTTCCGTGGATACATTCAAGTCATACGCTAATTCGAAACAACCATGAAAAAAATCACCATTGCATTGATCGGATTGGCACTTGGCCTTCCCTTGAACGCCCAAATGGGTGTGAGATTGGATCAGTTTTACATGGATCATGCCTCCATCATTCCAGCGGCCGTAGGCAACATGGAAATGGGTGGCTTGAGTCTCTTTCACAACAAGATGTTCTCGGATGTACCAGGCAGCCCTCAGCACAGTGTGATGAATGTGAGCATGCCGATGGCTTCCAAGAACACGGGATTTGGCTTGTATTACATGCGTGAGCGCTACGGATTTGCCGAGACCCACAATACCTACGCCACCTATGCGTACACCATTGGCTTGGGTGGTACAGCCGATTTGTCGTTGGGGGTCAGCGTGGGCGCTTTGCGTCAGAGCTTTGATCCTAGCAAAGCGATCTACATTCATGACAATGACCCCATCATCAAGGCCTTGATTTTCTCTCCCGCAGTGACTCGTGCTGATTTGCGCGCTTCGATGTACGCAAAAGGTGAGAATTGGTTTGCGGGTGCTTCCTTGTCTCGTTTGCCTAAGCCCACTTTTGACTACTCCTACTACAACTATTCTGCGGCCTACGATATGCAAACACAAGCCAACTTCTTGTTGGGCTTCCAAGCGGAAGTGGGTACTGACATGTTGTTGAAACCTGCTGTTCACGTGTATGCTTACGACTGGAGCTATTACTTGTTCCAAGGGAACGTCAGCTTGTGGTACCAGGATATGTTCTGGTTCGGTGCTGGAGCCAATAATTTGGGTCAGGTAGGAGCCAATTTGGGTTTCAAGCCTCAAGACGACATGCAGTTTAGCTATGCGTACAACACGCCTAGCGGTCCCTCTCGCATTGCCCTCGGTCCTTCGCATGAATTTCAATTGAATGTTGGATTCTCTGCCTTGGGTGGCGGAATGCGCAGCGATGGAAGTGGAGATGGTTCGGGTTCAGGGTCCTACAACGAAGACCAAGGAATCGGTGGAGCCGCTGTTCGCAAAGAGGCGACCATTCGCAGCTTGGAAGACTTGGAGAACTTTGGTTTGGGTTACGATACCAGCGGTATTTTGTTGCCTGATTTGGATAAGGTGGCCTCGGCTCCTGGATTCTATTTGGTAACGGGCTTGCATTCCAGCGAGGCCAAAGCCAACAAACAAATCAAAGACTTGTATGAGAAAGATGTTATCGCTTACAAGATGTACGATCCCAAGAACAAGAGTTACTATGTGTTTGTGAAGCACTTCGGTTCGGAGAAAGAGGCGAACAAGAGTATGTACTACTTTGAAGGTCTTGTGCCTCAAGTTTGGATACGAGAGGTTCGTTAATTCCAATGAATTTTCTAAAAGGGGCTTCGGCCCCTTTTTTATTGCCCCAAGGCGTAAGCCACCAAATTGGCTCCCATTTGCAAGGCTTTGATGCGAATGGCTTCCGGGTCATTGTAGACCTCGGCGTCTTCCCATCCGTTGCCCAAATCGCACTGGTAATCGTAAAAACAGACGAGTCGATCGCCTAGGAATAGGCCCCAACCTTGGGGGGATTTCCCGTCGTGCTCATGAACCTTGGGTAGACCCGCAGAAAAAGCGAAAGGGCCCTTGTAAATGGGGTGGGAGAAGGGGACGAGACGAAATTCCAATTCGGGAAATACTTTTTTCATCTCACGTCTCACAAAGGCGTCTAATCCGTAGTTGTCGCAAATGTGCAGAAAGCCTCCCGATTCTAGGTACAGGCGAAGATTGGCGGCTTCGCTTTCGCTGAATACCACGTTTCCGTGACCGGTGAGAAAGGCAAAGGGGTATTGGAACAGATCAGAACTTCCAACCTGCACCACAGCCTCTTCTCGCAGGAATCGAGTCGAAATTTGAAGGTTGCAAAACTGCGCTAAATTGGGAAGGGCGGTTCGAGAACTGTACCAATCTCCGCCACCTCCATACTGCAATCTCGCCAGCTTTTGTTGCTGTGCGAATGCCGCAGTGGCAAACAAACTCACGCCAAAAATCAGCCCTATTTTCTTCATTACCCTAGAAGGTACCACAAGAAGGCAGCGCCTATGGCAATGCGGTAAAATCCGAAGAAGGCAAAGCCTCGATTTTCGACCCAGCGCAAGAAAAAGCGAATGGCCAACAAAGCGGTAAAAAAGCTCAGAACATTGCCCAAGGCGATGTCGTAAAGCTGATCAGAGCTTAGGGAGTCGAAGTTCTTCAGCAACTTGTACAGCCCTGCAGCCGAAAGAGTGGGTACCGCTAACAGAAAGCTAAACTCCATGGAGGCTTTCTTGCTCAGTTTGCATCCTAATGCTCCGGCAATGGTAGCGGCACTTCTGCTGACTCCAGGTATCATGGCCAAGCATTGAACGGTCCCGATCAAAAGGGCGTCCTTGTGGGTGACATCATCGAGTGTTCGATCACCCCCTGGAAGCCATTTGTCCATGAAGACCAAGAATAGACCAACCGAGATGAGCATAATGCCCACCACGGCAGGAGTCTGCAACAGCTGCTCCAGCAAATCATCAAAGGCCAAGCCTAAGACGGCAGCAGGAATGAAGCCTGCGAGCAATCGGGTGTACAAGGACCAAGCTTGAGGTCCGAAAAATCGTTTCCAATAGAGCCAGACCACGGAGGCTATGGCTCCAAATTGAATGCAGATGATGTAGGTATCAACTTCTTCGGCTTTCAATCCCAAGAGCTGGGTGCCCATCATCAAATGGCCGGTGCTGGAAACAGGTAAAAACTCCGTGATGCCTTCCAGAATGGAAAGCCAAACGTTTTCCAGCCAGGTCATGATTTAGGCTTTGTCTTTGTGGAAAATGGCGTAAATGCCCAGGCCAAATCCAGCGAGTACCACGATGGGAGCCAGTGTCGTACGGCGAAAATCGTAAATGTCACCTTCTGTGCCTGTCATCAAAACAAAGCCAATGACTACAACGGCCAAGGCAATGCCAGTCAGCATGTAGTTCTTTTTTGTAAATACTGTTTCTTTCATGGGTGTCTATGCAAATTTGGGCAAATGAGGGCAGGAATCAATACAGATTCTCAATTTTTGCCTTCAAGTATTTGCGTGTGCTCATCCAAGAGCCCAAGCCTGCCAATAGGATGCCAAACAATCCGATACAGCCCATCATGGCAGCGGCCTGCCAGGGAATGATGTGACGATTGAAATCAGCCAAAAGGGAAGCGGCTTGGCCGCTCAATAATCCGGCTGGGTCTAAGCTTGGAATTCCATAAATAATGGCCCATAAAGTGCCTGCAGCAATGGGAAAAGCGGCGAGTGCATATTTGATGAAACGCCAAACAAAGGGCCTTACAATGAATCCATTGGTCGCGCCAACCAATTGCATGCTCTTGATGATGAATCGGTTGGAGTAGATGCCAAGGCGTGTGGCGCTTTGGATGAGACCGGCAGAAACCAGCGTCATCAATACCGCCAAAGCGATCAGCCCGAGCTGTATGCGCTTGATGTTTTGGGACATTTGTTCTACCCAAATTTTCTGGTACAAAACATCTTCTACTCCGGCACGGCGTCTGAGTTCTTTGACCTTGACGGAGAGAATGCCGGGCACAGCAAACTCCGCTTTGGGGTAAACTTCAATACTGAGCGGTAGGTTGACGCTCTCGGCATAGGTCATCAGGTCTGCATCGAACTTTTCTCCCATTTGGCGCAAGCCTTCTTCACGGCTGATGAATTTGGTGGCTTTTACCCATTCTTCGCGTTCCAAGGAGCGTTGAAATTCCGAAATATCATCGCGTGAGCTGCTTTCGTCGAAGTAAACATCAATGCTGCTACTTTCGATCAAGC
This sequence comes from Bacteroidota bacterium, assembly GCA_027621365.1. Taxonomy (GTDB): domain Bacteria; phylum Bacteroidota; class Bacteroidia; order NS11-12g; family UBA955; genus JALRLA01. The sequence goes on along the minus strand of JAQCBH010000005.1, from coordinate 13,552 downwards.
GCTCGGAAAGCCCTTGAAATCCCAGTATGCTGAATCCTACCAACCCGAGGAGAAACAATACTGAACTCAGGCTTAGGATGCTAGGCCAACCATTGGGTTTTCTTCGCTTGCTGTCTGTGGGTTCCATTTCAACATCAAAGTTGCTTTTAACCAAGAGCGAGAACAAATGGAGTTATCCATATCTGCACAGCGTAATATTCGGTTTTGTATAGCAGATAGGCCACGCTCATCGAGGCATTGGTGTCTATTTTCAGTACATTTGCCTTGCGGAATGAAAAAACTGCTTTCCTTCATCTTAGGTTTTGCCTTTTCTCTGGGCTCCTTGTTGGCCCAAGAACCTACTACCCCTTCGAGTAATGGAAAGGTTGGGACGTTGACTTGTACGAGTGCTCAATTGTCTTGGACTTCGGGAAATGGAACTTGGAGAATGGGCTTGCTCATCGAGGGCAGTGGTTCGGCCAATACTCCTTCAGATGGCACCAAATACACCGCAGTGGCGGCTTTTGGCAGCGGTACGAACATGGGGACCAATTCCTATGTTGTGTTTGATAACATTACCAATAGCGTCAACATTACCAATCTGAAGAAGAATACGAGTTACGAGTTTCGACTCTACGAACACAACGGTGGTGCTACGCCCGATTATTTGACCAGTTCTTATCTGACAATCAAATTCTCTACACAGAATTTGGTATTGGGTTTTGATTTCTCCTACAGCGACAGTTGTCAAAACACGAACTTCGTCCAATTTACCAATACATCTACTGCTACTTATTCAGGAATCAAATACACTTGGTTGTTCCAAGACGGTAATACGGATACAGGAAAGAATGTCAATCATACCTATACCAAAGGCGGTAGCTTTTTGGTGACCTTGTTGGCTTCTCCTGCCCTCGGATGCACAGACAACTACACCCAGACCAAGGCTGTTTTCATCATTCCTCGTCCGGTTTCTATTCCGATCGAGAAGAACAACGACACGGCTCAGTGTTTTGTAGGGCATCAATTCAAGTTTGACGATCAGACCCAATTGGCCAAGGTGCCAAAAACGGCCTACATACGCACCTGGTATTTTGGTCCTGGCGACAGTGCGACCATCCCTACTCCAACGCGTACGTATCCCACTCCGGGCAAGTACCGCATCATTTACAAAAGCGAGACTTTGTATGACAACAAACGAACGGGTTGCACCGACACAACATCCATGTATGTGCGCGTAATTCCAGATCCTTCGTCTGGTATTTCGATCAACGATTCGATTCAGTGTTTCAAATCAAACAGCTTTGTATTTGATAATGTCTTTCCTGGCTTGAGCTCCTTTAGTTGGGATTTGGGCGATGGAACCACCTCTATCGTTAAAAAGGTAACCCATTCTTATGCGGCTGTGGGCGTTTATCCTGTTATCCATGCAGCGGCTAGTCCTGAGGGATGCAGTTCGATTGATACCGTTTATGTCGTGGTTAAGCGAAACGTGGACCCCGGTTTTTCTGGGTTGCCTGCAACCATGTGTTTGGGAGATCCAGCCATTACCTTAACTCCGGCAGAATCCACCAACGGCGTGTTTTATGGCAGCACCTTCAATGGTTTTGACTTTTCTCCAACCGTAGCAGGATTGCAGAAAATCAAATACGTCATCAAGGATTCATTCTGTCCTGATTCGAGTACCCAAAACATCACGATTTCGCCTCTTCCCAAATTCTCTTTGGGTAAGGATAGCTCCGTATGCGATGGAAAGTCCATGACTCTCTATGCGGGAGCGACAGGAACGGTGACTTGGGACGATGCTTCGGTTGGTTCTTCGCGTTCTGTGAACAAGGGCGGGACCTATTGGGCAGAAGTCAACAACAACGGTTGCAAATGGAGAGATTCCATTTCGATCTACGAAGGAACTTCTCCGAAAGTTTCTTTACCCGAAGACACCCTGATTTGCCAGGGAGCCTTGTTGCAGTTGAAGGCCAGCTGGCCAGGAGCCAAAGTTCAATGGAACAACGGTAGCACGGATTCCGTTATTTATGTGAGCACTAGTGGTTACTACCAAGCGACTCTGACCAACCCTTGTGGATCGGCCTCTGACGGAGTTCAGGTGACTATCAAAAGCGGATTGTGTGATGCCTTCATTCCTACCGCCTTTACGCCCAATGGTGACGGTCGCAATGAAACCTTTACCATTACGGGTCGCGGAGTTACCCCGACCTATTTCATCATTTACAACCGTTGGGGTGAAAAGGTGTTCGATAGCAATGACAATGGCAGCTTCGAATGGGACGGGAACTCGAAGGGAGAGCCTTGTATGGAAGGATTCTATCAGTTCTTGTTCCGCTACGACATCATTACGGGTGATTTGAAGCGCAAGAATACCATCAAAGGCAATGTCTATTTGATGCGATAAACGCATGCAAATTGGGGCATAAACTGTCCAAAACTATTTCTTTCCTGCTTATTGGCCGTTGTACCTTTGTGGTTCATGCAACAGGAATTGGCAACCGTAGACCAAGCTCAGCAGTTGGGCTTGTTGGCTGAAGAATTTGATCAAATCTGCTCCATTTTGGGTCGTACCCCGAACTTCACCGAATTGTCGATCTATTCGGTCATGTGGAGCGAACATTGCAGCTACAAAAACTCGATTACATGGTTGAAGACTTTGCCCAAAGAAGGAAGTCGTATGCTGGCCATGGCGGGTGAGGAAAATGCGGGTTTGGTCGACATAGGAGATGGCCTGGCTTGTTGCTTCAAAATTGAGAGTCACAACCATCCGTCGGCTATCGAGCCCTACCAAGGGGCAGCAACCGGTGTAGGAGGTATCAACCGCGATATTTTCTCCATGGGTGCTCGACCCATTGCTCAGTTGAACTCCTTGCGTTTCGGCAACATTGATACGGCTCGAACCCAATGGCTGGTCAAAGGGGTTGTCAAGGGAATTGGTGATTACGGCAATGCCTTTGGCATTCCCACCGTCGGGGGTGAAGTTTACTTCGACGACTGCTATGAACAGAACATTTTGGTGAATGCCATGAGTGCGGGTATTGTGGAAGTGGGGAAGAGCATTTCGGCTGCCGCAGGTCCTGCTGGAAACCCTGTGTACATTTTTGGCTCAGCTACTGGGAAAGACGGCATTCACGGTGCAGCGTTCGCCTCAAAAGACATGAGCGAAGACTCCATCAATGACCTCCCTTCGGTCCAAGTGGGTGATCCCTTTTGGGAAAAGCTGATCTTGGAAGCAAGTTTGGAAATCATTGAAACCGGAGCTGTTGTGGGTATGCAAGACATGGGTGCAGCAGGTATTACTTGTTCCACCAGTGAGATGAGCGCCAAAAGCGATGTCGGAATGGACATTTGGTTGGACAAGGTTCCCATGCGCCAATCAGACATGAAAGGTTGGGAACTGTTGTTGTCAGAGAGTCAAGAGCGCATGCTGGTCATCGTTCAAAAAGGCGAAGAGGCTGCCGTTGAGCGAATCTTTGAAAAATGGGATTTGACTTATGCTCAAATTGGAGTTGTGACCGACACCAAGCGAGTTCGCTATTACATGGGAGAGGATCTGGAAGCCGATATTCCCGCCGAGTCTTTGGTATTGGGTGGAGGAGCTCCTGTATACAAGCGCAGCTGGACAGAGCCCGCGTACTTTGAGAAAATCAAGGCTTTCCAATTGGAGAACGTGGCCGATTTGACCTTGGAACAAGCCCAAGAGGCGGCTCGGAAGATCGTAGCACTTCCCAATATTGCCTCCAAGCGTTGGGTTTACAACCAATACGATTCCATGGTGGGTACGGTCAACGAAACCACCAATTTGCCTTCTGACGCGGCGATTGCCAAAGTCAAAGGCACGCACAAGAGTTTGGCTTTGACCGTTGATTGCAACAGTCGATACATCTACGCTGATCCTGATAAAGGGACTCAGATTGCGGTGGCTGAAGCCGCCCGAAACATTCGCTGCAGCGGTGCGGTGCCGACCGCTATTTCCAACTGTTTGAACTTTGGAAATCCCTACAACGAAGAGGTTTACTATCAGTTCAAGCACGCCATCGATGGAATGGGCAAAGCCTGCCGCAAGTTCGATACCCCTGTTACGGGTGGAAACGTCAGTTTCTACAACCAGAGCAGCAATGGCCAAGCCGTGTATCCCACGCCTACCATTGCCATGTTGGGCTTGTTGGAACACGAATCCAAGCGATTGAGCTTGAATTTCAAGCAAGAAGGAGACCCCATCGTATTGTTGGGTAAGCCTGAGAATGACCTAGGCTCTTCCCAATATTTGGCGAAAATCTGTGGGGTAGAGTATTCTCCCTGTCCTTTCTTTGACTTGGATACGGAATATACCTTGCACGGGTTGTTGGGTGAGCTCGCTGGACGTGAGTCCATTCAATCGGTTCACGATATCAGTGAAGGGGGAGTGTTCGTCGCTGCATTTGAATCAGCCTTGGCCGGTGGTTTGGGATTTGATATCTGTAGCCAGCAAGAGGTTCGACTTGACGCTTGGTTGTACGGAGAGTCTCAAAGCCGTGTGCTCGTATCATGCAAACCCGAGGGTCTCGAGTCTTTGTTATCGCTTGCCGCGAAGCACGGTGTGCCTGCCCTTCAAATTGGAACGGTTACAGGTCCACGTGTGACGGTCAACGGCAGCGATTGGGGAAGCATGTCCGATTTCGAATTGGGGTATTCCCAAGCATTGCCCTCGCGCTTGAATGCCTAAAAATTTTCAATCTCTGCCCCTGTCTGAGCCCAGTTTTTGGGTAAAAAGGCACTTGGAACGGGCAGACATTGTCATCGTTGGAGGAGGCCTAGTGGGCCTATTGACCTCCATTCGTCTGAAAGAGAAATTTCCCAAGCGTGAAGTTTGGGTACTGGACCAATCTCCATTTTTATGGTCAGCTAGCTGGCGCAATGCCGGTTTTGCTTGCTACGGCTCAGCAGGAGAATTGATCGATGAGGCCCGCCGAAGCAGCCGCAGCCAGGCCATTGAGTTGTACCGCCGCCGTTTTGAAGGGCTGGTCAGTCTTCGCGAGGAATTCGGTGATGCCGCATTAGGCTTTGAGGCATCTGGCGGATGGGAGCTTTTCCAAACGGAAACAGAAGCACAAGCCGTCATTCAGCAGTTGGATGAGTGGAACCAGGATTTGAAATCGGTTTCAGGAATTTCTCCCTTCCAGATTCGCTCCAGTCAATCATTGGGCATGCGCATCGCCTCCCAAGCCATTTTTGCTTCTCAAGAAGGGGCCATACAATCGCATTTGCTGCTGCGTTCGGTTCGAAACAAAGCCATTTCGCTGGGTGTTGAATACTACGAAGGTCAAGCCGTCAGCCATATGGAACCTACCGAATCCCATTCTTGGATGCTGGAATTGGAATCGGGATTGTCCTTGAAAGCTCGTGAACTGGTCTTGTGCACGAATGCGTATACCCAGCTGCTCCATGAAGAGGTGGACCTCAAACCCGCGAGAGGCCAAATACTCGTCACCTCGGCCATGCCCGATTTGTCCTTTCGAGGCATTTTTCATGCGGATCAGGGTTATTTGTATGTCCGTACTTTGGGTACTCGCTTGCTCCTAGGCGGGGGGAGAAATTTGGATTTTGCCAAAGAAGAAACCCTTCATTCTGAAGAAAATACCGCGATCAGAAATCACTTGTTGAACTATTTGAAAGAGGTTTTGGTGCCCGGTCAAGAGTTTAGCATCCAAGAGCAGTGGTCGGGAATCATGGCCATGGGAGAATCCCGTGAGCCCATTGTGCAACAGCGAGCCCCTGGATTGTATTTGGCCGTTCGAATGGGCGGTATGGGGGTGGCCTTGAGTTCTGAGGTAGCTCAGGGTGTGAGCCGTTTGCTCAGCTAAGGTTCAAAAAGTACATTCGCAACATGCGCCTTCTGACGTTTTTGGCAATCGCACTCATGGTGGGGCCCCTTTGTGCCCAAGTGGAGGAACAAGTCGATAGGGAATTCGACGTCGAAGGTTCAAAAGTTGAAGTTGAAATTGGCTGTGGGGATACTGCCATAATTGGGGTATCAAGCTTGGGTGAGGGGGCCGAATTTGCGCACATCGACGCCATTCGAAAAACCCGCTGGCCCGATCAGCCTCTGCCATACGATACGGCTACAGGTAAGGGTTTGTATGCCAGTTTTTTTGGAAGCGGAGATTTTAATTTGGCCAAATTGCCGTCTTCCTATGCTGGGCATTCTTTGCTCATTTTGGGTACCGACTTGGTCCCTCTAAAAAGCAAAAATTCAGATGGATCGACCCCCTGGGCTCAGGTTCTCTTTTTAAAAGCCGACATTCCCAATACGGTTTTTTGGGTTGATTTTGATGCTGCCGTTTCCTCTGGAGAAATTCAAGAATTCAGAGCCAATTGGTCCCTTCGGGAGGAGGAACCCCAGCCATGATGGACAATGCCTCCGTTTTAAGTCGCTTGAACTTGTACGCCAAGTTGGGCGAATTGCACGATGAAAATCCCTTCAAATTGCGGGCTTTTTCATCAGCTGCCTTCAATTTGAAGAAAATCAAACAACCTTTTTCTGAAATGAAAGGAGAGGATTTGTTGGCCTTGCCGGGTGTAGGCAAATCAGTGGTTCAAGCCATTCAAGAGTTGTTGGAATTTCAAGACTTTCAGGCCTTGAATGCCTTGGTCGAGCGCACCCCTTCAGGAGTATTGGGTATGTTGGGACTAAAAGGTTTAGGTCCGAAAAAGGTCAAAGCCTTGTGGCAAGAGCACGGAGTTGATTCGGTGGAAGAACTCCTTGACGCCTGTCGAGAAAATCGATTGGTAGAGTGGTCGGGATTTGGTTCAAAGACCCAAGCAGATTTGATCAAAGCCATTGAATTTCAGATGGCATCAGCGGGTCAGGTTCATTTTGCCCGTGCTTATTCATTGGCAACCAAATGGTTGGCTAATGCACAGGCCTTGGGAGGACAACATGCTTGGTCCGGCCCTTTGGCTCGTCATTGTGATACCTTAGAGCAGTTGGATTTTATAAGCGACAGCAGCATTCGACCACTCTTGGACAACGAGGCCTGGGTCGTGAGTGAAGAGGCCAATGAATTTCACTGGGAAGACGAAAACGGGGTGCGCTACCGTCATAGAATAGTGGCCCCCGATCAATTTGATAGGGAGTTGTTCGAGAGTAGCTCGGAGGGGTCCCATTTGCAGCAATTGGGTTATGATTCCACCAAGTGGGCAGGCTCAGAAAGAGAGACTTATGAGCGTTTAGGGAAGAGCTATATCCCTGTTTGGCAACGCGAAGGGCGAGGAGAATTTGAATACGTTCAAGGTACTCCAATAGCTTTTGAGCATTTGCGAGGAACCCTGCACAACCACACCCAATACAGCGACGGCTTGAATTCCCTGCAAGAAATGGCCAAGGCAACCGCTGCTTTGGGATTGGACTACTTTGGAGTCTGTGATCATTCCAAAACTGCTTCGTATGCCGGAGGGCTGTCAGTCGAGCGATTGCGTCAGCAAGCGGCCGAAGTGGATCAGTGGAATGCCCAACCTGGTAATGTGCGCATATTCAAAGGCATTGAAAGCGATATTCTGCTCGATGGTCAATTGGATTACGAAGATGAAGTCTTGGCCGAATTGGATTTTGTGGTGGCCTCCATTCACGCGGTGTTAAAGATGGATTTGGACCGAGCCATGCAGCGCTTGATTCGGGCCATTGAGAATCCATACACCACTATTTTGGGTCATATGACAGGTCGATTGTTGCTGATGCGCTCGGGCTATCCCGTAGATCATCACAGGATCATCGATGCCTGCGCTCACAATGGGGTGGCCATCGAGATCAATGCTCATCCCTATCGATTGGATATGGATTGGCGTTACATCGATTATGCACAGAAAAAGGGTGTTTACTTGTCCATCAACCCCGATGCCCATGAACAATCGGGTTTGAAAGACATGCAATGGGGTGTCTTGTCAGCGGCCAAAGGCGGATTGGTCAAAGAATTTACCTTGAATGCCTTGAGTTTGAATGAATTTTCGGCCTATCTCGAGGCCCAAAAATCAAAGCGCCCATGAAGATCCTGCTCATTCGATTTGGAGCCATTGGCGATCTGATCTTGGTTGAGCCGGTTTTGAGAATGCTGAATCAATCTGGCCATGAAGTTCATCTTCTGACCAAACGTGTGCATGCTTCCATGTTTGAGAATCATGAGTCCGTGCATGCCGTTTACTCTTGGGAGTCGACGGGCATTATTGGAGAACTTCGCCAACAAGGCTTTGATGCAATTGTCGATGCCCACAACAACATTCGTTCTCACTCAGTGTGCCTGGCGTTATGGCCGGCGACGGTATACCGCATGCCCAAAGAAATTTGGAAAAGGCTACCTCTTCCTTCGCGTTTCAAGCAAGTGCGTTTGGTGAAGGATCGCTTGATGCAAACGGTTCGACCGCTGATGAGTGAACTTCCCGTTGATTTGGGCCCTTGGCCCGGTATTGAACGATTAAGCAAACCCAACAATTATCGTGTGTGGGTGCTAGGTGGAACCTATGTGACCAAACAAATGCCCAACGAGATGGCCACTGCCCTGATGAATCAACTAGGAGGTCACTGGGTCTTGTTGGGAAGTGCGGCTGATGAAGAAAAAGCGATGGAAATCGCTAGGGGCCTGAACTCCAGCGTGAACGCCGAAATCTGCTGCGCCCAGGGGTTGAGAGAATCAGCCTCCATTCTAGCGGGTGCGGCACAAGTGATTTCGGGCGATACGGGTATGGCTCATTGGGCAGCAGCTCTACACACCCCGCTTCACGTCATTTGGGGAAATACATCTCCGCAATTTGGACTGTCTCCAGGTCAATGGGGCGGTTCTGTGGTTCAGCATCACCAAGTTTCTGATTTGTCCTGCAGACCCTGTAGCAAATTTGGCTATTCGCACTGTCCGAAAGGTCATTTCCATTGCATGCGAAACCAAAATCTCGATTCGATAGCAATAGCTATTAAAAATCTCGATTAGACGCGATTTACCGCCGTTTTGGAAGCATTTTTTGCTTATTTTCGCGACCCGTATTTATTCTGTCTGAACAACTCAAATGAAAACAAATAAATCCATTGTAGGTTTTTCCCTCGTGTTGGCTTTGGCCTGTTTGTATCAACTTTCCTTTACTTGGAAAGCGAGAAGCTTTGAATCTCAAGCTCATTCTTTTGCTCAAAAGCAAGCCAAACTCGGGTTTTCCGAGAAAGAGATGTACCGTCGTTACATCGATAGCTTGGGCAACAAAGAGTTCTACAACTTGGGCATTGCCAATTACACATACTTTGAATGCAAACAGCGTGAGGTGAACCTCGGTTTGGATTTGCGCGGCGGTATGAATGTCATTTTGGAAGTCGACAAAGGCGCCATCATCAAAGGATTGGCCAACGACAACAAAGATGCGGGCTTGTTGAAAGCCATTGCCGCTACTGATGATATCATTCGCAACAAAGGAGGCGATTATGTTGAAGTGTTCATGGAGCAGTTCAAAAAGTCAAACGCCGATCGCAAAATTGCCTATGTGTTTGCCAAGGGAAACCGCGGCACCATCAAGTCTTCATCGGGCGATGAGGAAGTAAAAAACATGCTCGAGGTAGAAACCGAGAGTGCCATCAGCCGCGTTTACGAGGTAGTTGAAAAGCGTATCAACCAATCCAACGTGACCCAGCCAACCATTCAAAAGGTTGATGGAGGTCGCATTAGCGTTGAATTGCCTGGTGTTGACAACCCTCGTCGTATGGAAGACTTGGTTGAAAAAAGCGCCAAATTGGAGTTTTACGAAGTCTACAGCAATTCGGCCACTAGCCAAGAGGCCGCTCGCATATTGAACGATTTGTACAAAGCCTCCAAAATGGGCAATGCAATGGTAGAAGTAGATACCACAGCTGAAGCGGGTATCGACACTGCTGCTGTGGCTGAAACCTCAGAAGACATGAGCAGTGCTCCTTTGGCCAGCATTCTCCGCACTTATGGCAATGGCCAAGGTTCGGCCATGTGTGTGGTAAAGGCTGCCGATCGCGACCGCTTGGTTAAGATGTTGGCTGAGCCTCAATACCAATCTGTATTGGAGCCTGCTGTTAAGATTGCCTTCAGTGCGAAACCCACCGAATACGACGCCCAGGGCAAGGAAATCCAAAATTCTGACGAGTACTTGGTTTACTTCCTGAAGCGCGATCGCGATGGCAATGCCGCCCTTTCTTCTGACGATGAAAACATCATCGCCGATGCTCGTGAGAATACCAACCAAACCGGTCAATTGGAAGTGAGCATGACCATGACCCCAACCGCGGCCTCTCGCTGGGCTCAGGTTACCGGTGCTAACGTAGGTAAGTTCATTGCCATCGTTTTGGATGATCGTGTTTATTCTGCACCTGTTGTGAACGAGAAAATTGGCGGTGGTCAATCCCAAATCAGTGGCAATTTTGACATTCGTGAAGCTCAAGATTTGGCCAACGTATTGAAAGCGGGTAAACTGCCTGCTCCTGCTCGCATTGTAGCGAGTGAAGTGGTCGGTCCATCTATGGGTGACGCTTCCATTCAGCGCGGTTTGAATTCCTTGCTGTTCGGTTTCTTGTCAACCGTTTTGTTCATGATCTTGTATTACAACCGTGCCGGTTGGATCTCCATTGTAGCCGTATTGGGTAACGTATTCATCATTTTGGGTGTGTTGTCTTCATTGGGTGCTGCATTGACCTTGCCTGGTATGGCGGGTATTATCTTGACCGTAGGTATGGCGGTTGACGCCAACGTTCTGATTTACGAGCGTATCAAAGATGAATTGGGCGCAGGTAAGGGCTTGAAATCAGCCATCAACGATGGTTTCAAGCATGCCTTGAGTGCGATCATTGACTCCAACATCACCACCTTATTGGCTGGATTCTTGATGACCTTCGCTGGTGCTGGTCCGGTTTACGGATTTGCCGTGATCTTGGTCATTGGTATTTTCTCTTCCTTGTTCACAGCACTGTTCATCACTCGTTTGTTGTTGGACCGCCGTGCCGATGCTGGCAAAGAGATCGCTTTCGATACTTCTTGGAACCGCGGTTTTTTGAAGGGGGCAAACTTTGATTTTGTCAGCAAGCGTCGCTATTTCTATATCGGTTCTTTGACCTTCATCGCCTTGGGTGCCATTACCTTCATCATGAAGGGTGGTATCAGCACAGGTATCGATTTCAAAGGAGGTAATGCCTACATCATTCAGTTCAATCCTGAAAAGAACTACAATGCTGAAGACATCAAGCAGACTTTGAATGCTTCATTGGCCGAAAGTAGCAACGAGGTGAAGACCTTTGGTACAGAAGGTCAATTCCGCATTGTAACGACTTATTTGTTGAACGAAGATTCTCGTGAAGCTCGTGAGAAGGTGGCTCAAGACGTAGTTAAGGCATTGGATGGCAAATTTGAGATGGTGAAAAACGCCGATGGCGAAGGGCCCATCTTGAGCAGTTCCAAAGTGGGTGCCGCTATCGCAACCAGCACACGCAACAAGAGTGCCTTCTTGGTGATTTTGGCCATTGCCGGTATCTTCTTGTACATCATGTTCCGATTCCGCAGTGTGAGCTACGGTTTGGGTGCAACGGTGGCTTTGATTCACGACGTAGCCATTGTGTTGTCTGTCTTCGCTATGTTGGACGGAGTGGTTCCTTTCCCCACTGAATTTGACCAGCACTTGATTGCTGCCTTGTTGACCTTGTTGGGTTACTCCATCAACGATACGGTGATTGTATTTGACCGTATTCGTGAGTACCTCACTGAGCGCAGAACGGAAAAGAACAACGCCGGAATGATCAACGATGCCATCAACAGCACATTGAGTCGTACCATTGTTACGGCAGCAACCGTGTTCTTGGTATTGACCATTTTGTTCATCTTCGGAGGCGATGCCTTGAAGAGTTTCTCTATGGCTTTGTTGATTGGTGTAATCGTAGGTACTTATTCTTCTATCTGCATTGCAACTCCTGTCGTTGTAGACTTCACTTCTAAAAAGAAACAGTAATAACCCGCTCACGGCCGGTGCCGTGAAGGCGGGGTGATGAAACACCCCGCCTTTTTTTTATCCCAAAATCCATGCAATTAGAATCCAAAGAATTGTTAGAGGCGGACCAAAAGTTTGGGACACCCTTATACGCGTATCACGGTGAGCGCATCGTAGAACAATACCACAAATTGAAAGACGCCTTCCCCGGAGTCAATGTGCGTCTTCACTATGCCATGAAAGCGCTGAGCAATGTGAATGTCTTGAAATTGCTTCGCGAGCAAGGATCGGGTTTGGACGCTGTGTCCATTCAAGAGGTACAGCTCGGTCTTCGTGCGGGCTATTCCCCTGATCAAATCATGTTTACGCCCAACTGCGTGGATTTCGCCGAGATCCAACAAGCCGTAGAATTGGGTGTGCACATCAACATTGACAATATTTCCATTTTGGAGCAATTTGGCCACCATTATGGAGCTTCCGTTCCCTGCTGCTTGCGATTGAATCCACACATCATGGCTGGGGGCCATAGCCACATATCGGTGGGGCACATCGATTCCAAATTTGGCATCAGCATCTACCAGCTTCGCCATGTGTTGAGGGTGGCTGAATCCCACAACATTCAGGTTCACGGCTTGCACATGCACACGGGCTCTGACATTTTGGATGCCGATGTCTTCTTGAGAGGTGCCGACTTGCTGTTTGATGCAGCCGCTGAATTCAAAGATCTGCAATTCATGGATTTTGGCAGCGGATTCAAAGTGCCGTATAAGGAGGGTGACATCGTCACGGATATCCAAGATACAGGTAGGCGCATTTCTGAAGCATTTCAGGCCTTCTGCGAGCGTTATGGGCGGGAATTGGAACTCTGGTTCGAGCCGGGCAAGTTCATCGTTTCTGAATCGGGTGTGCTATTGGTTAGCGCCAACGTCATCAAGCAGACCACATCAACGGTCTTTGTAGGCGTGAATAGCGGGCAGAACCATTTGATTCGCCCCATGTTCTACGATGCCTTTCACCGAATTGAAAACATCAGCAATCCTTCGGGTACGCCTCGCTTGTACAGTGTGGTGGGGTACATCTGTGAAACCGATACCTTGGGCTATGACAGAAAGCTTTCTGAGGTGCGCGAAGGGGATGTTTTGGCTATCTATAACGCCGGGGCCTATGGCATGAGCATGAGTAACAACTACAACGCTCGACTTCGTCCCGCTGAAGTCCTTTATTACAAAGGCCAATGGCAATTGATTCGCCGAAGAGAGACGCTAGAAGACCTGATGCGAACCGAAATTGAGGTCGAATGGACATAAAAAAGGCCCCGCGCAGCGGGGCCTTTTTTTATTGGCGTCATGGAGAATTACTCGCAATTCGGGTTGAAGATGTACTCATAGGTACCGTCAACCGTATCGTCTGAGTTTTTAATGGTCTTGCGAACCACTTGGAATTTCAAGCCAATCAATTTGACACCGGCAGGAACGTCGGCAGCCATGAAGGTACTAGGGATAATGGTGAAATGGAACATGCCATTGCCCATATTTGCCATAGCCAGATTGGGATCATTGCCCACCTTGGTGATGCTGATGTTGTTGTACTTGTAGTACAAGCCATTGTCTCCCTTGGC
>JAQCBH010000033.1 GCA_027621365.1 Bacteroidota bacterium | reverse complement strand
ACCGGTAGAGATGCGGGAACTGTCTTCAAAGGTAAAGTAGTTGCCCACCAAGCACTGCTCTTTGGGCGTGAGAATCTTGAAGTAGGGATTGGTCTGGGGGTGCACCACGACCCAGTGAGAAGTGTCGTGTTGGCAGCCCACATCAGAGGTAGCGGTCAGGGTGACTTGGTACGATCCTGCCGAGCTGTAGGAGTGCTTGGGCGAAGAAGATTGGGCTGTGTCGCCGTCTCCAAATGTCCACAAACGAGAATAGGTACCCGAAGACAAAGAGGTCTGATCGTCAAACTCAAACAAATTGCCTTTTAAACATTGTGAATCATTGCTATTGATGTCAAAGGCAACAATGGGGTTGGGATAAACCACCAAGGTGCTGGTAGCGGTATCATAACAACCGTCGCTTGATTTTGAAATGAGTTTGATTTCATAATTACCAGCACTTGTGAAACTCAGGTTCAGAGATTTTGTCGTATCTGACTGTGAAACCGGGTACTGCCATGTGCGACCCGCTAGATTCCATCCCGAACGAATGGAAGACGTATCGGTCAAGGAAAAGGAATTCCCCGTCAAACACTGCAAACTGTCGTCGACCCAAATTTTGGCGGAAGGATTGGCTTGTACCCGCACATACTTGAATAAGGAGTCGCCACAACCATAAGGACTTATTGCCTTCAATTGAACTTTGTACGTTCCGGCCTGAGAATAGGTATGGGTGGTAGGGTCACTTTGGGATGTGTCGCCGTCTCCGAAATACCATGTACGTTGATAGGTGTTGCTTCCAAAGGTGGTTTGGTCATCAAACCCAAACGAATTGCCCCGCAGGCATTGGGTGTCTTGTGTGGTGATTTTGAAGTTGATGTCGGGCTCAGGGTGAACGACAACATACTGCGCATTGGAATCAACACATCCGTAGTTGCTCGTGGCTACCAGGGCCACTCTGTATTTGCCAGCCGCGGTAAAGTTGCGCGTTAGGGATGATTTTGAAGTTTGAATGCTATCGCTAAACCCTTGTGTTTTCCAAGTGTATTGAGATACCGATCCAGAAGTGATTTGGCTGGTATTGGTAAAGACAAAAGCATTGTTTTTGAGGCATTGAGAGTCCTTGTTTATGACAAAGGAGACGTCGGGCAACATGTGCAAGTTGAGCACATAAGTGGTGTCTTTTTTACAACCGTTGGCATCGGTGATAGTGAGCTTATAAACCCCAGAATCCAATCGAGTTGTTGGATTGATTTTGATAAAAGAATCAGTCGAGTTTGTATTCTTTGGGGTAGTCCACGAATAGGAATATCCATACCCTGACCCTCCGTATGGATGAGATTCGATGGCAAAAGAATCTCCTTCACAAACAGGCCCATTTGATGAAATATTGGGATAAGGAAGCGGCCTAATGGTGACAGAAATGTTGGTATCAATAGCGCACCCACTGGTGGTATCTGTGATGGTCAGTTTGTAGGTGCCGCTTTGGTTGTGCTGAGCGTTGGGAATGATGGCATTCTTTGTGAGCACGGAATACGATTGAGGCCCAGTCCATTTGAACTTCAGTTTATTCGAACCTGATTTTAAGGTGCTGATCAGCTTCAACGTATCTCCGGCACAAATCGGGTCATTTTTGCTGATGGACAGAGAATCCAGCTGGAACAATCCTACATCTATGGTAAAGGTGTCTTTACAACCCAAACTGTCTTCTACTATGGCGGTGTATTTCCCTGTATTGCTGGTGCTGGCGTTTAGGATTCGAACGGACAAGCCCGAGTCTGAATACCCATTCGGGCCTAACCATTTTACCTTTTTTAACCGGTACCCTGTAGCGTCCAACTCGATGGTGTCTTTCGGGCAGACGGGCGAGTTAGATGACAATTCAGCCGTGGGCCCCAGTGTGATGGTTACTGTATCATATGATGTGCAGCCATGTTGGTCTACGACCCGAAGGGCGTATTTGCCGTCTGAAAAATCTTTGATGGCAGGGTAGCGAAGCGTATCTCCTCCTGTCTTGGAAAAAAACACAGAATCCAGACTGTTCCAGTAATACTTGTAATTTGATTTGGCCCATGGCCCGGCAGTAGCCTGGAATTTGATCGTATCCCATTGACAATAATGGGTATCGGAGAGAATTGTATCAATCGGCAGCGGATAGAAATAGTTCACCCTAATTTTGGCTGTATCTCGGCAGCCAAAAGAATCAGTAACAATCAATTGATATAGGCCCGTGTCCTTCCATCTGCCGATGTGTTTGGCAGTTTGTAGGGTGGAGAAGATGGTGTCTTTCGGACCAGACCAGCTGAATCGGTGCTTTTTGAAATCCAAGTTCCAGCGAGTGCTTTTGAAAGAGTCATTCAGATAGTGGGCACTGTCAGTGAAGTACAAACTAAAGGTGTCATTCAAACAAACCGTGTCTTTGGTGATGACAGCGAATTTCTTGCAGTAGTACAGGTCGGCGAAATAGGCGTCTGGGGCTCCTGCATTTGAAGTTTGAAATGCGTTTTTAATTACCAAACCATTCTTCGCCAAATTACTTTTAGCCGGAGAATTGGCCCAACCACAAAAATAGACATCACCGTATTTACCGTGACTCATATCATACCCGTAATCATTGCTATTACCACCAAAAAAAGACCCCCAAACACGATTACCATCGTTGGTGAATTTAGCGACATAACACTCCCATCCACCTTCATTTTGATCTTGGAAGGCATCGCTAGTGGCTATGACTTCCACGTACTGAACAAAGGCAGAATCTGCATTATAAGATTCTGTAGAACCTACAATGTAAATGTACCCAAAATCATCAATGACCATGGCTCGTGCATCATCATTGATTGAGCCACCAAAGTAGGTTGACCAATTTATACTGAGGTCAGAATTGAGTTTTGACAGGAAAGCATCTGTAACTGAATTATAGGCTTTTAAAGGATAATTTATAGAAGTCCTGAAAGCTCCAGATGTTGCAATGCCGGAGGAGCTATTTGTTATTCCTGTAATAAATAAGTTGGGCTTGTAGTAATCTACCGAATAGCAAATGTCATCTTTCGAATCTCCAAAATATCTGGAAGCAACTCGTTTTCCATTGGGCAGAAACTTACTTACGAAACCATCATCGCCAGAATTGTAACTATTAGATGTAGAAATATTGGAACTGGATTTGGTTTGTCCAACAAAGTATATGGTATCTTTTGTTCCAGAACATATGGAATAACCATCATCTAACGAAGCTCCGCCATAGTAACTGAGAAACAAACATGACCCATCGGGTTTGAATTTTCCAAAATATGCATCACCGTTGTTGTTGTAAGAGGTGTCAAAACAAAAGTATGATCCTGAACTGCTAGCATACGAGATGTAATTGGAAGCTGTGTATCCGACTACAAGTATGTTGCCACTTGAATCAAAATTCACTCCTCGGCCAATATCATCAGCGCCCCCTCCTAAATAATTAAACCAAGATAATTGTCCGGAGCTGTCGAAGAGTGCTATAAATCCATCATCGTTGTTGGAGTATGAAGAGTCGAACTTGGCATTTTTACTTAAAAACGGTGAACGAGTTGATCCCGTCAAAAGAATATCTCCATCTGATAATTTAATATCATACGCAATGTCTTTTGATTGTCCTCCAAGGTAGGTTGAGTAGAGTTTGGAACTACTTCCCCCATCTTTGTGAACTTTGCAATAATAAGCATCGTCCGATCCCGCATGGCTGGTTTGGAAAGCTCCAGACGTAGCCAAACTCCCACTATTGACCGAACCACAGAAATATGCGTGGCCATAATTATCAGCATCAGAACCGTACCCATATTCAGCACCGCCCCCACCAAAAAAGGTAGCCCACTTCAATATGGGTAAGGGGTCCAAAATCAGTTCTTGGATGTTCTCCAATGAGATCGAATCCAAGCCAATTAATTGGAGTTCGTTTTTGCCTTCGACTTTGCCCCAATGAAGGGATACAGGTGTTTTTTCACCGTCGTAGCCAACGGCAAAACAAGCCGGGATTTCTTCGATGATAGTATCGCCGAAAAGCACCATACACAATTGACCATCGGGCATGGAAGAAAGGATGATACCGGGGTGCTCAGGAAAACCCAGGCGAATGTCTTTAGCATGGGCAGCAGAAACGCGAAGGTCGTATTTGAGGCTTCCGTCTTCTTTTGATTGAAAGTCTAATACCACAGAGCCTTCTTTGCTGGAGCCAGAAACGGATTGGTATTTGTGCAACCCATAAAATTCACCGTGCTGGTTGATGAAGTTCAGTTTTTCAGCGTTAGGGTGTGCGGCTTTCCAATCAAATTCGATCGGTTCTACGGTGTTGGCGAATTTGAGAGATAAATCCAATCGTGTGATCTTCGTTGTTTCGTCGTCAATTCGATTGAAAATTTCATAACTGAAGCCGGATGCCCTCAATTGAGTCTGGAACGGTCCAGAGCGGTGCACATAGTGAACATTGGGGACCTGGTGGCCGTTTTGGTCGTACAGTTGGCCGTGGTTGGGCAAAAAGCCCAAGTTCTGTGCAAACAGCCAACTGGTAAGGAAGAGTTGGGCTAAAACGGCGCATATGTGCTTGGATAAGCTCATATATAAGATACTGGATCAAATTTACCAAAGTACCATTGGTATTCCCAATTGAGAGTAGAGATACTTAGCAAAAGGCTTTGAATCTTTCCCAATTAAGCGAAGGCGCTATCGAAAACCGAGTCGCTGAGTTGGCGCTGCAGGTTGCTCATCATCAACGTGAATACATCGCGAGAAGCGCGGGTTTTGGCAATAGCGTAGCAGCCGTGCAAGGAACCGATCATGCTATAGGCCATGGAGCGGGCGTCCATGTTGGATTTGATTTCCCCTGCGGCTTTGCCAGCGAGCAGGGCTTTTTGCAAGATTTTCACTTGGGCTTCCAAAACGTTCTCGAGCTTTTCGCGGAATTGTGCATCAGCATGGCTCATTTCGATCATCAGGTTGGCTAAGACGTCGCCCTTGGCGATGCTCTTGTCAGAAGCCTGATTTTTTTCTTTTTCTATGATGCTCAAAACAGCGCTGGCAACCCCTTGGGTTCGACCTTCCAAACTATTCCAGCGTTCCAAATACATAGGCAAAATAATTTCGTCGATGACCGCATAGCCGAGCTCTAATTTGTTAGGGAAATAGTGGTAAAAAGCACCTTTGGTGATCTTCAAACGGGCGATCTCCTTGTCGGTTCGCAAGGTCTCAAACCCTTTCTCTGCAATGGCTTCAAAGCAGCGTTGCAAAATTTTGGCGCGCGTATTGTTGTTCATAGAGCGCCCAAATATACCTACATGTATGTTTACTGTGCAAAAATTTGTGGAAAACCTGACATTGTACACACCTCGCGGTGGATAGTGGGGTTACCCTATTGACTAGCAATTCGTTGCTGCCAGCGCCAGGCGTCTCGCAACATGTCTTCGAGTCCGCGCTGGGTTTTCCAACCCAAAACCGAATTCACTCGACTGGTATCGGCCCACACTTGGATGACATCTCCATCGCGGCGCTCTCCGATGCGATGGGGAACCGGCAAGCCGTTGACTTTTTCGAAGGTGTTGATCACATCCAAAACCGAGTATCCGTCGCCAGTGCCGATGTTGAACACCTCAAAGCGTTCTTGAGCTTGGTTCTCGAGCAGGCGCTTGAGACTCACAACATGGGCCTCGGCCAAATCCATCACGTGGATGTAATCACGAATGCAGGTACCGTCAGGGGTGTCATAATCGCCACCGAACACCGTGAGCTCCTGACGAATGCCCGCCACGGTTTGGGTCAGGTAGGGAATCAAATTGTTGGGCACTCCCAAAGGCAACTCGCCAATGGCGGCTGAAGGGTGGGCACCAATGGGGTTGAAATAACGCAAGCATTGAACCTCAGCCCACTGCATGTCGCGCAACACGCGTTCGCCCATTTGCTTGGTAGCCCCGTAGGGACTTTCAGCTTCTTTGGTGGGGGATGATTCTGTAACCGGAACCTGATCAGGCTCTCCGTAAACGGTGCAAGAGCTGGAGAAGACCACCTTGTTTTTGCCGGTCTCTTTCATGACCTCAAGCAAGCTCATTAATCCGCCCATGTTGTTCTGGTAGTACTTCAAGGGCTCGGCTATACTTTCGCCCACGGCTTTGAAAGCGGCAAAGTGAATGGTGGCTTCAATGTTGTGTTCTTCAAACAGGCGGCGCAATAAATCGGGGTCGCAGACATCGCCTTCAATGAAGGTGGGGGTATAACCCATCAAGGACGAGATTCCATCTAAGGCCGAACGATTGGAGTTGGACAGGTTGTCCAACAATATGGGTTCGTAGCCCGCTTCGTGCAAACAAACGGCCGTGTGAGAGCCAATGAATCCCAAACCACCGGTCACCAAAATGGAAGGTCTTGCCATGAAACAAAGGTAAGTAGTCGGCGTTCATTCAAAGCGGTGGTGGCTAATTGAAGCGGTCCCATAATGAAAAAAGGCGCCCGAAGGCGCCTTTAGCTGCATCCCGTTTGGCCGGGGTTTAGAATGTTTCGTGGGCGAAATTGATGACCGTGGTGGGGAAATCGCCTTCCAAGAAGAAGATTTCGAAACTGCGGTTGGGGTAGATT
>JAQCBH010000022.1 GCA_027621365.1 Bacteroidota bacterium | reverse complement strand
TAGTGAAGAACTAAACCCTTCATTGATTTCATAGGAAGGCCCCGCCGAATAGGCGGGGCCTTCTTTTTTGCCGATGAATTAACACGACCCTCACAATTTTTATTGCTACCTTTGGCATAGGTAGAATTAGCCAAACAAACGAAGATGTTTACAGGATTGTCAAAAGAATTTAAGGTAGGAGCAATGGCCATCGTGGCCCTTACTTTGTTGATTTTGGGCTACAATTATATGATGGGCAAAGACAATCCTTTTCAAAAGGGAAGGGAGTTTACGGTCTTGTACGATTCTACTCAGGGATTGTCAGTGGGAACTCCATTGATTTACAACGGGTACCGAATTGGGCAGTTGACCAGTTTGCGCATGATGCCGACTGATTTGCGCATTCGAGCCTTGATTGAAATCAGCTCTGACATGGAAATTCCATTTGATTCTCGCATCAAAATCAACAACGAATTGTTGGGTGGAACAGGGCTTACCTTATTGAGAGGCAAGAGCACTCGATACGCTCAAGATGGAGATACCTTGGCTAGCGAATATACCCGTGACGTGTTTACGCAGTTCAATGATCGCGTAGTGCCTTTGGCCAACAGCGCTGACTCCTTGTTTGCCCAGTTGAACCAATTCATGCACAAAGAAGACTTGCACGAAGCGGTAAGGCAGTTGCCCATAGCCATTCGCAATTTGCAATTGGCATTGTCGGAAATACGAGATGCTGTAGCGGGTATGAAGCCGGGCCTAACCATGACTTCACAAAATGTGGCGGAGTTCAGCGAGCAACTGCCCGAGTACAGCAAGCAAATCTCAGCGACCTTGAAATCATTCAGAAGTTTGGCTCAACAGATGGATACCACTGACTTGGCTGTAACCATGAATAACTTGGCCGCTGTGACCGAAAGCATGTCTTCCATGATGGCCAAACTGGAAAAGGGCGAGGGCACGGCCGGTCGATTGATGCAAGACGAAAAACTCTATGAAGATTTGGTTCGCAGCAATGCCGAATTGCACAAGTTGATCATGGATTTGAAATTGTATCCGGCTAAGTATGTTCCCGTACCGGGTACCAAGAGCCAGCGAAAATCAGCTTTGAAGGCCAGTGCCGCTGATTCTTCCGTCTGGACGCCAGGCACTCAGCCTCAATAATATCAGAAATACAGAAAAGGTAGGAGAAATCTCCTAAAACTCTTGGCGTTTCAATTGACTTTCGTACAGCCCTAAGATGGCAGCCATGTACAAAAGGTGGTAAAAGAAATCTTCAAAGGGGATGCTTCCCAAGCGAAAACTCAAATTTTCACTGTTATTGTAGATCACAACAGGTAGCGAAGTCAAAACTCCATTTACCATGGCCATGGGAATGAGACAAATCAACCAGGCTATGAGCAAGGATTTCAAACGAAGTCTGGAAAATTGAAGCAGGGCTAGGCACAATCCTAAGAGACCAAAGGTGACGAAGGTATACCATTGTTGGAAGTTCCAAATGGCCATGGTGAAGGCGGCAATGGCCAATAGTTGCCAGGCCAAAGTTTCTCTTTTTATTCGTGTGTTGAACGCCGGGAAATACTGGATCAAACATTCGTAAATGAAAACTGACGCATAGGGAACCACCAGGAAGAACATCCATTCTTCGAGAGGCAATTGGCTCCATTCTAAACCTATCAAATAGTCTGAGTTGAAGGACCAGATGCCATTTTTGGTGAAGATGACGTCCCAAATCAAGTAGAATATCGATATGGGAAGAGTAGCGATTAACCAGTGCTTCCAAAGGCGAAAAAAGGCTACGCGCTTATCAAAGCTCAGCAAGAGTGGACCAAGTATACAAAAAAGGTCGAGCGCTAAGTAGGTGTACTGCGCTTGAATGCCAATGCCTTTGAACACGGCGAGAAGTTAAGCCAATTGTTCGGGAAGCTCTAAGAAACCCTTGTATTCGTTCAAACGTTCGCGCAAAATTCGGCGCGCGACGAAAATGCGGGTTTTGACTGTTCCCAGAGGAATGCCCAATTCGTCGGCGATTTCTTGGTATTTGAAACCTTCTACATTCAAGCTAAAGGTGATTCTCAACTCTAGAGGAAGGGTTTCGATGGCTTTTTGAATGTCATTGCGAATGAAGCGCAATTCAGCTTCGTTGGCCACGTTGTGAGAAGGTTGATCGAGGTAGAAGGAATTATCGGTTGAATCCAAAAAAGTATTGCGCTTGGCATTTCTTCTATATTGGTTGATAAAGCTGTTTTTCAGAATGGTATACAACCAACCTCTCAAATTGGTGCCTTCTTCAAACTTGTCTTTGTAGCGATAAGCCTTGAGGATCGTTTCTTGCACCAGGTCCTTGCTATCGTCCATATCGTGCGTAAGGGACAAGGCGAAATTGCGAAGAGGGTTGATTTCTCCGGCCATCATGACGTCGAATGAATTTTGTTTAGGTTTCATGGTAAAAGATGAAACAAATGAACGCCTACTTTTGGTTCTGTGCAAGATTTTTGTGTAAATGTGGGTATCTTAAAATCAAACAAAATAAAGTGGTTATCCACCGGAATGCGAGGTTTTGTTGATTTCATGCCTTTTTCTGTATAAGTCTTTGATTGACACCTTAAACAGTTGTCTAACAAAAATGCTAGACGCTAACATGGTTTTTTGTGTAAGGTATTGGGGAATACTTTATACAATGCTTCTACAAGATTGCGTCGAATACAGAGCATGCAATCCTATGAACAATCGCAACAGATGCCATGCGTGCAGCCGAGCGGGATTAAGGCTGCAACAAAAAAGCCGCTGTGCAAACAGCGGCTTTTCTTGCAAGGAGATTGTGGTTTCCTTAAACCAGTACGATCACTTTGTTCTTCAAAACCTCGACCAACCCGCTTTGAACACTGAAGGAATGAGAATCATCTCCAGAAATCTCCAGGGTGCCTTCGCGAAGATTGGCAATCATAGGAGCGTGGTTTTCCAGAATCTGGAAACTACCGTCTACTCCAGGGCAAGAGACCACTTTGGCCTCGCCATTGAATAGGGTTTGATCAGGTGTTAAAACTTCTACCCACATAATTAAGCAGCAGCTTCTTCCATGAGTTTCTTGCCTTTGGCAACGGCATCCTCAATGGTACCAACCAAGTTGAAGGCAGCTTCAGGGTATTCGTCTACTTCGCCATCCATGATCATGTTGAATCCTTTGATGGTTTCTTTGATGTCTACCAATACACCTGGGATACCGGTGAACTGCTCGGCCACGTGGAAAGGCTGAGACAAGAAACGCTGTACGCGACGAGCGCGGTGTACAACCAATTTGTCTTCTTCGCTCAATTCGTCCATACCCAAGATGGCGATGATATCTTGCAATTCTTTGTAGCGCTGCAACAACTCCTTCACACGCTGAGCGCAAGCGTAATGCTCTTTGCCCAAAACGTCGGGAGTCAAGATGCGGGAAGTAGAATCCAAGGGGTCAACTGCAGGATAGATTCCCAACTCGGCGATTTTACGGCTCAAAACCGTAGTAGCGTCCAAGTGAGCAAATGTGGTAGCGGGAGCAGGGTCAGTCAAGTCGTCAGCAGGTACATATACCGCCTGAACCGAGGTAATAGAACCGCGAGTAGTAGAGGTAATGCGCTCCTGCATGGCACCCATCTCGGTAGCCAAGGTGGGCTGGTAACCTACCGCTGAAGGCATACGACCCAAAAGGGCTGATACCTCAGAACCGGCCTGAGTGAAACGGAAGATATTGTCAATAAAGAACAAGATGTCCTTACCGGCACCTTCGCCGTCACCGTCGCGGAAATATTCAGCAACCGTCAAACCAGACAAGGCTACACGAGCACGGGCTCCTGGAGGTTCGTTCATCTGACCGAATACCAGGGTGGCCTGACTTTCAGCCAATTTGTCCATGTTTACTTTGCTCAAGTCCCATCCGCCTTCTTCCATGCTCTTCACGAACTCTTCACCGTAGCGAATTACACCAGACTCGATCATTTCGCGAAGCAGGTCGTTACCCTCACGGCTGCGCTCACCTACACCGGCGAATACAGACATACCGCTATAAGCTTTGGCGATGTTGTTGATCAATTCCATGATCAATACCGTCTTGCCTACACCGGCACCACCGAACAAACCAATTTTACCACCCTTGGCATAAGGCTCAAGAAGGTCGATTACTTTGATTCCGGTATACAAGGGCTCGGTGCTGGTGCTCAAGTTTTCAAACGTGGGAGCAGGAGCGTGAATGGCACGTCCTTCAGAGTTGTCCAAAGCGGTCATACCGTCAATAGACTCACCCACTACGTTCAACAAGCGGCCGCGAATGTTGTCACCAACGGGCATCTTAATGGGAGCACCGGTGTCGATGACATCCAAGCCGCGTTGCAAAC
Source organism: Bacteroidota bacterium (assembly GCA_027621365.1). Lineage (GTDB taxonomy): Bacteria > Bacteroidota > Bacteroidia > NS11-12g > UBA955 > JALRLA01. The sequence goes on along the minus strand of JAQCBH010000022.1, from coordinate 32,401 downwards.
CTTCTGTGGCATCCATCGCAATGGTGCGCACGATGTTTTCACCCAAGTGCTGCTGCACTTCGAGTACCAACTTTTGGCCGTTCAAACGAACGACTTCCAGTGAATTGTAAATGTTGGGCAGACGAGATCCTGTTTCGTTGAAACTTACGTCGACCACAGGACCAATAATTTGCGAGATTTTACCTTTGTTGACCATAGCGTCTGTTTTCGTGGCGCAAAGATAGGATTCCACCAAGCGCCTCCCAAGTTTTTGGTTAACTTCGCATGCAAATTTTCATGGATCGCAATTCAGTCATTGGTTTTTCGCTCATTTTCCTCATTCTCATTGGATATTACTGGTATACAGCGCCTACCCCTGAGCAACAGGCCGCTCTTCAACGCCAGCAAGACAGTTTGGCTCTTGTAGAACTGGAACAAACGCGCCAAGAGCAGAATCAAGCAGCCGCTACGGCTGAAGCCAGCTTGGATACCCAGGCCGCTTCGGCACCTGCTGATTCGGGTTTGGTTGGCGTGTTGGGTTTGATGTCTGCGCAGTGGGCGGGCAACAATCCCGGTGAAGTCATTGCTTTTGAAAATTCGGAATTGGCCTTGGAGTTTGATCAGCGCGGTGGAACTCTGCGTTCGGTTACCTTGAAAAATCACAACAACGCTGACAGCGGTCAGGTGGCTTTGGTTCAAGCAGCCAACTCCCAGCAAGAATGGGTATGGAATACGCCCGGATACGGTCCAGTTTCCAGCCGTGATTTCTTGTGGAAGGTTCAATCCAAGACTGAGAAAGAATTGGTGTTGCGTTTGAGTGGCAACGACGGGGCCTACATGGATCAAGTCTATCTATTTGACGATAAGCAAGGATTTAAGTTGTCCTATCAATTGGTCTTGCACGATGTTGACTATTTGATGCAGCGCAACAATTCCGACTTGGAATTCACTTGGAACCACAAGCCTGTTCGCCAAGAGCGTGAATTGAAGTGGGAAAAACAGAATACCACCGTTGTCTATCAATTGAAAGGAGAGCAGCCCGATAAATTGGGCATGGGCAGCGAGGAAGAAGAGACCTTCAAAAATCGCCTTCAGTGGGTCGCCTTCAAGCAACAATACTTCTCTTGCATTTTGGCCGCTCAAAACGGCTTCGCGACCGATTCGAAAGTTCGCGCCAACGAATTGCCTGAGACCATGACCGGCGAGAGCGCCGAAGACGGAGATCCCATTCGACAACTGGGTACCAGCTTGTTTGTGGAGTATGGCCGCGAGGCAGACAAGACCTACGATTTCGCCTATTACTTTGGCCCCAATCACTACCGCACCTTGGACGCCCTTGATATGGGTGTAGACAACGGTCAATTCCAGCGCATCGTTCCCCTGGGTTGGGGCATCTTTGGTTGGGTCAACCGCTACATTGTCATTCCCGTTTTTGACTTGTTGGACGATCGCATCGCCAGCATGGGTATCATCATCTTGTTGCTGACCTTCATCATTAAATTGATTTTGTTGCCCTTGGTCTACAAGAGCTACTTGAGTACCGCCAAAATGCGCATTCTCAAGCCCGAGATTGACATCATCAAGACCAAATATTCAGACGTTCAAAAGCAGCAGGCAGAGAACATGGCCCTGTACCGCAAAGCGGGTGTTAGCCCCTTGAGCGGATGTGTGCCCATGTTGTTCCAGCTGCCCATTTTGTTCGCCTTGTTCCAGTTCTTCCCCAACGCTTTTGAATTGCGTCAGAAGAGCTTCTTGTGGGCCTCTGATTTGTCTACTTGGGATGGTCCCTCTTTGGGCTTCCACATTCCTTTCTACGGCGACCACGTGAGTATTTTTACCTTGATGATGACGGCTTCAACGCTGTTGTACACGCATTTGAACAACCAGATTTCTGGGGTGACCGATCAAATGAAGTACATCGGTTATTTCATGCCCATCATTTTCTTGGGGGTTTTGAACGATTATGCTTCCGGATTGACTTGGTATTACTTCGTTTCGAACATCATCACCTTCTCGCAGCAATTCATCATTCGCCGCATGGTCGATGACGAAAAGTTGAAGGCTCAAATTGCCGAGAACAAAAAGAAGCCGGTGACCAAGAGCAAGTTCCAGCAGCGCATGGAAGATGCGATGAAGGCTAGCCAGCAAAAGGCCAAGCGTTAAGACCAATTCATTTCTTGAACAATATCGGAGCCCTGCTGACACAGCAGGGCTCTTTGTTGTTGGATCAGGCCATTGGGGCCTTTAGACAAAGCATGACTTGGATGCTGCGGTACGGCAAACAGCCGGCGGTCAAAGGCCTCGGCGTACTGAGCCGTGATCAGGCTTCCAGAGGGGTCTTTGCTTTCGACGAGCACAACAAAATCGGCCATGCCGGCAATCAGTCGGTTTCGCCGTTTGAAGGCCAGGGGGTCAAAAGCTTGCCGACCGAGGTTCTCTGACAATAAGGCACAGCCCGGTCGCTGCGTCATCTCATGGGCCAATTTTCGATTCCCCGGCGGATAAACCCTTCGCACATCGCCCGCCAAAACGCCCCAAGTGGCTTGACCCGAGTCGAGGGCCGATTGGTGCATGGCTCCGTCTATTCCCAGCGCCAAGCCTGATATCCAAGCGATTCCCTGTGCAGCCAATCCTCGAACCAATTCTCTGGTGAAAGCCAGGCCTTGAGGGCTGCAGGCCCTGCTACCTACGACGGCACCCACTTTGGGGGCATTCCAATTCACAGCAGGGCCTTGGGCAAAGAGCAGCGGTGGCGCCGATGAAATTTCTCGCAGTCTATAGGGGTACTCGGGGTTCCAATAGTCTACGCAGGTCAACCCAGAATCCAGGGCCGATTCAAGGTCTTGACGGGCCAACTGAAGGGAAGGTGCATCAACAGCGCAACGGCAAAGAGTCAACAAGCTTTCAGATGCTTCGAGGAGCTCAGTAGGGGCTTGAGAGAATTGCTTCAACCAAGCGTGCAAGGTCAGGGGTTTGATATGAGGGTTTCGAGCCATGGCCAGGAGCCAGACCCAGTGTTCGGGTGCATTCACCCGCCCAAGTTATCAATCGTTGAGCTTGAGTACGGCCATGAACGCCGACTGCGGGATTTCGACATTACCCACCTGACGCATGCGTTTTTTACCAGCCTTTTGCTTTTCGAGCAGTTTGCGCTTACGGGTGATGTCACCTCCGTAACACTTGGCAGTCACGTCTTTACGCAAGGCACTCAAGGTTTCGCGGGCAATGATTTTGGCTCCGATACCGGCTTGAATCGCGATTTCAAACTGCTGGCGGGGAATCAGGTCTTTGAGTTTTTTGCAAATCTTTTTGCCCAAATCGAAGGCGTTGTCGCGGTGAATGACCGCGCTCAAAGCGTCGACTTGCTTGCCGTTGAGCAGGATGTCCATTTTGACCAGCTTGCTCTCTTTGTACCCAATGGGATGGTAGTCGAAGCTCGCGTATCCGCGGGAGATGGTTTTCAAGCGATCGTAAAAGTCGAATACAATTTCGGCCAGGGGCATTTCGAAGTTCAATTCTACACGCTCAGCCGTCAAGTAGACCTGGTTGGTTAGAATGCCACGCTTGTCCAAGCAAAGGCTCATGACCGAACCCACGTATTCGCTCTTGGTGATGATGGTGGCCTTGATGTAAGGTTCTTCCACGTACTCCGTTTTGTCGGGATCGGGAAGGTCACTAGGGTTGTTCACGATGACCTTGTCTCCTTTTGTAGTGTAAGCAAGGTACCCTACGTTGGGCACCGTTGTAATGACGGTCATGTTGAACTCGCGCTCCAAACGCTCCTGAATGATTTCCAGGTGCAGCATGCCCAGGAATCCGCAGCGAAAACCAAAGCCAAGGGCGGCCGAGCTTTCGGGCTCGAACACCAACGAAGCGTCGTTCAGCTGCAACTTTTCCATGGCGTCGCGCAATTCTTCGTATTCGTCGGTATCTACGGGGTAAATGCCCGCAAATACCATGGGTTTTACATCTTCGAAACCTTTGATGGTATCTAATGTGGGGCGAACTACAGAAGTCAGGGTATCACCCACTTTGACCTCTTTGGCGTCTTTGATACCCGAAATGATATACCCTACATCACCCGCAGAAACCTGGGGGCGGGGAGATAAATCCAGTTTGAGAACGCCAATTTCATCGGCGTGGTAAGTCATGCCCGTGTTCATGAATTTGACATGCTCACCCTTGCTGATTTGACCGTTGTAGATGCGGAAATAAGCGATGATGCCTCGAAAGGGGTTGAATACCGAGTCGAACACCAACGCCTTCAAGGGCTCTTCGGGGTTGCCTTTGGGAGCGGGAACGCGCTCTACGATGGCGCGCAAGATGTTGTCTACGCCCATTCCTGTCTTACCAGAGGCGGGAATGATCGAATCGCGGTCGCAACCGATCAAATCGACAATCTCGTCTTTGACTTCTTCGGGCATGGCGCCGGGAAGGTCCATCTTGTTCAAGATGGGAATGATTTCCAGGTCCTGTTCCAAAGCCATGAAGAGGTTGGAAATGGTCTGGGCCTCGATGCCTTGAGAAGCGTCGACAATCAGCAGCGCACCTTCACAGGCGGCGATGCTTCGGCTCACTTCGTAACTGAAGTCTACGTGGCCTGGGGTGTCAATCAAATTGAAGACGTATTTCTGACCGTCCAATTCGTAGTTCATTTGGATGGCGTGGCTTTTGATGGTGATGCCTCGCTCGCGCTCCAAATCCATGTTGTCGAGCAACTGAGCTTGCAATTCGCGCTGCGTCACCGTGCCGGTGTGTTCCAGTAATCGATCGGCCAAGGTGCTCTTGCCGTGATCAATGTGTGCAATGATGCAGAAGTTACGAATGTGTTGCATGGACAAAATGGATCGGCAAATATAACACCGAATCCCCCTCGATTTGCATCAGGATTCTACCTGCAAACGCCTGTTTCTCTTGCGGCTTTTGCGGCGAAAACGCCCCACAATACCGATGAGTTTTAGGGTGTCTTTGAGGACCTTTTTCAAAATGTTCCAGCTAGCCCCTTTGCTCTGACCGTGTTCTCTGGGCAAATAGCGCGATTCGATCTCAATGATTTTGCGTCCTAGGTAGAACAGCTTGGCCGAAATTTCGCTCTCTAACAGGGAGCTGCGAACTTCCAGGTCCAGCAAATGAAGGTCGCTGCGGTGGTAGATTTTGACCCAATTGACATCTTTTAGGGTTAGTCCCAAACAAATGCGGTTCAACTGTTTGTTGAACAAGGTCAAAATGTTGCGAAACAGCCCATAAGTGGTATTCTCAATTCGGTAGAAGGAGACAAAATAGCCAGGCTCCAATTGGGGAACCAAGCGAAGTTCGTTGTAGTCGAATTGCCCATCGCCAGGGGTGTAGACGACCCAATCCTTGCAGGCAGAACCGTAAAAGGTGTGAAGCGCTTCTCCAATTCCCTTGTTTTGTTCGTGCTCAATCAAACGCGCTTGGGGCATTTGAGGGAGCAAGGCGCGAACCTCGTCTTGAGAGCCATCGCTGCTGCCATCGTCAATGACCAGAATTTCAAAGTCTGTTGACAGGGAACTCATGACTTCCCAAGCTTTTTGAAGCGTGGGCCCGATGTTGCCGGCTTCGTTGAAGCAGAGAATGCCCAAAGAATAGGAGTTGAGTGCCATGAGTTCATCAAAAATAAGGGTCTCGTTTCGATGGCGCGCGATTTATCAGCCTTGAGATGCATCTTTGTGTTCAACCATGGAAATTCTAAACCAAGAAACGGCTTACCACTGCTTGAAAAATGTCAAAGTGGGAACCGGTACCCGCATTTTTCAATTCGTCAATGCCTACCAATGCGAATTGGGTGATGACTGCAAAGTGGGGGCCTTTGTCGAAATTCAAAAAGGGGTCAAGATTGGGCATCGCTGCAAGGTTTCTTCCCACTCCTTTTTGTGCGAGGGAGTAACCTTGGAAAACGATATTTTCATTGGTCATAGCGTGACCTTTATCAATGATCGCTTGCCTCGCGCCAGTGCTGATGGGGCTTTGCAAACCGAAGCCGATTGGGTGTTGGAGACGACCACCGTGAAGTCGGGTGCTAGCATTGGCAGCGGATCAACCATTCTCTGCGGCATCACCATTGGCGAAGGAGCCATGGTCGGAGCTGGGGCGGTGGTTACCAAAGACGTGGAGCCCTATACCTTAGTGGTGGGCAACCCGGCTCGCAAGCTCCGGGATTTGCCGCGTCCTTAAGTACTGCCGGATTTTGCGATTCTGACGCCTCAAGCTTGAATGCCGGCAAGTTTGTCGACGATGGCATCAACCACCGGACAAACGCCGCAATTGGTTACGGCCAAGTTTAGCAAGTTGTGCATCTTGCGGTGCTGGGTATGCGGGAATTCTCGGCAGGCCTTGGGTCGGTCTTCGTAGTGCTGGCAGTAATTGTCAGGGCCCAAAAAGGGGCAGGGAGTCTGCTTGAAGGCATAAAGACCATCGGTATCCAAGTATAGATAAGTCTGCGTGAAATCACCGGGTTTCATGCCGAGTGCTTTGCTCAATCGTTCGATGTCTTTTTCGAACAGCATGGGAGAGGTGGTTTTGCAGCAATTGGCGCAAGTCAAACAATCGTATTGTTCAAAGGCCGATTCGTGGAGCTCCGAAAACTGGGTGTCCAGATCGCGCGGAGTCTTTTGTTTGGTTTTTTTGGCCCATTGAGAGCGCAGCTTCTTGAGCTGTTTGCTACGGCCTTTCAGCTCCGAAACGGGGTGGAAATTCCATTCCGACTTAGGGGAGGTCATAGCGATTCAGCAGCTTCAAGAAAACGTCGAAATCTTTGGGGTAGTCGGCGGTCAACTGCAAGGGTTGCCCATCGGTGTCGGTGAGTTGCAAGCCGTAAGCGTGCAAGGCAAATCGTTCCATGAGAGGTCGATCTTCTCCCGAAATTTTGCGTTTGATTTGGCTCAACATGGGAACGCGAGACCCGTACAGTTGATCAGCTGCAATGCTGGCGTTTTGGGAGGCCAAATGAACCCTGATTTGGTGCAAACGCCCCGTTTGGGGACGGCATTCCATCAAGGAAAAGTGTTTGAAAACCTGCAGGGTATTGAAGACTGTCAAGGCCGGTTTGCCCCATTGCTTGTCGATGCGAATTTTCTTGACGTGCTCCGTATTGATGGGAAGATCAACGGTGAAATCTTGGAAATCAATGCGCCCATTGACAATGGCATGGTAGATTTTTTGAACCTTGCGGTGTTCAAATTGCATGCTGAAATGCCGGTGGGTTTCGGTGTTTTTGGCCAGCAGCAATATGCCAGAGGTTTCCCGGTCAATGCGGTGGCACAAAATCGCATCACCCAATGTTTTTCGCCCCCAATCTTGAACCGATTCTGCGGTAAATACTCCGCGCTCAGGCAATGACGGGACGTAGGGAGGCTTGTGAATGGCCACCCAATTGTCGGTTTCGCGAATGATATGAATGGGTTCTATGCGCATGCGCTTATTGGCCCATTTGGCTCAATCGAATTTTGGTCAGGACGTTTTTGGTTTGTTGGGGGAAGTCGCCATTCATCATCCACCCGTAGTAAGAGGGTTCGGATTTTAAAATGTCCAGGACTCGTTTGCCGCGGTGTTTGCCAAAGTTGAAAACGACCTCACCTTGGTTGTCGTAGACCAGGCGTCCGGCCAGGTCAGCCAAGTTGTTTTGACCGCTGAATTTGTGAAGGCCCTCCAGCGTGTCAGGCAAGTCTGTGTAACGTTCCAATTGAGCTTTCAGTACCTGCCAAGTAGCGACGGTGTCTGCTTCGGCGCTGTGGGCGTTTGTTAAGTCGCCGTCGCAGTAGAAGCGAAATGCGGCCGTCAAGTTGCGGGGTTCCTTCAAATGGAAAATGCGTTGGGCATCGATGAAGTGTCTTTTTTCTACCTCGAAGTCAATGCCAGCGCGGTAAAATTCCTCCACCAACATGGGGAAGTCGAATTTGTTGGAATTGAATCCGCCGAAATCACAATAGGCCAGGTACTGATTCAATTCTGCGGCCATTTCTCCGAAACGGGGCATGTCGGCCACGTCAGCATCGCTGATGCCATGAACGGCAGTAGCCTGAGCGGGAATGGGAATGCCAGGGTTGAAACGCAGGGTGCGTAGTTCTTCCATTCCGTCTGGGAATACTTTCAAAAGGCACATTTCCACGATGCGATCGTGGGTGGTGTTTATTCCCGTTGTTTCCAGGTCAAAGATGACCAAGGGTCTTTTCAGGCTAATGTTCATGATTCGTCTTCGGGGCCAAGTAGATCAGGTCGCAACGCCGCAGTGCGCGCGAGCGACTGTTCCAATCTCCATTCGGCAATTTTTTTATGGTGTCCTGAGGTCAGGACTTCGGGCACTTTCATGCCCTGAAATTCTTCGGGTCGGGTGTACAGGGGTGGGGCCAAAAGTCCATCTTGAAAAGAGTCGCTCAAGGCTGATTCTTCGTTTCCCAATACGCCGGGAAGCAAGCGTACCACGGCATCAACCACGGCGGCGGCGGCAATTTCTCCCCCACTGAGAACAAATTCACCCATGGAGATTTCCAGGCTGATGTAGCGATCTCTAATGCGCTGGTCTATGCCTTTGTAATGGCCACAGAGTATAATGAGGTTACCGGAAATGCTTAAGCGGTTGGCCAGGCTTTGGTTGAAGGTTTGGCCGTCGGGGCTCATGTAGATGATTTCGGCGTAGTCCCGTTCGGCTTTTAACTGGTCAATGAGGGTAGAAATGGGTTCGGCCATGAGGACCATGCCGGCACCACCACCGAAGGGGTAGTCGTCTATTTGGCGGTAGGGACCAAAGCCATAATCGCGAAGGTTGTGCACGACGATTTCGGCGAGCCCTTTGTCTTGGGCTCGCTTGGGAATGCTGTGGCCCAAGGGGCTCAGTAGCAATTCCGGAACGGCCGATATGACATCAATGCGCATCATTCGGTATCCATTTCGCTTTCAATATCGTCAATGTTCAAAAGACCATCGGGAAGATCGATGGTAAGAATTCGGTTTTCGGGATCGAATCCAAGCACCCATTCTTCCACCCAGGGAATGAGCAGGCTGTTGCCGTCTTGTTGGATGGTCAACATGGGGCCTCCGGGGTATTCTTCGACCGACTCGATGATGCCGATGCTTGTGCCATCTTCGGTTTCCAGCTCAAGGCCTTCGAGGTCGCCGTAGGGACCGGCACTTGTTTGGTGTTGTTGAGCATCTAGGCCTATGGCCCTTCCTAAACACCAATCGGCACGCGCTTCATTGTCAATGAGGTTCAATTCGACAATGGGTTGATGACCGTAAACCTCTTTAATGAGAAAGGGAACCCCTTTTCCATTGTCAACAATGAATAGGTGGTTCCCTTTGGTCAACAGAGGCAGAGCCTCTGCGTCGTCAATATCTAATGTCAACGCGCCTTTGAACCCGTGCTTTCGGCCAATTCGGCCAATGAGACTGAGCTCTGGGGGCGTTTGCATAGGCTTATTCAGCAGCAGCTTCGCCTTCTTCAGCGGCAGGAGCCTCTTCAGCAGCAGGAGCTTCTTCAGCGGCAGGAGCCTCTTCAGTAGCAGGAGCTTCTTCAGTAGCAGGAGCTTCTTCAGCGGCAGGAGCCTCTTCAGCAACAGGAGCCTCATCGGCAACTGTTTCTTCGCTGGTTTCAGCCGCTACCTCTTCAGCAGCTTCTTCGCTGGCTTCGCTTTGCTCTGCTTCAGCAATGGCAGCAGCAGCCTTGGCCAATACCTTAGCGGCAGTAGCTTCTTTTCTGCTGGATTCAGCCTGCATGGCAGCCGCTTTGGCTTTGCTTGCAGCATCGGCCAAGTTGGACTTCTTCTTTTCGATGCGGGCGGTTTTCTCTTCCATCCATGCAGCGAACTTCTTGTCAGCCTCTTCTTGGGTCAATGCACCCTTGTTCACACCTACTTGAAGGTGCTTTTTGTAATTAACGCCTTTGTACGACAAAATCGCGTTGGCGGTGTCGGTGGGTTGCGCGCCTACCATGACCCAATGAAGGGTACGTTCCATGCTGATGTCAATGGTTGCTGGGTTGGTGTTCGGGTTGTACGTTCCCAGTTTTTCAATGAATCGGCCATCTCTCGGAGCACGCTGATCTGCCACCACAATGTGATAAAAAGCGCGTTGCTTTCTACCGTGTCTTTGCAATCTAATTTTTGTAGCCATAATAAATTTTTCTAGCCCGTTTCTCCAAAACGGGAGCGCAAAGGTACGCTAAATTCTTAAACGATACGCATTTTGGCGAATTTGAGAACCAAAGTTTTAGGTCCCAAATTCTCAAAATTCACCACGGCTTTGGCTTGGTCGCCATTTCCCTCGATTGATTCGACTATGCCATAGCCAAATCGCTGGTGCTGAATCTTTTGTCCAACGGCCAGGCTGCTCAGATCGCCGGCCACAAAACTGGGGTCTGCGGCGGGCAAGGGAGCTTGGCGCATGGGCTTCTTGAAAAGGGTGCTGCTTTTGCTCGGAGAATCTCCGTCAGCACCGGCGCGGCCACGTCCTGATTCAAAGGGCGATTTGGGCTTGACCGAAGCCAAGCTCATGTCCAGGTATTGGCTGTCAATTTCATCGATGAAGCGACTGGGTTCGCAGTGCAACAGGCTGCCGAATTTGAATCGGGAGGAGGCAAAGCTCAAGGCCAATTTTTGTTCGGCTCGGGTAAGAGCTACATAAAAGAGACGGCGCTCTTCTTCCAAATCGCTGCGACTGCTCAAGGCCATCTGCGAAGGGAACAAGTTTTCTTCCATGCCCACGATGCAAACCACGGGAAATTCCAATCCTTTGGAGGCGTGAATGGTCATCAAGCTGATGCAATCGCGATCGGGATCTTTGTCTTTGGCATCGTCGGTATACAAGGCCACTTCTTCCAAGAAAACGGGGAGGGTTTTCTCGCTGTCTGACTGATCGTCTTCGGTGAATTCCTGAATGCCGTTCAAGAGTTCCATCAAGTTTTCATAGCGGGACATGCCTTCGATGGACTTGTCTTCGTACAAGGCTTTCAGAACACCGCCCTGTTTGGCCACGTGCATAGCCAAGTCATAGGCGTTGTGCGTTTCCAGCATGGTGCGAAAGCTCTCAATCATCATGGCGAATTGCTCCACCTTGCCGGCTGAGGCCCCGATTTCCGGAAAGTGTTTGGCCGATTTGATGACTTCCCAAAGCGCTAATCCTTCTTGGGCCGCCAAAACGGTCACGCGTTGTACCGTGGTGTCGCCAATTCCTCTCGCCGGATAGTTGATGATGCGCTTCAGCGCTTCTTCATCGTTGGGGTTGGCCACAAAGCGCAAATAGGCCAGCATGTCTTTGATTTCTTTGCGCTGGTAGAATCCCGTACCCCCGTAAATGCGGTAGTCCAATCCTTGGCGGCGCAGCGATTCCTCAAAGGCTCGGCTTTGGCTATTGGTGCGGTATAAAATGGCAAAGCCCTTGTTGGGCAAGTGCAGAGCGCTTTTCTGTTCGAAGATGAATTCGGCAATTTTTCGGCCTTCGTCGCCTTCGGTGGCATTTCGAAACACTTGAATCTTGTCGCCTTCGTCATTGGCCGTCCACACCGATTTTTCCAGCTGCTTTTCGTTGTTCTTGATCACCGATGAAGCCGCATTGACGATGTTTTTGGTACTGCGGTAATTCTGCTCGAGTTTGAATGTGGCCACATCAGGGTAATCGCGTTCAAAGTTCAAGATGTTCTGGATGTTGGCTCCGCGAAAGGCGTAGATGGACTGTGCATCGTCGCCTACCACACAAATGTTTTGGTTCACGGCCGCTAACTTTTTGGTGATCATGTACTGCACATGGTTGGTGTCTTGGTACTCATCAACCATGACGTAGCGAAAACGGTGCTGCCAGCGGTTCAAGACATCCAAATGCTCCTTGAACAATCGGTGGGTATTGACCAAAATGTCGTCAAAATCCATAGCGCCAGCTTTGAAGCAGCGTTCGGAATAGGCTTTGAAAATCTCTCCAAATTTGGGGCGCCCTGAGCCACGGTCAGCCTCGTTGTACTCGTCGTTTTTCAGGTAACTTTTGAAGTCGACCAAGTTGTTTTTGGCCATCGAAATGCGACCCAATACCAAGCTAGGCTTGTAGAGTTTTTCATCCAAGTTCATCTCTTTGACAATGGCCTTGATCAAGCTCTTGGAGTCGTCAGAGTCGTAAATGGTGAAATTCGAAGGGTAGCCCAACTTGTCGGCCTCTTGGCGCAAAATGCGGGCGAAAACCGAGTGAAAGGTGCCCATCCAAATGTTGCGCGCCTGAGCCCCAACCAACTGTTCAATGCGCTCGCGCATTTCTCGAGCCGCTTTGTTGGTGAAGGTGAGTGACAGGATTTGAAAGGGGTCAGCTCCCTTGTGCATCAAATAGGCAATGCGGTAGGTCAATACCCTCGTTTTGCCAGATCCAGCACCTGCGATGATCATGACCGGCCCTTCGCTGCGCATCACCGCTTGCTGCTGGGGCGCATTCAATTTGTCCAAAAAAGGAGGAACTTCGTTAGAAGGGGTTTCGTTCGGCCAATTCATGAACCCACAAAATTAGGCCGTTCCCGCCCCCCGCTTTTCACATTTTGTGAACCCTTTTTTCTCGATGCCACATGGTTCGTGTCTCAGGTCGTATTTTTGAATGATGCAAAGTACCCAAGCCTGGATTCAGCCCGTATTGTGGGCCTCAACAGGAGTGTTCCTCGTGGCGGGAATTCTGGTCAGTGTGCTTTGGTACCGTCGAGAAAAGCGCATTCGTCGTGGCTTGCAAAAAATCATCGAAGCAGAGGGCTTGCAAGGCGTCGGCTATCAACCGCTCACAGCGGCCAAAGACGTCGAGTCTGCCCTTCGGGGGCTGTTTGAATCGCGAAGTGCAGAGCTGACCCGATTGAAGCAAATGGAATCGTATCGGAGGGACTACGTGGGCAATGTGGCTCACGAGCTCAAGACGCCCTTGTTCTCCATTCAAGGCTATTTGGATGCCATCATGGATGATCCCGAAATGGAGGCAGACATGCGCGCCACGTTTTTGTCGAAGGCCATGAAGAACTCCAATCGCTTGGGCCAAATCGTGAAAGACTTGGATTCCATCACCAAGATCGAAAGCGGGGTGATGAAACCTGATTTTCAGCCCTTCGATTTGTTGGCCTTGGTGCGCGACGTGGTCGAAAGTTTGGAACTTCAAGCCAGCGAAAAGCAAATTGGCATGAGCGTAAATGCCGTCGGCCCCCAGTTTTGGGTAGAAGCCGATCCAACTTTGATTCGTCAGGTCATCACCAATTTGGGCATCAATTCCATCAAGTACGGCAAACAAGAAGGCCAAACTCGTTTCAAGTTGAGCCACATTGGTGAACGAATCATTGTGGAAGTCGCAGATAACGGCATTGGCATTTCCACCTCCCACGTGAAGCGAATTTTCGAGCGATTTTACCGGGTTGACGGCGATCGGTCGCGCGCTACAGGTGGCTCGGGACTGGGCCTGAGTATATGCAAACACATTGTCGAGGCCCACGGCGAACAAATACATGTCATCAGTACCGAAGGGGCCGGCTCAACCTTCAGCTTCAAACTGAAAGTGGCCCATTTGGCTGAGGGCGCGCAAGCGCCAGGCTAATGGTCAAGTCCTCCCATTTGGAGTAATGGACCTGCCAGTTTTGTAGGTCTAAGCCAAAATGAATGGCGAGCTGTCCATGCTCGGCAGGATGGAAGGGCGCTACATGAATGTGCTCTTTGAAGTCTACTTCACCTTTCCCGTAAGCTTTGAAAACGGCTTCCTTGCAAGTCCATACAATAAAAAGACCGTCCTCCAGGTTCTCTTGCCTAAACTGTGAGCGCTCTTCTGGAGTCGAAAACTTATCGGCAATGCGCAGAATTTGAGGGCGTGGCCCTTCCCCGTCAATGCCAACGGGGAATTCTGGATGAAAGGCGGCCAGTCCGTATTTTGTGGTGTGGCTCAGGGATACGAAGCCGGCAGGCACACAGGGTTGGCCATTGCAGCCGGTGCTCATGGCTGAAATGTCGGTGCAGGCCGCGAGCGCCAAGCGAGCGGCCAAACTTTGGGCCAATACTTGGTCTTTTTTTTGTGCCAAGGAGTCGGGTAGAGGCCCATGGGTTTCGCAGTATGTTTGCAATAACTGCTCAGAAGACTCGTCGATTCGCCATAAGGCCCAAACCGTTCCGTTCTCTTCTGTGTTTGTTGCAACAAGCGCCATGGGGGCAAAGATATCGCATATCCAATCGTTCAAAGGACACAAAGGACCGGTCTATGCGTGGGACGGCTCCTACAGCGGCGGATCAGACGGCTACTTGGTACAGTGGAACTTGGAAACGGGCGAGGGCCTAGCCTTGGCCAAAGCTCCTGATGCCATTTTTGGATTGTGTGCCACCGACTCGGGTGTGTTTCTTTCCACCCTCGGCGGGTCTTTGTTTCATTACAGCCAAGGAGAACCCATTCGACTGCTGCTGAAGCTCGATTGCCCCATTTACAAGGTGGCGTACAGCCATGGATTTCTCCGGGTCATCGACCAAAAAGGCCGCTATTGGGAGTCGGAGAATTTCCAGGATTGGAGTCAGACTCCGGTTCATGGAGGTTCGCTGCGGGGCCTATGGCCAGCCGATGGCTTGGTCCTGCTTTCGGGTGCTCAAGGTCAAATCTTTGAACGCAGGGGTCAGGACTGGATCTCTCATTCAGATGGGTCGAACGAAACCATATACAGCATGGTGAAATCGGGAGAAACCCTGATCACGGCAGGCAAAGATGCCCAGATTCGGGCTTGGCAAAAAGAGCAAGAGGAATGGGAAGTGAAGCAATCGGTTCCGGCGCACATGAATGCGATTTATTCCCTTTCTCTGAGCCATGATGGCGAGTTTTTGCTTTCTGCTTCGCGGGATCGTTCCTTCAAAATATGGAGGGCAGATAGTTTGGAGCTGCTGAAAGTGATGGATTCGAGCAAATCGAATGAGGCGCATTCGCGCAGCGTCAATCATGCCCAATGGCTGGATGATTATCGATTCGTTACGGCTGGAGATGATGGGCAGATCAAACTTTGGGCCTGGCTCCCAACATGACACTTGTAGGCAAAAAGAGTGAGTAAAATCACTTTTTTATTGCCGAATGTGAAGCACCTTTGAGGTATGAAAAACGCAGGGCTATTCTTGGTCGTTTGTTTCCTGATGGGAGCGGCTACCGCACAATCTGATTCCGTTCAAGTTGACGCGCAATTGGAAAAGGCCATCAACCATCATGCTTCTCGCTATGCCTTTGCGCCTTCTGCCTATCCGGTGCCAAAAGGGGGTTTTTATTACCAGAACTATAATGTTTTGGCTAACGATGTGCAAATTGGAATCACGGAAAATGCCTCTTTGGGTATGGGTTATGGCTTGCCCTTGTTCGCCTATATGACGCCCAAAATCAGCATCGAGATTTCCGACAAAGTTCGCGTCGGATTGGGTGACTTGGCGGCCACCAGCATGTTTCTTCCCAGCGAAGATGCCATTCGTCTCAATATTGCCTACGGCAGTTTGACCTATGGTTCTACCCGCAACAATGCCAGCCTTAGTCTGGGCTATTTGTCGAGCAACAAATTGGCTACCAATTCTTTTGTTCTCAATGGAGGGGGTATGTACAGCATTTCGCCCAACATTTATTTGGTGGGCGAGGTTTGGTTCAATCAGGCTCCACTGTCTCAGACCTATTACGCTTCGACTTGGTTGTACGATGCCAATGGTGAGCGTTTGCCCATGTTGGATCAGAGCGGCAATCCCATTTCTGGTTTGTATCAGGTGAAAAAGTCTCAAGAAAGCTTTGAAACCAAGCAGCAAATTTTGTTCGGTAGCCTGCAGTTTCGCATCATCGGTTCAGGTTCGAATACCCGCAGTTGGGCCTTTGGGCTGGCCTTTCTCTCCCTTTCGGGTGAGGAAATGTCGTATGAGTACCAATACGAAGACGGCTACCAACAAACCAATACCGTGGGAGCGGCCAATACCTTTTTGTTCCTTCCCAGCGTGACCTATATCAAGAAATTCGGCGACCTCTCCGGTTTTAATTAAGGGTGTATATTTGCCGGCATGATCCTGTCTGACAAGCGCATCCTGGAAGAAATCGAAAAGAAATCGATTGTCATTGAGCCTTATGACCGTGCCGCATTGGGTAGCAACAGCTACGACGTGCATTTGGGTCCACATTTGGCATTGTACGTCGATGCCGAGTTGGATGCCAAAAAGCACAATACCATCGAGCATTTCGAAATTCCAGAAGAAGGTTTTGTGCTGATGCCCGATCAGTTTTACTTGGGAGTGACCTTGGAGTATACCGAGACCCATGCTCATGTGCCCTTCTTGGAAGGAAAGAGTTCTACCGGTCGATTGGGTATTGATATTCACGCTACGGCAGGCAAAGGCGATGTCGGATTCTGTGGCAACTGGACCTTGGAGATTTCGGTCAAAAAGCCGGTTCGCGTGTACACCGGTATGCCCATAGGTCAATTGATTTACTTCCCCGTTGAAGGTGAAATCTTGGTGCCCTACAACTCTAAGAAGAATGCGAAATACAGCGGCCAACCCAATCGCCCTGTTGAAAGCATGATGTGGAAGAACTCCTTCTAATCTAAGCAGAGCATACGGGGCTAATAGCCTATTTTTGCGGCTCTATGAGCGACGCAGCCCTGTTCGATAAAATCATCTCGCATTGCAAGGAATACGGTTTTGTATTCCCATCTTCTGACATCTATGGTGGATTGGCCGCTGTGTATGACTATGGTCAAAACGGGGCTCCTTTGCGCAACAATTTGCGACAGTACTGGTGGCAGAGCATGACCCAGCTGCATGCGAATATCGTCGGCATCGATGCGGCGATCTTTATGCATCCGAAGACATGGAAAGCCTCGGGCCATGTAGACGGGTTCAACGACCCCATGATCGATAACAAAGATTCGAAGAAGCGTTACCGCGCTGACGTGCTTATTGAAGATCACCAAGAGAAAATTCGCCAGAAAATCGAAAAGGAAATCGACAAAGCCGCAAAGCGCTTTGGAGAGACATTCGATGCTGATATGTACCGCAGCACCAATCCGCGCGTAATGGGTTACCAAGCCCAAATCGATCACTGCGATGCGGTGCTCAAAGAGGGATTGGAGACGGGCAATCTGGGTATGATCAAGGAATTGATCGAGTCTGAAGGCATTGTCTGCCCGATTTCAGGTTCCAAAAATTGGACCGAGGTTCGCCAGTTCAATTTGATGTACTCGACCCAAATGAGTGCCGTCGAAAGCGGGGAAGACCAGTTGTACCTGCGCCCCGAAACCGCTCAGGGAATTTTTGTCAATTTCTTGAACGTGCAGAAGACAGGCCGCATGAAGTTGCCCTTTGGTATTGCCCAAACGGGAAAGGCTTTCCGCAATGAAATCGTGGCTCGCCAATTCATCATGCGCATGAAGGAATTCGAGCAAATGGAAATGCAGTTTTTCTGCCAGCCCGGCACGGAAATGCAGTGGTACAAGTATTGGAAGGAATTGCGTTTGAAATGGCATACGGCCATGGGGATTCCCGCTTCTTCGTACCGCTACCACGATCACGTCAAGTTGGCTCACTATGCCAATGCCGCGGTCGACATTGAATTTGATTTCCCCTTTGGGTTCAAAGAGGTGGAGGGCATTCACAGCCGCACCGATTTTGACTTGGGTCGCCATGAAGAATTCAGCGGCAAGAAGTTGCGCTACTTTGACCCCGAGAAAAACGAAAGCTATGTGCCCTATGTGGTGGAAACCAGCATCGGGTTGGATCGCCTGTTCTTGCTCACCTTGTGCAACGCCTATTGCGAGGAGGAAATTGACGGCGATACCCGCGTAGTCTTGAAACTGCACCCCGCATTGGCTCCCGTAAAGGCGGCCATTTTGCCCCTGGTGAAGAAAGATGGATTGCCCGAGTTGGCCGAAGAGATTTACCAGAAGCTGCGTTTGGATTTTCCTTGCTACATCGAAGACAAAGACAGCATCGGTAAGCGCTACCGCCGCATGGATGCCATCGGCACTCCTTTTTGCATCACGGTTGATCACGATAGTTTGAACGACCGCTCGGTGACCCTTCGTTACCGCGACAGCATGAAGCAAGAGCGCGTTTCGATTGACTCCTTGCACAGCTTGTTGAATCAAGCGACTGCCATGTCTAGCCTCTTGAAAGAATTGATTTAAATGAAGACCGTAGAAACCATTTCCCTCGCTGGAGAAACCGTTTTGGTACGCGTTGATTTCAACGTGCCCCTGAATGCTGATTTTCAGATCACCGATGATTCGCGCATGCGCGCCGCCCTGCCTACCTTGAACAAAATCTTGTCTGACGGCGGTTCGGTCATCATCATGAGCCACTTGGGTCGCCCCAAAACAGGCCCAGAAGACAAATTCTCCTTGCGCCACATTCAATCGCATTTGGCTGATTTGCTGGCTCGCCCCGTGCAATTTGCTCCCGATTGCATAGGCGAAGAGGCCAAGCAAATGGCGGCTAACTTGAAGGCGGGTGAGGTTTTGTTGTTGGAAAACTTGCGTTTCTACAAAGAGGAAGAAAAGGGAGAGGAAGCCTTTAGCGCTGCTTTGGCTTCTTTGGGTAGTTTTTACGTGAACGATGCCTTCGGTACGGCTCACCGCGCCCATGCTTCAACGGCCGTTATGGCCGCTCATTTCCCTGGCAAGAAAGCCTTCGGATATTTGATGGCCAAAGAGGTCGCCAATGCCCAAAAGGTGATGGATAGCCCCGCTCGCCCCTTGACCGCCATTGTGGGTGGTGCCAAGGTGAGCGACAAAATTTTGATAGTCGAAAACCTGATGAAGGTGGCTGATCACATCCTGATTGGTGGGGGTATGGCTTATACCTTTTTCAAAGCCCAAGGCGGTGAGATTGGAAACTCTTTGTGCGAAGACGATCGCTTGGAGACCTGCCGCGAAATCTTGGCCCGTGCGGCTGAGTCAGGAGTGCAGATTCATTTGCCCGTAGACAGCGTGCTGGCTGATAAGTTTGCTGCCGATGCCGCCACCCAAGTGGCTCCATCAGGATCAGTTCCTGCCGGTTGGATGGGTCTTGACATTGGGCCCGAAGCCCAAAAACACTTTGCCAGCATATTGGCGGCCAGCAAAACCATTTTGTGGAACGGCCCCATGGGCGTGTTTGAAATGAAAGCCTTCGAGTCGGGCACCAAAGCCGTGGCCGATGCCGTGGCCGCCGCTACCCAAAACGGAGCCTTCAGTTTGATCGGGGGCGGTGACAGTGCCGCTGCCGTTTACCAGTTTGGCTACCAAGACCAGGTGAGCTACGTGAGCACCGGTGGTGGCGCCTTGTTGGAGTTCTTCGAAGGCAAAACCTTGCCTGGAATCGCAGCGGTATTGGCTGACTAATTGGTTCGGGCCTCAGTGCAGGCCTAACTGGATTTTGAAGATATCTGGCTATTTAGTCCGTACCTCGAAAAAGTCCCCTAAAACCTCAACGACGCTTTCTGGGTGGCCGTTAAGCAATCGCAGGTACTGCAGTACTGCTGAATGGTGCTGGCCAAACCGTGGCCGATCAACTCCTGTTTGTGGTTGATCAGGAAGCGAATGTCCTCTTGCATGTAGGTCTTCATGCCCAACATGGAAGGTGTTTCGCAAGCAAAACTGAAACGCAAAAACCGAATTTCGGCATCATTGGAGTTTTGACGAACCGCCTGATCAAAATAGGCCCAGGCTTCGGTGGCTTTGCTGTATTTGGTGGTGGGAACGTAGCTATCTCGGGCTTCAAATCCCAAGGCGGTGGCATAATAAGCTTTCCCCACCGCTGTGCCTATCTGGGCCTTGGCTGTCCGGGCCAATTGAGCGACTTTATCAGGATTCGTGAGTGCCTCCTTGTAGGTGCTGCGCAAGACTGCGGTCGAGCTCGAAAGACTCAACAAAACCAAAGCCAAGGCTAGGATGACAGCACGCATGAAAAAGAAACAATCAAAGCCTCATTAGGTTCAAGCATCGGGAGATGCAATCAGTCGACCTGACTCATAGGCGAAACGCACATCCACCGGCGGCGATTGAAGAAACGCAAGCACAGGCAAGCCTCCTGGACGGCCTGGCTTACAACCACCTGCGGCGTTTGAAGAACAGCAAGGTTCCACCTGAGCTAAGAAGCATCAATCCGACAGCGAACCAGAAGCCCCATTTCCAATGGAATTCAGGCGTGTGGGCGAAGTTCATGCCGTAGACAGAGGCGATGAGGGTGGGGGGCATAAAAATCACCGAGGCAACCGTGAAGATCTTGATGATTTTGTTCTGCTCGATGTTGACCAGACCCATGAAAGTGGTCTGCATGTTCTCCAATCGCTGGAAACTGAAATTGGTGTGTTCGATCAGCGAATTGATGTCTTTGATCACGATGCGAAGTCGCTCGTAATCCTCGCCCAAGAATTCTTTTGATTTGAGAATGCTGCTGAGTACTCGCTGTTTGTCGACGGCGTTTTGGCGCAACTCCAAGGTCAATTCCAACAAGCGGTTGATTTCCAAGATGATTTCCTCATCGGGGGTTTTCTCGAACGCAATTTCCTTGCTCAGGCCGCTGATTTGTCGAGCCAAGTTCTCTTGAAGGTCGGCATCGGTGTCGACGGCCGTTTCCAGCAAGGTGGCTATGATTTGCTTGCCGCTGTGCAGGGTTTTGCCTGCTGCCTTGATCTTGCGCACGCATTCGGCGAAGGCGATGATGTTGGCGTCGCGGTAGGTGAACAACACATCGTCTTGCAAGATGAAAGAGACCGGGTTCAGGATGTACTGATTGCCCTCTTTGTTCAATTGCAAGAAGTTGTTGTTCGCAATGATTTCGTCGTCGGTTTCGAAATAGCGCGATGAACTTTCAATCTCCAACTGCTCTTGGCGGCTTTGGAATTTGAATTCAAAGTGGGATTCTACATCCTTGATTTCGTCTGAAGTGGGATTCTGAAGGTCAATCCAAATCAATCCCTCTAAAGTCTCGAGTTGAGACAGTGTCTGTACTTTTTGTACAGCATTGTTTCGCTGGTAGTAGACGCGCAGCATTGGGTATTTCGACTTCGAGGTTCGCTATCCATGGGAGTGGGAACGGGCGCAAAATTAGGGGTGAAAAATGGCCGAGCCAAGTTTTGGGTGGCTTATAAACGGCCAAAGATGCTTTTTAGCTTGAGCTCGATGACGCCGAACAAGGCCTCGCGGAAGATTTTTGTGCTCATTTTGGAAGTGCCAGCCGTGCGGTCCGTGAAAATGATCGGATGCTCGGCAATGCGGTAGCCCTTTTTGGCCGAGCGAAATTTCATCTCGATTTGGAAGGCGTATCCGCGAAACTTGATGCCGTCGATTCCAATGGTCTCCAACACCTGGCGCTGGTAACAAACGAATCCGGCGGTCGTGTCTGCTACGTTCAAGCCGGTGATGAATTGCACGTATTTGGAAGCGTAATAGCTCATCAATACGCGGCCCATGGGCCAATTGACAACGTTTACTACGCCGCCTACATAACGGGAACCCACGCAGAGGTCAGCGGCATTAGGCCCTTCGCAATGCTCTATGAGTTTTGGAAGTTGGTCGACCGGATGAGAAAAATCGCAGTCCATCTCGCAAATGTGGGTGTAGGGGCGGTCCAAGGCCCAGTGAAAGCCAGCGATGTAAGCCGTTCCCAAGCCGTTCTTTTCGCTGCGCTCCAACAAGTGCAAGCGATCGCGGTAGGTGGCTTGTAGGTCTTTGACCTTTTGGCCGGTACCATCGGGCGAACCGTCGTCAACCACCAACAAGTCGATGTGTTTTTCCAAACCCATCACTCGATGCACCATCGCTTCGATGTTCTCGATTTCGTTGTAGGTGGGAATGATGACCAGGTAATGACTCATGGGCAAAGAGCGAAATTACGTTATTTTGCAGCAAATCTATGTCCCAAAAGGCCCTCTTCCTCGACCGCGATGGTGTAATCAATCACGATCCCGGTGATTACACGAAAAACCTCGACGAATTTCACATTCTCGACGGGGCCTTGGAGACCATGAAAGAATGGTTCGATGCGGGCTATAAATTGGTGATCATTACCAATCAAGCGGGTCTGGCCAAGGGCTTGTACGAGCGTCATGATGTCGATCGAATTCATCAATACCTGATGGGGCGCTGCGTGGCCATGGGCTTTCGCATTGAAGAGTGTTTCTTTTGCCCGCACCACGAAGGAACGACTGGGCGTTGTTTGTGCCGCAAGCCAGGATCCTTGCTCATTGAAAAGGCCTTGCACCGCTATGGGTTAGATGCTTCCTCGAGTTTGATGATGGGTGACAAACCCCGCGACGTCGATGCGGCTGAAAAGGCGGGTGTCAAAGGGGTGCTAATTCCGGTCAATCAGGGGCCACTGCGTCCCGCTGATTTGGGCTTGTAGTTTTGGGGAGCCTTAACGGGAGGCAAGCCGCCAAGTTTCGCAAAGATGGAACTTTAAAGAGTCCGGATTGGTCTTTCTAGAGAAGTTCCGTCTCACAACCCCAAGCCGCTGTCTTTGGGTTCCCAGAGTTCGATTTGGTTGCCGTCGGGATCCAAGATCCAAGCAAAAGAACCGAAGTCGTGGTGCTCGACCGGCTTGAGTGATTCGATTCCCTCAGCCTTCAATTTTTCTAGCAACAAGCTCAAATTGTCTACTCGGTAATTCACCATGTAGGTTTGGCCTTCCACCAAGAAATAGTCGTTGGCTTTTTCCATGACGTTCCAACAAGTGGAGCCCGGAAGCTCGGGGTTTTCATGGTCTTTCCAAGGAAAAACCACACCGTAAGGGCCGATTTCCAGGCCGAGTTTTTGGCTGTACCAAGCATTCATGGCCTCCACTTGCGAACTGCGCAGGAAAATGCCTCCAATACCGGTGATTCGACCCGGGCTGGATTGAGAAATGTTTTGGATCATGAAAAGGGGAGCTAAAGCTTAGTGGCCAGCGCCCTGCGCGGGCTCGGTGGCAGCGCCTGAAATGCGAATCAATTCTTCTTCGATGTCTTCTTCAGAGCCTGGAACGTAGCCTTGGTGGCTGTATGCCAAATTGCCGTTGCTGTCGTAGATGAACAAGGTTGGGGGGTTCACACCACCCAACTCGCGGAACAATTCGCTGTTCTGGTCCAATACTACGGTGTATTCCCAGCCGCGGCTAGTGACAAAAGGTTTTACTTTGACCGAGTTGCGGGCATCGTCGATGCTCACAGCAATCAATTCCACTCCAAAACGGGTTTGCCAATCTTCGTACTTGTTGTCATCGATGGCCTGCAATTCCTTGATGCAGGGGCCGCACCAAGTTGCCCAAAACGAAACCACTGTGATTTGGCCTTTTTTGACCAAAGAATCAAAAGCAACGCTGTTGCGATTTAAATCCAGAACCTTGATAGAGGGGGCATTTTGGGCTTGGGCCAAACCCATGCTGAAGATGAAAACGAGGAGACTAAGTACGATTTTTTTCATGTGCGGGAGTTGAATTTGCACTCGATTTGTCAAAGGTCGTGCCAAATTGCCTCTCTCACAAACGGGTTTGGGGTTATTTTTGTCAGATGCAAAAGCCTTCACTGCCCTCTGGAACCCGTGATTTTGCGCCTCAGGTGCTCAAGCGCCGTCAGGCCATCATGCGCGTGTTGGAGCAGGTTTTTCTCTCGCACGGATTCGATCCCATTGAAACCCCGGCCTTGGAAAACCTCAAAACCCTTCAGGGTAAATACGGGGATGAAGGCGACCAGTTGCTGTTTCGCATTTTGAATTCAGGCGACTTCATGGGCAAGGCCCCGGAAGAATTGCGCAGCGATTCAAAGGCTTTGTCTTCTCATATTTCTGACCGGGGTCTTCGTTACGACTTGACGGTACCCCTGGCTCGATTTGTGGTCATGAACCGCGGGCAGTTGACCTTCCCATTTAAGCGTTACCAAATGCAGCCGGTTTGGCGGGCCGATCGCCCCCAAAAAGGTCGCTACCGTGAGTTTTGGCAGTGCGACATTGATATAGTAGGCGCTGATTCTGTGCTCTGCGAAGCCGAGTTGGTGGAGATGTATTTGGAGAGCTTTGCCAAACTGGGATTGGGTGTTCAAGTGCGCATCAATCACCGCGGATTATTGGATGCCTTGCTTCCTGCCTTGGGCTCCAAGTCGGCTTGGAACGAATTCATGATCTCGATTGACAAGGCTGATAAAATTGGGCGAGATGGCGTGAGCCAAGATTTGATCAATCGGGAAATGGGTCATGCTGTTCCCGTTTGGGAATGGTTGTGCGAGGCCCAAGATCTGGACAGCTTTGAAGCCAAATTGGAGGCCTTTGAAGACCGCAAGATATACGAGGTCGAAGACGCCAATGCGCAGTCGGTCGAGCAGGGCAAGACGGCTTGTGAAAAAGCCATTCACGACTTGAAACTGCTCAAGTCCTTGTTGCCCGACCAAGCTTCGGTAGTGCTCGATTTGACCCTGGCACGCGGCCTGAGCTATTATACCGGTGCGGTGTTTGAAGTGAGCGCTGACGATGCGCGACTGCCGGCTGACTTTCGTTTGGGAAGTATTGGTGGTGGTGGTCGATACGACAACCTAACCGGAGCCTTTGGCCTGGCCGATGTGCCCGGAGTAGGGGTGAGCTTTGGTTTGGATCGCATCTACGATACCATGGAGGCGGCTGGCCTGTTCGCTGAAGATAGCCAAGCCATTGCGGGGGTATTGCTTTGCCCGATGGATGAAGAATCATTTGCCCTGGCCACTCAGGCTTCTCGCGATTTGCGCGCAGCGGGCATACCTTCAGAAGTCTATACATCGGCGGCCAAATTGAAAAAGCAGCTGGATTATGCCAACAACCGGGGCTATGCCTTGGTCGGCATCATTGGAGACCAAGAAAGGGCCGAGCAATGCATCATGCTGAAAAATTTGCAAACGGGCCAACAAGAAAAAATAGGAATGCAGCAATTGATCGCACAGGTGAAAGGAGTGTTGGGTGTCTAAGCTTCTGAATTTGAATCAGGCTTGGACCCAAAGCCAGGAAAAGATTGAATTGAGTGCTGATGTGCGCCAGCGCATGCAAGACAGCGTCGATTTTTTAAAGCGCTACTTGGAGGCGGCCGAAGCGCCTGTTTATGGCGTGAATACCGGGTTTGGTTCGCTGCAAAACGTGCGAGTACCCGATGATCAATTGTCGGAATTGCAGCGCAATTTGCTCATTACTCATGCAGCCGGTACCGGTGAGGTATTGAGCCGTGATTTGCGCCGCTTGATGGTTTACCTCAAACTTCAAAACATGTCTCAAGGCTATTCGGCCTTGCGCCCCATCGTGTTTGAGCGTTTGGCCGCCATGTTGAACCAAGATTGTTTGCCTCGGGTGACCCAGCAAGGCTCTTTGGGGGCTTCTGGCGATTTGGCGCCCTTGGCCCAAATGGTGTTGCCCTTGATTGGCGAAGGCCAATTGGAAACGGCTGATGGAAAATGGATCTCAGGCGCTGAATGGTTGCAATCAAACGCTTGGGAGCCTTTGTTGCTCATGCCCAAAGAAGCCTTGGCCTTGATCAACGGAACCCAGTTCATGTTGAGCCATGCGGTTTTGACCCATAAGCGCATCGAACGAATGGGGGCTCAGCTGCCGCTGATTGCGGCCTTGAGTGCCGACGCCTTTGATTGCCGTCCCGAACCCTTTGAAGCGCCCTTGCACCGCATTCGCCCCCATCATGGGCAGGTGCACGTGGCCCAACAGATGCGGGAATTGCTGGCCCAGTCGCCCATGGCGGCCTTGCCCAAGAAGCAGGTGCAAGACCCCTATAGTTTTCGCTGCATACCGCAGGTACACGGTGCTAGTTGGGATGCCTTGAACCATTGTTTCTCGGTATGGGAAACCGAATTGAATGCGGTGACTGACAACCCCAATGTGTTTGAAGAAGAAAACCGTGTCTTGAGCGGGGGCAATTTTCATGGCCAACCGCTGGCCTTGACGCTGGACTATGCGGCCATGGCTTTGGCTGAATGGGCGAACATTTCAGAGCGCAGAACCTATTTGCTCATTGGGGGCCAACGCGGATTGAAGCCCTATTTGGCCGATGATCCTGGATTGGATTCAGGTTACATGATTGCCCAGTACAGTGCGGCTGCATTGGTGAGCCAAAACAAGCAGTTGTGCACACCCGCCTCAGTTGATTCGATCGTGAGTTCAAACGGGCAAGAAGACCACGTGAGCATGGGAGCCAATGCGGCTACCAAGTTGCTGCGAGTGGTAGACAATGTCGAGCGGGTCTTGGCCATTGAATGGCTGACCGCATGCAAAGCCATGGGTCAGCGCAAGGCTTACAACCAATCTCAAGGATTGGCCGATCAAACGAATCCGGAATTGGAGGCCAAATGGGCCGAATTTGAAGGGCTCATGCCGGGTACGCACCAAGACATTCCCATGGAAACCTTGATCGAACTCTCACGTTCCTACTTGTTCGGCTAGTCTACAGCCCCTTAAAACGGATTGCTCCACTTGGCGGCGCTGTACAAAGCCGTGCCGTTCAGTGTGCTCAAGAAGGCGATCAAGTCGCTGCGCTCGGTGGTGCTGATGTTCAAACGCTGAGGGTTGCCGTTTGGGGTCAAACGCGGGTCAATGGTCGTGTTACCGGGGCGAATCAAGATGTTGTTGTAATGCCCAATCACATTGGCCAAGGTGCCGAAATTCGCCGAATGCATGAAGGGGCCATTCAACTGGCCATCGGGGTTCATCAAATCCCGCAAAGAGGGAGAGCGGGTATTGCCCAAATCCAATACAGCGGGGTTGCTCAGGTTGCCCACAATGCCGTTGTTTCGGCTGTTGGGGTCAATGTCGAATTCGGGGGCTTGGTGGCACCCGCCGCAACCTAAACCGCCCGAGATTCGGTTCCCAGTGGCGTCAAAAATGGGGGGAGCCAAAAACAACTGTTTGCCGGCATTTTCAGAGGCTGTAAAATTCTGGAAAGGGGCGCCGTCGTTGGGAGCCATGGCTCGGCCTTTGTCGTATTTGCTGTCGAACGATTGAATGCTGCGCACGAACTGGGCCAAGCATTCTTGCAAGGTGGCTTCGCCCACAAAGCTCAAGTCGTCGCTGCCGTAGGCCCAGGCGAACAATTCTTGGTAGTAGTCGGTGCCTTTGATCTTGTCGATCAAGACCCCTATGCTAGGATCGCCGTTTTCGCCGCTGTATCCCATTTCGGTGTGGTCCTGAATGGGCATGGAGGTTTGCTGCTCCAAACTGGCGGCCCGTTCGTTCCAAAAGAATTTGTTTTCGCGAGCGAAGCGAGCGTTGACCAAGCGCATGCTGTGACGGCCCGTGAGTCCGTTTGAGCCTATGCTCTGAGAGGCGGTGTCACCAAAGGCAAAGGCTTGCAAATGGCAAGAGGCACAAGCTGTTTTGCCGTCGGCAGAAAGCAATTTGTCGTAAAACAATACCCGGCCAATGGTGGCTTTGCGATCGCTGATGGGGTTGGCCATACCATTGTCTTTGGTGATGTAGGTGGGAACCACCTGCATGGCGTAATTCTCAGGGTTGTTGATGTCGATTTTGCCTTGAAAGGTTTTGTCGATGGCTGCGTGTGAAAACCCGCTGGGATCTTCTTTTCGTTTGCATGCTCCCAAAAAAAGAGCCATTCCCAGTAGGGTCGTCAGTGCCAATCTCATAATTCTATGACGCAAGGTAGGGGTCATAGGTTTAATGAAGGCCCCAGATTTTTAGGAATTCATGGCTTCTTGGACCGTTTGCCAAATCTCGTCTCGGCCCCGTTTGTCTTCAGATGAGCTGATGATCAGCGGGGGGATTTCTTCCCACATTTCGAGCAAGGCGGTTTTCAAGCCTTCGACATTTTGTTCCAATTCAGCGGCCTTGAGCTTGTCGGCCTTGGTGCCTACTAAGACCATGGGTATTTGGTTTTCGCCGCAGTCGGCTATGAAGTCGAGGTCGATTTTTTGAGGGGGCAAGCGCAAATCGAGCAGAACAAACAGGCAATACAAATTGGGCCGCTCTTTCAGGTAGAAGCCGATCATTTTGCCGAATTTTTCGCGGGTTTTCTTGGACACTTTCGCGTATCCGTAGCCAGGAAGGTCACAAATCTGCAAGGTTTCGTTGATGCGAAACAGGTTGAGCGTCTGAGTTTTGCCTGGGGTAGAAGAAGTCTTGGCCAAGCCTTTGCGCTCGCAAAGCATGTTGATGAGCGAGCTTTTGCCCACGTTGCTTCGCCCGATGAAGGCAAATTCGGGTTGCGTCTGGTGGGGCATATCCACGCAGCGTTCCCAACTTCCTAAAAATTCTGCTTTGTCAATTCTCATGGCTGCTGTTTGGCTCGAGGCGGGCGTTGCTTCTGTTGTATATTTGCCGCACTTTGACTGCGACCGTAAAACCCGATCCTCGTTCCGAGTCTTCAAAAAAACAACAAGTTGAGGAAATGTTCGATGCCATTTCCCCACGCTATGACTTTTTGAACCATGCTTTGTCTTTTGGAATTGACTATTCCTGGAGAACCAAGGTGCGCAAAAAGGTGGCGGCCTTGGGCGCTCAACGGGTGATGGATGTCGCCACGGGTACCGGTGATTTGGCCTTGGAATTGATGAAAATTCCCGGTGTTCATGTGACCGGAGTGGACATTTCTGCCGGAATGCTGGAAGTGGGCCGGCAAAAAATCAGCCATCGAGGTTTCGCCGAACGCATTGTTATGCAACAGGCCGACGCTGAAAATTTGCCATTTGAAGAGGCCAGTTTCGATGCCATAACGGTATCGTTTGGAGTGCGAAATTTTGGCGATTTGCCCAAAGGTTTGGGCGATATGTTCCGGGTTCTGAAACCCGGTGGCCGCTTGTTTGTGCTCGAGTTTTCCCAGCCCAAAGCCCGCTGGTTCAGCGCCTTGTATTGGTTCTATTTCAAATACATTTTGCCGATTCTGGGCCGATTGTTGTCGCGCAGTATCAACGCATACACGTACTTGCCTGCTAGCGTGAAAGCCTTTCCTGAAGGGGAAGAATTTTCGGCCATTGCCAAAGAAGTGGGCTATTCTAGCGTTACTTATACACCCCTGACAATGGGGATCTGCACCTTGTACGATTGCCAGAAAGCTTGAACCAACGAATTGCCATAGCGCTGATTGCCCTATTGGGTTTGCTTTCGCCTCTTCAGGCGAGCCAGCAAGACAGCAGCCTATTGGCTTCGTATGCGCATTTGTACGCCCCTTATGCCTCGAGTTTGCGCACCCCTCGAAACCCCAATCGGGAAATGCAAAAGCACTTCTTTTGGGGCATTGCCTTTTCGGGGACCTCGGCCCGCATGAAAATGGAACTGGCACCCGAGTATTGGCAGCGAACCGATTCCATTCAAAGCATCGTGCCCCTGGCCCAGGCCGGTGGCGGTTTTGGTGGTTCAGTGGCCTACCGCATTGGCAAATTTTGGGAGGTAAAAATGATGACCATGTTGCAGCTGCACCAGCGCGACATTCAGTATACCTGGCAGCACTTGCCGGGCCCGAGGGTAAAAATTGAAACCATCTCCTTTGACATCCCGCTGACGGTGAAATACCGCAGTGACATGCCGGGCAATACCCGCATGTATGTCTTGGGTGGGGCTCGCTGGTCTCATGATTTCCAAAGCAACGAAACGGTGGTTATTGGGGCCTCCAAACCTCTGATCGCCCTCAAAGCGAACACCTTTTATTACGAAGTGGGAGCAGGGCTAGAGTTTCGATTGGACTATGTCGATCTCAGCATTGAATTGAAGGCTTCAACGGGGTTGAACAATGCGCTGGTACGGGTACCCGAGAGCTATTATTCCGGTTCATTGAGCGCTATTTATCCGCGGTTGATTTCGCTGTCCCTGATGGCCCAAAATTGATCATGCCGAAATTTGTCCTTCAGCATAAAGACCCCTTTACCCAAGCGCGTGCCGGGGTGTTGCAGACCGATCACGGCGACATCGAAACGCCGATTTTCATGCCCGTTGGCACGGTTGGGACCGTAAAGGGCATTCACCGCGAGCAACTCGAGCAAGACATTCAGGCCCAAATCATTTTGGGCAATACCTACCACCTGTACCTGCGTCCCGGTATGGAAACCATTGAAGCTGCCGGCGGTTTGCACGGTTTCTCAGGGTGGAATCGACCCATATTGACCGACAGCGGCGGCTATCAAGTGTACAGCTTGGCCGACCAGCGCAAAATGACCGAAGAAGGAGCCATGTTTCGCTCCCACATTGACGGTTCCAAGCATTTGTTCTCTCCCGAGCGGGTGATGGACATTCAGCGCAGCATCGGGGCCGATATCGTCATGGCCTTTGACGAGTGTACCCCGTACCCCTGTGAGTACGATTACGCCAAAAAGAGCATGCATTTGACCCACCGCTGGTTGAAGCGCAGCTGGGAGCATTTTCACAGCACTGAGCCCAAATATGGGCATGGCCAGGCCTTGTTTCCCATTGTGCAGGGCTCGGTTTATCCCGATTTGAGGCGCATGAGTGCCGAAGAGGTGTGTCAATACGACGCCTGCGGATACGCCATCGGGGGTCTAAGCGTAGGAGAACCACATGCCGACATGTACGCCATGACCGAAGAGGTCTGCTCCATATTGCCAACTGAAAAAGCGCGCTACCTCATGGGGGTAGGCACTCCAGAGAATATATTGGAGTCAATCGAGCGCGGCATCGACATGTTCGACTGTGTCATGCCCACCCGCAACGGCCGCAACGGCATGGTTTTCACCCGAGAGGGGACCATCAATTTGCGCAATAAGAAATGGGAACGCGATTTTAGCCCCCTGGATTCGGAGCTTAGCCCCAATTACAGCAAGGCCTACCTGAGGCATTTGTTCGCTTCTGGCGAGATGTTGGGCCCCATGTTGGCATCGTTGCAGAATTTGCGTTTTTATTTGTGGTTGGTTCAACAAGCCCGCAAACACATTTTGGAAGGCCAATTCCATTTGTGGAAAGCCAGTGTGTTGCCCTCCCTGAATAGACGCCTCTAATCGATGAAAATCAAGCTGCTCGATCGGTACATTGCCTCCAAATTTCTCAAGACGTTTGCGGTGACCATTGCGCTGTTTGTGGTCATCATCATCGTTTTTGATATTGCCGAAAAACTCGACGACTTTTTGGGCCGACAAGCCCCTATCAAAGACATCATCGGGGTTTATTATGTGAATTTCATTCCCGCCTTGCTGAACACGTTCAGCCCGATTTTCATTTTCATTTCCAGCCTGTATTTGACCTCTCGCTTGGCCTCGCGCACCGAGATCATCAGCATGTTGGCCGGGGGCATGTCTTTGCGCCGCATTCTGCTGCCCTTTATGGCGGTTGGCGCCATTTTGGCCTTGGGCTCTTATTGGTTGAACTCCTGGGTCATTCCCATTACCGACAAAAAGCGGGTGCGCTTTGAGAACATGTACCTGCGCGATTATTGGGCCCAAGCCCGGGGTACCATTTTTCGGCAAATAGCACCCGAGACGATACTGTACATGGAGTATTTCAACAACAACGATTCGTCTGGGGTCGGGGTTACGCTTGAGAAATACAAGGGCAAGGAATTGCAAAGCTCCTTGTTTGGGCGCTTCATTCGCTGGGACAAAGACGTTCAGAAATGGCGCTTGGAAATGGTGACCCAACGGGAATTCATGCCGGGAGGCAGCCAAAAAGTGCAATACAAGCAGCGACTGGATACTTTGATTGGTTTCAATCCCAATCACTTCTTTTTCTACATTGAAGACGCCCAGAGCTTGAACAACAACGAGCTGAGGCGCTACCTGCAAAATGAAATGCAGCGCGGGGGACCCAATGTGTTGCATTTGAAAACCGAACTCATGCGTCGATACGCAGCTCCGTTCAGTACCTTTATTTTAATTTTCATAGCCGTTTGTGTAGCAGGCCGCAAATCCCGAAATGGGCTGGGCTTTTCAATGGGAGTCGGCATATTTGTCATTTTGTTTTTCCTGTTCTTCAGCAAATTCTTCATCAGCTACGGCCAGACAGGGATTTTGCCGCCTCTTTTGGCCGTGTGGTTGCCCAATTTGGTGTTCGTGCCAGTGGCTTGGGCCTTTTATCACAAGGCGCAGAAATAGCAAGCTACCTTTGCCATCATGAAGGTCGAACGACTGCATATACCCACCTGGCCCGAATACGAGCTCATCGACAGCGGTGATTTTGAGAAATTGGAGCGTTTCGGCGCCTATGTGCTTCGTAGGCCTGAACCTCAAGCTTTGTGGTCTAAGTCTATGCCTGAGGCCGAATGGGTTAAGTTGGCTCATGCCAGTTTCTCTCGCAAGAGTGAAAAAGACCCTGAAAATGGCCATTGGTCATTGGTTAAAGGAATGCCCGATCGGTGGATGCTGCCCTACCGAAGCAAAAGCTTGAACCTTCAATTCCGTCTGGCCCTGACTTCTTTTAAGCATGTGGGAATATTCCCCGAACAGGCCGCCAATTGGGAATACATGGCCCAGGCCTTGGCCGGCAAGCAGAATGCTTCGGTGTTGAACCTCTTTGCCTATACGGGTGGCGCCTCGCTGGCTGCCCGCCAGCTCG
>JAQCBH010000021.1 GCA_027621365.1 Bacteroidota bacterium | reverse complement strand
GGGCATTCGACCTTCCTTGTCGGTCTCTCTGCAGCCGTCTGTTGATACCCTGATTTGTTACGGAGATAGTGTCTTGTTGAAAGCCATCGGCAAGGGCGGATGGGCCCCCGATTACTTGCACTACTGGAACGGAGTTCGAGGCGGTTCTCAGAAATGGGTTCGGCCTTTGACCGATTCCAGTTTCGTTTTGCGATTGCGCGATGCCTGTTCCTGGAACGAGGCCTTGGATACGGTGTTGGTTCAGGTTCGTGAGCCCCTGTCTGTTTCTTTGGCCCCCTCCGACACCGTCTTGTGTTTGGGCCAATCGGTTTCTTTGAAAGCCACGGCTTTCGGCGGGTTGGCCTCGGGTTATAGCTATACCTGGAACCCAGCCTTGGGTTCGGGTGCTTCTGTTGCGGTTTCTCCGTCGGTTTCTACTTCCTATCAAGTCGTTTTGAACGACGGATGTACCGACCGAGCCGATACCGCCTCGGTATGGGTTTGGGTAAAGCCGGGTTTGGACATTACGGGTCCTAACGACACCCTTCTTTGCATTGGCCAATCAGCCTCGCGTTTGTTTGCCGCCAGTGGCGGGGATACCTCGGGCTATACCTGGTCTTATTGGGCTTTACCCTTGGGTGTTGTTCCCAGCGGTTTGGGTAGCTCTTTTTCGGGTCTTTCCTTGTTGGCTTTGGAGTCGGTTTCGGATACCCTGGTGCTTTGGGCCCGATTGGACGACGGCTGTTCGCTGGCTTCGGCTTGGGACACAGCTCTGATTTATACTTACCCCGCATTGTTGGGACAGGTTTCTTCTGACACCGCGATTTGCGTGGGCTCTTCGGTTGATCTTTCTGTGCTGCCTTCAGGCGGTTTGGGATCGGGTTATTCGGCTTCTTGGACGGGTGGTCTTTCGGGTCTTTCTGTTTCGGTTTTGCCCGCTTCTTCTTCGGTGTATTCGGTGGTTTTGAGCGATGGCTGTTCTCCTGATTGGAGCGATTCGGTTCGCGTAGATTGGCTGGCACCGCTGTCGATGCAGACCATCGCTGATACGACTTTGTGCTGGGGAC
Source organism: Bacteroidota bacterium (assembly GCA_027621365.1). GTDB lineage: Bacteria > Bacteroidota > Bacteroidia > NS11-12g > UBA955 > JALRLA01. The sequence goes on along the minus strand of JAQCBH010000021.1, from coordinate 36,657 downwards.
AGCGCTATGATGTAGATGTGGCTCCAGCGGGAGGCCGGCAGGCCAGCTGGAAGCTGGCCTGGGCCCCGGGCGGGGCCGGGGCGGCGCAGCAGTCGCTGCGCCCGGCCTCCAGCGGTACCTGGAACTACAGCGTCATCTTCAGCGACGGCTGTACCGTCAAATCCGATACCCAGAGTTTCCAAATCACCGTACGCGATTCCTTGTGGGCGCGCATCGACTTCAACCCTTCAGTGCTCTGCCAAGGCGATACCGTCAAGGCCCAGATTTTTATCGGCGGCGGCGATACGGCGAACTACGCTTGGCAATTGAACGGCAAAACCGCCGCCGCATTGAGCAAAACCTGGGTTCCTTCAGCGAGCGAAGTGTGGAGCTTCCAGCTCAGCGACAATTGTTCGGCCTCGGCTAACGCCTCGGCCTCCCTCACCGTCAACCCCAGCCCTTCGGCTACTTTCAGTTACAGCGCCACTACGGTCTGCGAAGGAGATTCCATTGTGGTGCAAGCAGCGGGTCAAAACCTGTACAATTGGCGATTGTGGGCCATTCATGGCAGCGACAATACCTTTACCTACGGTGGTCCAACACAAGGCGATACTTTGGTGATGAAGCCTTCCCGGGCAGGTCAGCATAGTCTGGTGGCCGTCTTGCGTTCGCCTGCAGGCTGTTTGGATACGGTGGCATTGCCTCAGGCTTTGAACTGGGTGGCCTACCCCGAGGCAGCCTTTAGCATCATTCCCAACATCGCCCTGTCGAACGATCCATTGGTGATCAGTACCTGGGATCCGGGCGTGGAATTGGTCAATAAAACCCCCGCCTGGGATCAATTGGATTGGAGCATCAGCGACGGTTCAACCTATCAAGGCCCTAGTGTGCAACACAGCTTTGGCGATACCGGTCTCTTTGGCATTTGGTTGGTTGCCAGTTCTTATCCAGGCTGTGTGGATTCGGCCTATCGCGAGCTGCGCGTGCGTCAGTTGTATCAGTTGTATTTGCCTTCTTCGTTTACACCCAATAGCGATGGGTTGAATGACGATTGGATGCCATTGGGTACCGGCATTGCCGAGTTGAGCTTCACCGTTTACAACCGACTGGGTCAGCGCCTGTTTGAAAGCGACGCTTTGACAGGGGCTTGGAACGGCAAATACAAAAATGGAGATGCTTGCCCCCAGGGGTCCTACTTGCTCGTGGTGAAAGTGGTCGATTTTCAGGGCCAAAGCCACGAAGAAATGCAGCTTGTGCACTTACTTCGCTGATGTGAAAATCACGGCTCTCCTTCATCCCGTAGTCCAGCTCTGCAAGGAGGTTGGAAACTTTCAATGCGAACACCTGAATCGGGTTTCCCAAACTCAGGTAGAGGATAAGGGACTGAACCAATTGGTGTCGTTTGTCGACCAGGAAAGCGAGAAAAGGTTGACCGAAGCCTTGTTGGCTTTGATGCCTGAGGCTCGCTTCATCGGTGAGGAATTTTCCTCTCAGGAGCGTGAAACTTCAGGATATACCTGGGTCATCGATCCCCTGGATGGCACCACCAATTTCCTGCATGGATTGCCGGTGTTTTCCATTTCCATTGCCTTGTTGGATGAGGGTGAACCGGTGCTGGGAGTGGTACATTGCCCAGCGCTGGGTGAGACCTTTACCGCCCTGCGAGGGCAGGGCGCTCACTTGAACGGTCAGCGCATTCAGGTGTCTAGCAACAGCGAATTGTCCAAGTCCCTCTTGGCCACGGGTTTCCCGTATTACGAATTTGGCAAAATGCAGCCCTATTTGGATCTCTTGCAAGTGTTCATGAAGAGCACCCAGGGTCTTCGCCGAATGGGTTCAGCCGCTATTGATTTGGCCTACACCGCCTGCGGGCGCTTCGATGCTTTTTTTGAAATGAATCTCTCCTCTTGGGATATAGCGGCGGGGATACTACTGGTCAAAGAAGCCGGCGGGGAGGTCTGCGATTTCAAGGGTGGTGATTCCGTTTTGTTCGGACAAGAGATCATTGCGTGTTCTGCCCATCTTTTTCCTGAATTTTTTCCTGCAGTTTCTGCGCATTTGAAGGATTGATTCCTTTGTTGGGGCGCAATTGTGGGCTAATTTGCGCTTACCCATGTTCTGGCTGGGCGAAATAGCGAAAGGGGTTGGCTACGGGCTGGCCATTGGCGTGCTCAGCTTTGGGCCTTCCTTTTTTACCCTCATACACACTGGTATGCAGGGTGGGCGAGGCGCCGGTCTGCGCTTGGCTTTGGGCATTTTCTTGAGTGAATTTACGGTGGCGGCCGCCTGTTACTTTGGACTGGCCGATTTGTTCACTTTGCCATGGGTTCAAGTCGTTTTTTCGGGGGTAGCCACGGCTGCTATTGCCTATTTGGGTCTTCGCGGATGGTTCACCCGATACCCTGAATTCGCCCGCAAATTCAATGAGCCGGTTTCGACTAGTACCAACGTATTCAAGGGTTATGTTTTGAATTTGTTCAATCCCTTTGTCTTGGTGCTCTGGGTCAGTTTGATGGGTGCCATCACCGTGGGTACCGATTATGTGGTGTATCCGCGCTTGGCCATTGCCGTTCAAATGGCCAGCATTCTATTGACCTTGTTCTCGCTCGATTTGGGCAAGGTGTATTTGAGCGATTTTCTGGGACGTAAATTGAACCTTCGTTTGTCCTTTTTCATCAACCGTTATTTTGGCTTGTTGATGGTGGCTTTGGGCGTCTATTTTGCGGTTCAATTCGTGCGGGTACTTTGGCCCTTGCTGAAAACATTATGAGTGGCATCGGCGCCCATATCAACGAACTTTTGAATCTCATTCTGGGTTTGATCATGTTCGGATTGGGCATGTCTCTCAAAAAAGAAGACTTTCAGCAACTGTTTGACCAACCGCGTTCCTTGGCCATTGGTTTGTTTGCTCAGATGGGGCTGCTCCCTCTGGTCGCAGCCCTCATCGCCTACTTCATCAACGTAAGCCCCGAGCTCAAAGTGGGCATCATGATTTTGAGCGTTTGCCCCGGTGGTATCACCTCCAATCTGGTTTCTTATTTTGTTCGAGGAAATGTGGCCTTGGCCGTCTCCCTGACCGTTTGCAACGCTCTGTTGTCCTTGTTTACCATTCCCATTTTGGTCAACTTCTTTTTGGAATATTTCCTGGCTCAAGGCCAGGTGATTGAATTGCCTTTTTGGTCCACATTGTTGGAGATTTTCATGGTGACGGTTTTCCCCGCCATGCTAGGAATGGCCCTGAGATTGAAGTTGGGATTGAAAATGGTCTCACTAGAAAAAACACTGAACCTGGCCTTGCCCTTGTTGTTGTTAGGAGTATTTGCCTTCAAGTTTTTAGCGGGCAACCAGAACGGAGGTACCAACATGATGTGGAGCGATGTCAAGATGCTGACACCAGCTGTTGTCGCCTTGAACATGTTCAGTATGTTGCTGGGATTTTTGGTGGGCTGGCCCATGGGCTTGGCCTTCAAAACGCGCATTACCATCGCGGTTGAAGTGGGATTGCACAACACGGCCTTGGCCTTGTTGATCGCTGGCGACAAATTGGGGAATTCAACCATGGAGAAGCCAGCCTTGGTCTACGCCTTGTATTCTTTCGTGTTGACCTATGGAGTGGCCTGGCTTCTGGTTCAGGGGCAAAAGCGCTTGACCAAGCTCAAGGCCTGACTTTCTCGAAAAAAGCTGTTACCTCCGATACGATGGGGCTAGGAACCCATGCGCTGATGGAGTCATCGTTCCACAAGGTTTCCCGAATTTGGGAAGCAGAAATGTCCAACAAAGGAGCGTCGTACCAGGTGGCTTGATAGGGCAAGGGGGTTTGCTCGGGTTTTGGATATCCAGGTCTTGCATAGACATGAAGCGGCGTTAACTGGCTCAATTCTTCGGCGTGCTGCCAACGATGAAAACTGTACAAATTGTCGGCTCCCATGATCAAGGCAAATTCATGATCGGGATACTTTTGAACGAATGCTTGTGCCGATTGGTAGGTGTATGAGGGTATGGGCAAATGAAATTCCAAATCCGAAACACTCAATGCTCTGACACCCTCAAGGGCTGCCTGAACCCATTTCAATCGAGTTTCAGCCGGTATCAGGGTTTCTTCGCTTTTCAGCGGGTTCAATGGTGAAGGAACAAACCAGATTTCATCGAAGGCCCCATTTTCCTTGATGTATTGAGCCACCTGTATATGCCCATTGTGAATGGGGTTGAAGCTTCCAAAATACAATCCTATGCGGGCCATTTTTTTTAGGGACGATCAAGGAATTCTCCCACCAAATGTTCGCATTTGGCAAAGGTCTCTTCCAAGATATCGTTGACCACGACGACGTCGTATTGGTCTTCAAAACTCAATTCGTAATTGGCCTTGGCAATGCGTTCTTTGAGCTGGTGTTCCACTTCGGTGCTGCGTTTGGTCAATCGATCCAACAAGACCTCTACGCTGGGTGGGCGTAAGAATACGGCCAGGGCTTGATCGCCAAATTTGCGCTTGAGGTTCAATCCACCTTTGACATCGACGTCAAAAACAACCGCCTTGCCTTCGGCCCAAATACGCTTGACTTCGCTCCATAAAGTTCCATACAAAATGCCGGCGTATACCTCCTCGTGTTCCAAAAATTCACCCTCATCGATCCGGTTTTTAAAGTCGCTGAGCTTTAAAAAGTGGTATTCTCTTCCATTTACTTCACCGGCTCTAGGCTCTCGAGTTGTGGCCGATATGGAAAAGGCCAACCGCTGTTCCAAGACCTGCATCAGGTGCTTAACTACGGTGGTTTTACCGGAACCGGAAGGGGCAGAAAATATGATGAGCTTGTTCAAGGCTGTGCAGAAGCGCAGTTAATACACTACGATTTTCTGGCTGTAAAGGTCGTCATTTTGGCGCAATTTCACGACATATACACCGGGCTCAAGGCCTTGGGTAGAAATCCATTGCAGTTGAGAATACCCGCCCTGTAAGCGTCTTGCCAAGACCAATTGTCCTTGCAAATTGATCAGTTGCAAGTCAGCGGGGCTGCTGGGGTTCAAACTTAGGTCGCTCAAATCAACGCCAAATCCGTCATGCGAGGGGTTGGGAATCACTTTGAGTGCCCCCGATTTGGGCTTGGGGTTTTCGGTGTTTAGGGTGTAACCGACGGTGAAATGCTGGATCAAATTGGTGCCAAAGTCACCATTGAACACCTTGAGAACGCCACCTGACCAAGCATCGCGCAATTGCAAAATGCCGCTTCCATCAGTTGAGTTCGCCCACCAACTCAATCCGTCTTCGTTCAAGGGGTAATCGGGGTTGGGAGTGCCTGAATCTTCAAATCGGAAGGTGAAACAGCCGTTGTAGAATTGGAAGGTATCGCGGTGAATGGTGTTCTTGGCCGTGAAATCATCGCGGCGGTAAATTACATGACCCGCAGCATCCAAGAACTCGTAATAATTCTCCATGGGGGCATTGTTGGTGCGGAACAACACCACCACTCGATCGGTAAAGGTGGGGGTTTGGGCGGGAAGGATCACCTTGCGCGTGTTGTTGCTGGGATCCTCATCTGCTTGGCCGTTTAGTTTGGTGATGCGGGCGATAAACTCGTCGCTGGTTCGGGTCCAATCCATGGAATAGGGAAGTTGGATGGTGGTCTCTTCTCCAGCGCCCAATCGGCCGGCCCAATAGTGGTTGGATAAAGTGCCGCCGTCTATGCCGTATTCGATGTCCAAGGCGAAGATGGAATCGCTTCCACTGTTTTTTACTCGAATCTGCGGCTCCCCACATATAGGGTTGAAGCGGCTGTACTGGGGGTCGCTGCTGGGAGATAAGATATCGGTGATCTTGGCGTCGTGAGCGTGGACATAATCACTGTATTCCACTCGATAGGCCGTGATTTGGTAGTTGGAAGAACCGCTGGTTTTGGTGTAGCTCTCCATGCCCAAATCAAAGCTGTGTTGGCTGCCTTCTGAGTCGGCAAATTCAAATTCATAGGGTTCTACTGATTGCCCTGGGCACCAAGCAGCGCGGTCGTAAATCCAGGTTCCGGCTTGGGGGAATACGGGGTTGGCTCCACAATCTTCTCTCCACACCCAAGAGGTGTCTTGGCAAACGCTATCGACATACAAAAAGCGCTGGCGAGGGCAGAATTCGGCGCAGTTGGAGGGTTTGTCCATGCCGTGGCCCGTTTGAATGATTTTGATGCGGGTAGTGGTGGTGTTTTCAGCGCTAACCCAACTGCGTTCAGGGGTGCGAGCGGCAAACAAGGAGTCATTGCCATAAGGGGCGTTGACTCGGTACAGGTAACTGAGCTGAGTGATGGGACGCTCTTGCGGTCCTTCTTCCAAGATGAAGCGCATGTTGATGATCCATCCGCGGTCATTTTTTGCCTCGTAGCCGGTGTGCATGTAATAAATCTCCACGCTGTCGCGGAATAGAGACTCCAAATCGCTCAGATCCCAGTTCCAGGTGTGGCCCCATTTCTTATCAAATTGCAACCCATAGGGCGTGATGAAACGAGCGATTTCCCAATTGAGGGTATCGTTGTAATTGCCTCGGCGGCGGCCAATGAAGATGTGGTTGAGGTAATCCCATTCGCCACAAGACAGGTTGCTGGGGCAGCGCATGTCCAACTCCAATCGCACGTTTCGGTACGTTTTGCCAGGTTCCAATTTGGGGAATTCGGCCCAGGCGTAATACTTGGTGTTCCCGACGGCAGGATTGGTTTGAATCAAGACGTCGTTGTGGGTGCGAATGACGGTGGTGTCTCCTGTGGCTGCCCAACTGCTTGTTGACAAGCAAGCGAGCAAAACAATTAAGGCCTGTTTCATCATGGAAATGCAATGATAACGAGCCCAAAATGGGTCTGCAAATGCTGCAGGGAATTTGTCAGCCACATGTATAAGTATTAAAATCGGGATCAAAAGGGTCTAATCGTCTCTATGTTTGTTTGTTACGCCTTTTATGTCCAATTGGTTCAAAGCGCTCTTTTTAGGCTTGGTTTTTCTCTGCGGATACCACTCTTCCGGCCGTGCTGACCACGTTATGGGTTCTGATTTGAGTTATCAGTGCCTTGGGAATGGTAAGTACAAGATCATCATCAAGTTCTACCGCGACTGCCGCGGCGCTAGCGCCCCAGTCAGTTGGAGCCAATTGTATTGGTATGCGGGGAACAACGGCAGTATGTCTACCTCTCGTTACTCCATTTCGCTTTCTCGTACTGGCATTAGAGACATCACTCCTCGCTGCTCAACGGCCAATAGTCCCTGCAGTCCCACAAACACTAGTTATACTGGAGAAGGGGTGGAGGAACATACCATGGAGGCCACGATTGACATCACAAAGGCTCCCTTTTCGACGGTAGGATTGGGCTCGACCTATTGCGAAATCAATTTCGCCTACAACCAATGTTGCCGAAACGCGGCCATTACCACCGGCGCAACTTGGGCTGATTTCTGGACCACGGCCTCGATCAACGTGTGCAACATCAATAAGTCGAGCAACAAGTGCAATACCTCGCCTCAGTTGACCAATACCCCCATTGGTTATGCCTGTTGCAACCAGGCCTTTTACTACAACAACGGGGCTTTGGATACGGTCGATTACGATTCCATATCTTATCGACTCGCCCCGGCTCTATCAGGTATTCCCAATACTTCGGTGAACTACAGTTCTCCGTTTAGCTACAAGTATCCGGTTACACCCTATTGCATCCCTCCTACCACCATCAAGTGCACCCCCAATACCAAGACCAAGCCTCCGCGTGGTACCTTCTTTGATACGGGTCAAGGAGACTTCATTTTTACACCTACCAAGTGCGACGAGGTAGCTGTATTGGTGGTAGAGATGGTTGAATGGCGAAAAGACACGGCCGGCGTCTGGCGATGGGTAGGCAAAACCCGTCGAGACATCCAAATTGTGGTCAAAGACGATTGCGGCTACAACAAGGCTCCAACCATTGAAGGCCCCTATACCTACAAAGTTTGTGAGGGGGAAAACATCAATTTTAAAATTTACACAGACGACGAGACCTTCTCGCCCTACCAAACCGTTCCCGATACCACCTCCATTTCGTGGAATGCGGGTATTCCTGGGGCAACGTTCACGGTGGCTTCCAAGGCCAATTACAAAAACGGGCGTTTGGCCTTTGCGACCTTTGACTGGACTCCAGCCGTGGGTATGGCCTCTGACATTGCCTATTCGTTTACGGTTCAAGTCAATGACGAGCATTGCCCCAAGCCTTCCATTGGTATTCGGGGATTCAAGATAAAGGTGAATCCGCGGGCGACCGATACACGAACCTACACGCAATTGACCTGTGGGCGCTTGGCATTTGCCGCAACCATTGGCAAAGACTTCGAAGGTGTGGCCCAGTTCAAATGGAGCATTCGGGACAGTACGGGGTTGAACGAAATCCTGTATTCGGCGAAGCAGAAAGACACATTGGTGTTCACCAAAGGCGGTAAGTACATCGTCGTTCACACGGTCAACAATCCCTACAATTGCCCAACCATTTACCGCGATACCATTGATGTGCCCGATCCACCTAAGGTGGTGCTGGCCATGGTCGACACCTTCGCTTGCTACGGCACCAACTTGACCCTGACCGCTGATGTTAGCAATGCCAAGCCCTCCTACCAATACAATTGGTACCGGGTTCCCATCTTGTCGTCAGGAGTCGATACCATGACTGGCGAATATGTGTTGACTCCGAATTGGATGGCGCAGTATTCCCAACCGGCTGATACCTTGGAGACCTTGAGTATGTCGCCCATTGACCGCGACAGTATTTTGAGCGTCTTGGTCATCGATGGCGACGGATGCAAACTCCGGGATACAGTGCAGGTATTCCTCAAACCCCTTCCATTGTTGGACATCGGCCCCGACCAGCGCATTTGTACGTACGAGAGCGTGGTATTGGATGCAGGCCACAACGACACGGTGAAGTACTTGTGGAGCACGATGGATACGACCCAGAAGATCGAGATCAACGTAGCGGGCAAGTACCGCGTGACGGTGACCGAGACCAAGTGGCTATGCCAGCGCTCTGACACGATGGAGTTGTTTGTCAACGACACAGTGGTGGCCAACGCCGGCCCCGACGTGACCATCTGTCACTTGAAGAGCACCTTGCTCGCGGCCCAGCACGAGCCTGTGAACCGCTCAGCTGACTATACCTGGTACGATTTGACCGGTAGCAAGACCTTGGGTAGCGACATGGGTTACACGGTATCTCCCAAGAACTCGAACACCCCTGGCCAGCCGGCTCAGAACTTCTACTACCGTTTGTATACGACTGTAGAACAAGGCGGCCACACCTGCAAAGACGACGATACGGTTATGGTGAAGGTGAACACACTTCCCTTTGTGAAGTGGGATCCCAAGCCCTTGAAGGCTCAGTGCTACGACTACGGAGACATTGAACTGAACAACTTCTTCAACCGCGGCAAAGAGACTGGCGTTCGCATGTGGGCAGGTTCCTTGTGGAAGCCAAACAACATGATTGATAGCATCTTGCCGGATCGCCACTTGTTCAAGACAACGCTGTTGGACAACAACTTGCTTCAGAACGGCAACAACTTGCAGATGAAGGTCTATGGCTGGTACAAGGACACCAACGGTTGTATCAACATCGACTCAGTGGTTCAGCGCATCAACGGTAACCCCGTGGTCGTGTTGGATACCCTGTCGTACTGCCAAGACTTGGGAGAAGCCTTGATGGACAATAGCATGATTCGCCCCAAGGTAAAAGTGGGTGTGAGGTTGGATTGGTCGGTATTGAATTACCCCAACGGAGTAGACCCCAGCAACATATTGGTGAACAACAACCCCTGGGGAACGCCCGACTGGCGCTTCAAGTTCGGTGACCCAACCGAAGACTACTACGAGGGTAGTTACAAGTTCCAGCTCTGCGTAGAAGACCAGCTGACGGGTTGCAGAACCTGCGACTCTACGGTCATCGACATCGTAGCCGAGCCGACGGTGAAGGTGAAATCACCCGATCCGGTCTGCGTGAATTGGGGCATCATGGAGTTGTACGATTATATCACGGTCAACGGCAACCAAGCCAAAGACGGTGACGGTTCAACCTACGAGATCATCGAGTACAACTACGACCGCAACGACCCCAAGGTACAGAATACGAACCTGATCGGTGGCCACCAGTTCTTGCCCTCGTTTGGAACAGGAACCTGGTACATACGCTACAGCAACGCGGGAACGGGTTGTTTGAAGCAGGATAGTTTCTACATCTATGTCAACGATACGCCCGATGCAGTGATGCAGCCCCCAATTACAGTCTGCAGCAGCTTGGGTGACTTGGATTTGAGCACCCGCGTTGATGCGGCCAACACCAAACCTGCTTCTGCGATAGGCGTATGGAGCGGCCCGAACGTAAACTCGGCGACCGGCATGTTCACGCCCGTAACCAACAAGACAGCGAACATCGAAGGCCCGAGCATCTTGACCTATGTGTTGACCGACAACAACGGTTGTACCGATACAGAATCCTACAACGTGTTTGTGAGAACCCAACCCGAGGTACAGATCACGACCCAGAAACCGGCTCAGGCCTGTGAACGCACACCGTTTGCGATACAGAGCACAAGCTTGTTTAGCGATAACAAAGTGACGTGGACGCGCTTGAACGGTTCAGATGGATCGATCGACAATGCTTCGGCTGAGAACATCAGCTACCAGCACGGCTTGCAGGATAGCGCCAACAAAGGTGCCTACTTGAAGGTGACGACGGTTCCCATCGCTAACGATGTGTGCCCTCCAGCCTCAGACAGCATCGAGATCATCTTGCACCAGTACCCTGTATTAACGCCATTGACGCAACAGACGGGCTGTGTTCCTTTGACCACCACCTGGTTGGCGGAAGAGAACAAGGGCATCCCTGCTAGCCAGTTGGTATACCGCTGGAACTTCGGTAACGGCGATACCAGCAACTTGCAGAACCCCTCAGCGATCTACAAGCAGCAAGGCAAGTACGACGTAAGCTTGACGGTGGTCAACACCGCTGGACCTTGTGCGGCAACCATCAGTTTGCGCCCTGCTGTTGAGGCATACCCGATCCCTGTAGCGAAGTTCGTGACCGATCCTCCGTACAGCACGACGGTGGCCTTGCCGAAGTTCAAGATCACGAACATGAGCACGGTGACCCAGAGCCCCTTTGCGCCCACTATGCGCTACAACTGGGACTTCGGAACCGGCAATGCGAACGATACCTCAACGATGAAGGATCCCCGCTTTGCGTACGGCAAGGACACGGCGACCTACACCATTCGCTTGATCACCACCACCAACCACGGTTGCAGCGACACCGCAGAACGCAAAGTGGTTGTTGGGCCTGATATCATCGTGTTCATTCCTGACGTCTTTACTCCTGATGGAGCTGGACCTCAGCGCAACAACACGTTCAATGCTGTAGCCAGCAACTTCAAAGCTTACAACATGCGCATTTACAACCGCTGGGGTGAGAAGTTGTTCGAGACTGACGATATCAACATTGGTTGGGATGGTACCGCCAACGGTGCAGAATGTCAACAGGATGTTTATGTGTACCACATCGAGGTGATATCGTTTGACGACAAGCCTTACAAGTTCGATGGAACGGTAACCTTGTTGCGCTAAACCCACAACGACACAATGAAAAGCCCCGCTCGAAAGAGCGGGGCTTTTTTTATGCTGTAAAAGATGAAAAGCGCTTGCTTCCAGTGCGCACCGAATCAAGGGCTGCGATTCACGGCCCAAAATCAAATAATGAATAAACTGGATTAAAGCCCTATTCGCTGAGCTTCTGCCAACAAGCGATCGGCGTTGATAGGAACGACGCCTGTTTCTTCGCAGACCAATCCGCCGGCGAGATTGCTCAAAGCGGCTAATCGGTTCCACTCGCATTTCTTGGCCAAGCAGAGTGCCGCCACCGAAACAACGGTATCTCCGGCCCCAGAAACATCAGCAATGTTGCGCACATGAGCACCCAGGTGATGTTCTTCCTCTTGGTGATGAATGTAGACACCTTTCTCGCTCAAAGTGACCATGGTGGCTTGGTTCTGCAATACGGCATTCAATTCCTGAACGGCATTGCGAATTTCTTCCAAGGAACTCAATGCACCCGTCAGGTTCAAACCTTCCCGAATTTCTTTCAAGTTGGGCTTGAACAGCGTGGCTTTTTTATAGGATAAGAAATTGGACTTTTTTGGATCGACTACCGTGGGGATTCCTCTTTCTTGACAAAGGTTGAGGAAGTGTTCGATGTTCAAACCGTGCAGCACTCCTTTGTTGTAATCTTCAAAGATGACTACGTCAGCGTTGTCAAGTTCGCGAACAAAGTGTTCTTCCAACAAGAAAGAGTCCAACTTGTCCAAATCGTCTTTGACCTCGTGGTCAATGCGCAATAACTGGTGGTTGTTCCCCAAAACTCGAGTTTTGGTGGTGGTTTTGCGTTTTTCAGACAAGAGCAATGCACGAGTGGTCATGCCTGCATCCTCGATGAGTTTGCAGAGGTCTTCGCCCTCTTTGTCCTTGCCGATAGCGGAACACAATACAGGGATAGCGCCTAAGGCTTTTAGGTTAAGGGCCACATTCCCGGCTCCACCCAAACGACTGTCAAAGTGGGTAGCATCGACTACAGGCACAGGGGCTTCAGGCGATACCCGATCTACTTTGCCGATGATGTAATTGTCGACCATGACGTCTCCTACAATCAGGACACGTACACCTTGAAAACTGCTCATCAACTGTTCAATCGATTGTTTTTGCATTGCTTTACAAAGGTAAGGGTTTAGGAAAGTGAGGCGAAGGCTTGTTTCAATCTTACACAAGCTTGTTTTAGAGATTCTTCACTGGCGGCATAAGAGAGTCTGATGCATTCGGGAGAACCAAAACCTGCACCTGATACACAGCTTACTCCAGCTTGTTCCAGCAAATACAAACATAGGTCATCGCCATTGCTGATGGTTTGTCCCTCAGGGCTTTTCTTGCCGTAATAGGCTTGAACGTCTGGAAAAACGTAAAAGGCTCCGGCTGGCGTGGGTATGGTGAGGTTCGGTATCTGCCTCAGTTCGTCCAAGACCAAGTTGCGACGAGTTTCAAAAGTCTGGCACATGGCCTTGACCTCTGATTGATCGCCGGTTAAGGCGGCTACTCCGGCCCATTGAGCGACAGAGTTGGCACCAGAGGTGAACAATCCTTGAATCTTGTCACAGGCCTGCACCAAATCTTGGGGACCTGCCAAATATCCGAGTCTCCAACCCGTCATGGCGTAGCCTTTGCTGAATCCATTTACGATGGCCAAGCGATCTCTCAGAGAATCGAATTGGGCCAAGCTTTGGTGGCTTTGTCCGTATTGGATGTGTTCGTAGATTTCATCAGAGATGATGAATACCTGCGGATGTCTTTCCAAAACTTCAGCCCAAGCAGCCAGTTCAGCTTGTGTCATCACCGAGCCAGAAGGATTGCAGGGGGAAGAGAAAATCAACAATCGGGTGCGGTCCGTGATGGCGGCTTCCAATTGCTCAGCGCTGGCTTTGAAATCAGAACTCGCCTGGGTTGCAATGGGAACCACAGTGCCTCCCGCATATTGGACCATGGTGGGGTAGCTGACCCAGAAAGGGGCCGGAAGTATGACCTCGTCGCCGGGATTGACCAAAGCGAGAACGGCATTGATCAAACTTTGCTTGGCCCCACTGCTGACCATGATTTGCTCCGGAGAAAAGTTGACTCCGTTTTCCCGTTCCAGTTTTTGGCAAATGGCCGAGCGAAGCTCAGGAATGCCAGCCACGGGAGGGTAGTGGGTATGCCCGTTTTGGGCGGCGGCATGAGCGGCTTCGCAAATGAACGCAGGGGTGTCAAAATCAGGCTCGCCAATGCTCAAGCTGATGATGTCGCGGCCAGCGGCTTTGAGCTCTCTGGCTTTCTTTGTCATGGCCAAGGTTTGGCTTTCGACGATTTCGGCTATGCGTTGACTGAGACGGGTCATACACAAAAATACCGAAACAGGCGGTCAATTGCCCGTATTTTTGTGCTGTGAAGATACTATTTGTCGCCAACAGGATGCCTTATCCGCCGTATCGGGGTGATAAATTGAAAATCTTCAACCTGGCCAAGCAGTTGGCTCCCCATCACGAGTTGCATTTGTTGACCATTGCTGAATCTCACGAAGACATCGCCTATGGGGAACAGTTGAAGTCGATGCGAGTCGAAGGAAGCGATAAGCTCCTTTTAGCTCGTGTAGACTGGGTCTACCGACCCTTGGTCAAATCGTATGCATCTGCCTTGTTGGGGCTGTTTGGGTCCAAGCCGCTTCAATTGGCCTTTTTTCAATCTAGGGCTTTCAAAAAACGCTTGGATCGAACCCTGTTGCAACCTTTTGATGCCATTCATGTTCAGCACCTTCGCATGGGGCAATATTTGGACAAGCGGGTACCCGAAAATGCCGTTTTGGACCTGCCAGATGCCTTCAGTTTGTATTGGAAACGCCGAATGGAAAATGCAAAAAATCCCGTTTTGCGTCTGTTCAATCGTTTGGAATACAAGCGTATGCACAGATGGGAGCAGCGCTTGTTGCCCCAATTTTCATTGAGTCTGGTCTGCTCGGTAGAAGATCGAAATCATTTGCTTCAAACCTGCCAATTGCCCGAGTCGCGTTTGGGCCTCTTGCCGAATGGGGTGGACGATCAGTCCTTTTCACCCAAAGTGAACCATTCTCAGCGTCCAACGGTGTTGTTTACGGGCAATATGGATTATGCTCCGAACATCGATGCGGTGCAGTGGTTTGCCGCTGAGATTTGGCCTCAAATCACGGCGAAATTGCCAAGGGCTGAGTTTGTCATTGCCGGGCAAAGGCCTGTTTCAGCCGTGCGCGCTTTAGCTTCTGATTCGATTCGAGTGGTAGGCTTTGTAGAAGATTTATCAGAGGCTTATGCTCAAGCACATGTTTTGGTCAGTCCCCTTCGATTGGGAGCCGGAACCCAAAACAAAGTGCTGGAGGCCATGAGCATGGGAGTGCCTGTGGTTTGCACCTCCGTTGGGTTTTTTGGCTTGGGAATTGCATCGGGCGATGGAGTCGTCTTAGCCAGCGATTCTAGCGAATTTGCTCAATCGGTTTTGGATCTATTGGAAGAGCCCAGCAAGGCCAAAGAGATTGGAGCCAAGGGGTATGAATTGGTGCAAACACGTTTTGCTTGGCGAGTGGTGGCCAAGCAGTTGGAGGCTTTTTTTACAGGTATTTCTACCCATATTTGAGGCCTTCTAGGCATCCAGAATTCTGTACTACTTTGTATATTTGGCATATGAGAAAATGCCTGTTTTTGGTCGGTTCGATCCTTGCTTCCCTTGCTGTTAGCGCTCAGTCCCAGGATTCCATGACCAATCTCTTGTTGAATCAAGTTCAATTCAGAAACATTGGGCCTGCCAAGACCAGTGGCCGAGTGGTTGATTTTGCTGTAGATCCTGAGCAACCTTCGACTTACTATACAGCTACGGCTTATGGCGGAGTTTGGAAGACCGTAAACAACGGCACTACGTTCGATCCCATTTTTGATCGATACGGCACTCAAAGCATTGGTTGTGTAGCTCTTAATCCTCACAATCGCCATGAGGTATTCGTGGGAACAGGCGAAAATAACAACCAGCGCAGCGTGGGCTACGGAAATGGTTTGTACAAAAGCTCAGACGACGGTAAGAGCTTCCATTTGGTTGGATTGAAATCCAGCGAGCACATTGGAAATTTGGCTTTTCACCCCTCTGATCCCATGATCATGTTCGCGGCCGCTTATGGTCCGGTTTGGAGCAAAGGCGGTGACCGTGGCGTGTTCAAAAGTGAAGATGGAGGTGAGACTTGGAAACAGATTCACCAGGTTTCGGAGTACACCGGTTGCAACGAGATCCACATTGACCCCAACAATTACAACGTCTTGTATGCCGCTTATCACCAGCGCATGCGTCACGAGTATACCTATCTGGGTGGAGGCCCTGAGTCGGCGGTATACCGTTCTCAAGACGGAGGCAAAACCTGGAAAAAACTCAGTGGTGGCCTGCCCGGTGGCGATTTGGGTCGCATTGCCTTGGCCTTGCCCGCCGATCACAAAGGATGGATTTACGCCATGGTCGAAGGAGCGGCCGAAAAAGGAGGAATTTACTTGTCGACCAACTTTGGAGAGAGTTGGAAAAAGCAGAATGCTTACCAAACATCTGGTAATTACTACCAGGAATTGGTCTTGGATCCCAACGATGGCGAAAAGCTCTTCATTTTGGATACCTATTTGCACGGTTCAGACGATGCCGGTAAGACCGTCAAACGCGTTTCTGAAACCTATAAACACGTGGATAACCACGCTCTGTGGGTGGATCCTCGCAACTCTTCGCATTGGATAGCTGGATGCGACGGGGGCATTTACGAGACCTTTGACGAGGGCGCTCAGTGGGTGTTCAAGTCCAATCTACCCATTACGCAGTTCTACCGCGTCTCAGTTGACAATTCTGAGCCCTTCTACTACGTCTATGGTGGTACCCAAGACAATTACAGCTTGGGTGGCCCCAGCCGCAACAACAGCAACAATGGTATCGGCAACGAAGAGTGGTTTGTTACGGTGGGTGGCGATGGTTTCAAGTCTCAAATTGATCCCTACAACCCGAACATTGTGTATGCCCAATGGCAATACGGAGGCTTGATTCGTTTTGATCGAGTGACCGGTGAAGAAGTCGATATCAAGCCCCATGTAGGCCCCAATGAACCCGCATTGCGCTGGAATTGGGATGCGCCTTTGTTGATTTCTCGGTACAATCCCGCGCGCTTGTATTTTGCGGCAAACCGCGTGTTTACCAGCCCTGATCGCGGCAACTCTTGGAAAGCCATCTCTGGTGATTTGAGTCAGCAGATTGACCGCAACAAACTGCCCATCATGGACAAGGTTTGGGGCATTGATGCGGTGGCCAAGAACCAGAGCACCAGCATTTACGGAAACATTACCTATTTGTGGGAGTCTTTCCACGATTCGCTGACCCTATTTGCGGGCACCGATGATGGGGTTGTGAGGTACACGGTTGACGGAGGCTTGAATTGGACGACCTGCAGCCAAAATTTCCCTGGCGCACCGGCCAATACCTATGTGACGGCTGTTTACAGCTCAAGATTTGACGCCCAAACCCTCTATGTGGCCTTAGATAACCACCGCCGCGGCGATTACAAGCCTTATGTGTACAAGAGTACGAATATGGGTAAGACGTGGGTCGCTATCACTCAGGGCATGCCCAATGACGCCCCCGTGAAGTGCTTCTTGGAAGATTACAAGAACAAAGACCTCTTGCTGGTTGGAAACGAATTTGGCATGGTCATCAGCTTCAATGGCGGTAAATCTTGGAACAAATGGTCAGGCGGATTGCCCCCCATTGCCATCAAGGATATGGTTTTCCAGGAGCGCGAAGACGATTTGGTGGTGGCTACCTTTGGCCGCGGATTCGCCGTCTGCGATGACTTTCACGTCTTGCGTGAATCAGCGGGAGTAGCTCAAGGTACGAGCAAAACAGGCGAAGTGTTCGTCAAGGCAGGGTCGTTGATTTACACAGTAGAGCAAGCCGATTTGTTTGGGGAATCTTCGCCCTTGGGCAGACCCGGAAACGGATTCGTGGGTTCTACCCGCTATTTCGCTCCCAATCCCGAATTCGGGGCTCGCATTTACCTCTACAACGCCGATGAATTCAAGAGCATCAAGGATCGTCGCCAAGAGAGAGAAAAAGCCGGAAGCTCGGATAAAATGGCCCAGATTTACCCCGCGAAAGACTCCATATACGCAGAGTCTATCGAAACAGAACCCGAGTATTTTGTTCGCATTCGCCAAGCAGAATCAACCCTGTCTGTGGCCTGGGTTTCGGTTTCAGGTGGAGTGGGTATCAAAAAGATCAATTGGAATTTGAGGTATACCGATCCCTCTGAACTTCCAGGTTCCATCAATGCCAAGCCTGGTTCTGGGCCCTTTGTGGAGCCTGGCCTGTATGTGGCTGATTTGATGAAATTGTACAAAGGTCAATGGACTGTTCTAGCTTCAGGAAACTCTTTTGAGGTACGCCCCATTTTTACGCCCAGTTTGCCTGCGGCTCTGAATCCTGAGGAACGCAGTGCTTTTGTAGAGAAAGCCAAATTGGTTCGAATGGAACTCAACCGCATGGAGCGTCTGCTGAAGGAACTGAAATCAAGCTTGGAAGAGTTGAGCAATTTGGAGTACGCTCTTCGACCTGAAGACAAAGAGCAATTGAAGGCTGTCGTGGCCCTCAATGAGCAGCGCTTGGCCATGGAATTGACCGTATACGGCAATCGTGCTCTGGCCAGCAAGGAGTTTGAAACTCCAGAAGGTTTGTCTGAGCGAGTAGGAACTGTTATGTATTACGCCATGAGTTCAACCTATGGGCCTACTTTGAACCATGTGTTATCCTTGCAGCAAGCAGAAGCCCAAATGCAGCAGCTTTCCAGCGATATGGCCGCATGCTTATCGGCCTATGAGCGTTTGATCGATACCTTGAGAAGCAAGGGTTACCCAACCCCGGTCATATTCCGCTAAGGGAATGGCAGCCCGTCTAAATGCCGATGAGAAGATCGCCCAGCTGAAATTCTCATCGGTCTATCCTCATTACGTGAACAAGGTGGCCAAGAAAGGCCGCAGCGTCGAAGAATTGGACTGCGTCATTGCCTGGCTTTTGGGCTACAGCCCAGAAGAATTGGAATCAGCGAAAACCGATGCCCGAAGCTTTGCCGATTTGTTTGCCACGGCCCAAGTTCCTGTGGGTGCCTTTCAGATAACAGGCCTGATTTGTGGGTATAGGGTAGAGGAGATAGAGAACCCATTGACTCAAAACATTCGGCGATTGGATAAGGTCGTCGATGAATTAGCCAAGGGCAAATCATTGGAAAAAGTCATGAGACAAGCATAAAAAAAGCCGCCCTCGGGCGGCTTTTTTTATTACAATCCTAAAATGGATTACTCGTTTTCAGCTTTGTCTTTGCAGCAAGCTTTGGGAGCTTCTTTCTTTTTCTTGCAGCAATCTTTCTCATCCTTTTTGCTCTCGCTAGCAGGCTTGCAAGCGTCGGTGCAAGGAATCATAGCGCCCGTTGAGTCGAAGTGACTCATGCAGGCTGCCATTTCCTCTTCAGAACAGCCCATGGCTTCGCACTTGGCTTTGCACTGGTCAGCGGTCATGCCTTCTTCGATGCACTTGTGGGCACCGCAAGCCATGTTGCTGTCGCACTGTTCGGTCTTGGCCTCGCAGCCTTCCATGTCCTGGCATTCACCAGCGGCGGCACCAGAGATATAAGGAGCAATGATCAAGGAAACAATAGAAGTCAATTTGATCAAGATGTTCATAGAAGGACCGCTGGTGTCTTTGAAAGGATCACCCACTGTGTCGCCGGTAACCGAGGCCTTATGGGGCTCAGACTTCTTGTAGTAAGTCTCTCCGTCAATGTCAACACCCTTTTCGAAAGATTTCTTAGCGTTGTCCCAAGCACCACCTGCGTTGTTTTGGAAGATACCCATCAAAACACCGCTAACGGTGATACCGGCCAACATGCCGCCCAATACTTCAGGTCCGAACAAGAAACCAACCAAAACAGGTGACAACAAAGCAATGGCACCAGGAGCCAACATCTCGCGAATAGAGGCTTTGGTAGAAATTTCTACGCATTTTTCGTACTCAGGCTCAGCCTTGTACTCCATGATACCGGGGATTTCTTTGAACTGGCGACGAACTTCTTTCACCATATCCATAGCGGCACGGCCAACAGCAGCAATAGCCAAGGCAGAGAAGATGAAAGGAATCATGGCGCCAATGAACAAGCCAGACAATACGTCGGCTTTGTAAATGTCAATGCTATCGATGCCTGCAACGCCTACGAAGGCGGCAAACAAAGCCAATGAAGTCAAAGCAGCAGAAGCGATGGCAAAGCCTTTACCAGTAGCAGCGGTGGTGTTACCTACTGCATCCAAGATATCGGTACGGCCGCGAACTTCTTCGGGCAATTCACTCATTTCAGCAATACCACCCGCGTTGTCGGCGATGGGGCCGAAGGCGTCGATGGCCAACTGCATGGCTGTAGTAGCCATCATACCTGCAGCCGCGATGGCTACACCGTACAAACCAGCAAGAGCAAAAGAACCGTAAATACCGGCAGCCAAGACCAAAATGGGGATCACAGTTGATTCCATACCGATGGCCAATCCGCCGATGATGTTGGTCGCGTGACCCGTAGCAGACTGTTTGATGATGCTGTTCACGGGGCGCTTGCCCATGGCCGTATAATATTCGGTAACGATGCTCATCAAAGCACCAACGACCAAACCTAAGACGATAGCGCCATAAACCTGACCAGAGGTGAAGGTAACACCGCGCAAGGTCATGCTTTCAGGAAGCATCCAATCAACGATGAAGTAGCAAGAAATACCGGTCAAAATCATAGAAGACCAGTTGCCCATGTTCAAGGCGTTTTGCACGTTTCCGTCTTCGCCTTTGATGCGCACAAACCAAGTACCGATGATGGAGAACACGATACCCAAACCAGCGATCAACATGGGAAGCAAGATGGGAGACAAGCCTCCGAAATTGTCTTCAACAGAGATTTCGCGGCCCAATACCATGGTAGCCAAAATGGTCGCCACATAAGAACCGAACAAGTCGGCACCCATACCGGCCACGTCACCTACGTTGTCACCTACGTTATCGGCGATGGTAGCAGGGTTGCGGGGATCATCTTCAGGGATACCTGCCTCAACTTTACCTACCAAGTCAGCTCCAACGTCAGCGGCTTTGGTGTAGATACCACCACCCACACGGGCGAACAAGGCGATAGACTCGGCTCCCAAAGAGAAACCGGTCAATACCTCGATGGTACGCTCCATACCTTCGGCGCCCATGCCTTCACCAAACATTTTGTAGAAGACGATGAACAAACCGCCCAGACCCAATACAGCCAAACCGGCTACACCCAAGCCCATTACGGTACCTCCGTTGAAGGAAACGCGCAAGGCATTTGGCAAGCTTGTTTTAGCAGCTTGAGTCGTGCGAACGTTCGCTTTGGTGGCGATGTTCATGCCGAAGTAACCCGCAGTGGCTGAGAAGAAGGCGCCAATCAAGAAGGCGACAGCAATCAACCAGTGGGAGTGAATGGCGCGGCCATTGACTTCGGTGATGGTACCGCTGTAGGCCAACAAAACGGCGCCTACAACAGCGAAGTAACTCAACACTTTCCACTCAGCGCGTAGGAAAGCCATAGCGCCTTTGGCAATTTTAGAGGCGAGGTTTTGCATTTTTTCATCGCCTGCGTCTTGTTTGCCAACCCATGCGCTCTTGATGGCCATCACAATGAGGCCCAAAACGCCGAGGGCGGGGATCAGATAAAGAATGGTATTATTCATAAAATCAATTCTCTTAGAGAGGAAATAGGGGCGCGAAAATAACCCTTGTTACTCAAATGGGAAAAGGTTTCCTTTTGAATGCAAGGAAACTTTGCCAGTATCAAGGTCTATTGACGACGATTTGTTGGCTGAATCGCTGGCCGTTGCCGCTAACTGTGAGCACGTACAAGCCACTGGGAGCAAAGGTCTGAAGGCTGGTGGCCCCATAAGGACATTCGCTATGACCGCCATCGACCAAACGGCCGCTGACCTCGTGCAAGCTCCAATCAATGGCCAAAGCAAAATCCAAGCCACTGATGGAAATTGTGCCCGTTGAGGGCTGGGGGAATACCCGAACAGCGTTCATGCTCAGCTCTTCTGAAGAGGCCGTCCGAGTACTTCCAAATTGCGCCGCGCCCACCTGCCAAAAGCTACCTGATCCTGTCTCGATCAATTCCACACTGCGCACGGCATACAGAGTTCCGGCATCGAACAACATGGGGTCTTCGAATTGCAAATCGGTCAGAGGTTCTTGGTTCAGTTGGAACCAAGTGCGACCCACGGTGTCTACTCGGTATACATTGTATCCGGCTACCGGTTTGCTGCTGGCCGACCAGCGTAAGGTATTGATGCCGAAGCTGCGTTGAACGCTCAAGGCGCCAGGCATAGGGCTGGGACTCATCTCAAGAGTAGGATCACCCATCAAAGCGATGAAAACCCCTTTCCATGACCCGTTGAAAGACCCATTGAAATAGTCGTTGACGTTGTTTTGAGTAATGCGAGCGCCGTATCCGATGTGATAACCCATGCCCATGTGGTGCACGTACCACTTGGGAATGCCACCCCAGAAACAGCTCAAGCTTCCGGCCGCTAGGGCAGAACGCATGAGGTTGTTTTTGATGTCCCAATCACCGAAATAGCTGCCGGCCAACATGGTAAAGGCATTGTGGAAACTGTCTTTTTGGGCGGCAAATTGAGCCGAGGTTCCTATGCCGTTGCAGTTGGTGTAACTACCCGCGCCACAGCCATAGCTCCACAAAAAGGAGCTGGATTTTTGGCTGCTGAGGTAATCCAACTTGTCAGATGTGCTCGACAAGGGCAGCAATGCCGCGAAATTGTGGTAGCCGGATGAGGCCAAGTTCAATCCTGTGAAGTTGTTATCAATCAAGGCTTTGTTCTGGAAGTCGTCACGGGTTAATCCTTTGTGCCAATTCAGACTGCGCTGCAGATATTGACGGGTCAAAGCCGTATCATCCTTGCTGAAAACATCCATTTGGTACATGTCGACCCTGCCCATGTCCAATTCTACTTCACCGGCTATTACGCTTTGGTCGAATTTGCCATCACCAGGAATGTTGTGGTGTCGGGTTTGATTGCCGGTAGTGCAGGTGACATTGTCATCGGTATAGCTGCCTTTGAGATCCCCGTAATAGGCGTCTGCTGGCCAAGCGCCAGTGTGATTTCCGACTCCCTCTACGTGCCCGTCTGGCGGTGGGCGATCCCCCGAACTGGAGAAATATCCGCTGTAAGGGACCGGTACATGGCCAATGATATACAAGGCCTTGGGTTTGAAGGGGCTGTTGTCGCAGAAATTGACAATTCTCGTTTTGACGGCCGAAGCCGATTCGCCTCTACCTGCGTAGAGAATATCGCTGAACCATCCGCGGGCCAATAAACTTTGCTGTAGCTCCTTGATTTCGCTGGCCAAAGCCACCTGGTAGGAGCTATCGATCAACAGCAATATGTTCCCGCGCTCGGGACGGCCAAAAAACCAACTGCTATCGGAGGCCGAGCGAAAAGCCTGGTTTCCAGCATAGGCAAAGCCAAAAGCTTCGAAAGCACCCGCTGTATTGACTTTGGCTACGAGGTATTCCATGGCCTCTCCTGGCTGGAGATCGGAGTCAATCCAAAGTGTGTCTTTATTGGGTCCAGCCAAGGTGGTCAAGGGATCACCCCAAGCCCCATTGGGATGAATCAAGTCTCGTTTGTAGATGCGGTAATTGCCGCTGTAGGTCTCGGGTTCCCAAGTGAGTTTAAGGCCATTGTCTCCAAGCGCGGTGGCATTGAATCGGTGAACTTGAGTTTTGGCGACTTGAGCTTGCAATGAGCCCATTCCCAAACCCAGACAAATCATCAAAACGAAAGGGTGATTTTTCATGGCTCAGCAATTATACAAAAGGCCCCGCAGAAAGGGCGAAATGCCTTAAATTTGTCGCGCTACTTAGGCCTTCTAAGCGATGGCTGAAGCGGCGTTATTGGTACAACGTATCTTATGGAGAAATTAAGTAATCGATCTAAGTTAGTGGTCAATAAGGAGATGAGCTTTAAGGAGCGCATCTATTTGCCTGCTATCTTGAAAGGAATGTCGATCACCTTGAAGCACTTTTTTAAGCCTGCTGCAACGGTGAAATACCCCGAGCAAACCCGACCGATGTCGTCCATTTACAGAGGTCAGCACGTGTTGAAACGCGATGAAGACGGTAAAGAACGTTGCACAGCCTGTGGTTTGTGCGCCGTGGCTTGTCCTGCAGAGGCCATCACCATGGTGGCTGCTGAGCGCGAAAAGGGCGAGGAGCACTTGTACCGCGAAGAGAAATACGCTTCGACTTATGAAATCAATATGCTTCGCTGCATTTTCTGCGGATTGTGCGAAGAAGCCTGCCCCAAACAAGCCATTTTCCTAACCGATCGCATTGTCGACGCTGAATTCGGTCGCGCTGAGTTCATCTATGGTAAGGACAAGTTGGTAGAGCCGGTTGACGAGCGTGTAGACATTAGCCAACGCCAAATTTGGTCTTATAACAACGAAAACGCATGAGTGCTTTGCCTATTCCTTTCTTGGTTCTGTCGTTCATCACCATTTTGTGCGCTTTGTATGTGGTGACAAGCAAGAACCCTGTGCACAGTGTATTGGCTTTGATTGTTGCTTTTTTTAGCATCTCCGCCCACTATGTATTGTTGAACGCCCAATTCCTGGCCATCGTCAATCTGATGGTCTATGCAGGGGCGATCATGGTTTTGTTCTTGTTCGTTCTGATGTTGTTGAACCTCGGAAAAGCAGCCGAACCCATTAAATCCAATGCTTGGGCCTTGGCCTCGGCTATTTCTGCTGGAAGTCTGCTGCTGATTTTGACCGCTGCCTTTCAGAAGAGCGGAGAGCAAGTGTACCGAAACCCCTCTGAAACGGTGGGTTTGGTGAAGAATTTGGGCAAGGTGTTGTTCGGAGAATATTTGATTCCCTTTGAATTGACCGGTGCCTTGTTCATTGGCGCCATGGTGGGAGCGGTGTTGTTAGGCAAACGCGATTCTGGTGATCACGAGTCTTCAGCCTTGGCCGAAGAGAAAGGAGCTTCCTCATGAATACGGTATTTCAACAGGTGGATATCAGCCACTATATTTATTTGAGTACGGTGCTCTTCAGCATTGGCCTGTTCGGTGTTTTGTTTCGCCGCAATGCCATTGTCTTGTTGATGTGCATCGAATTGATGTTGAATTCAGTGAATCTTCTGCTGACTGCCTTGTCTACCTACATGGGGGACGCAGGTGGGCAGCTTTTCGTGTTTTTCATCATGGTTGTAGCGGCGGCTGAAGCAGCTGTGGGCTTGGCCATACTTGTCATGGTGTACCGCAATACGCGAAACACCACTGTTAATTTCTTGAGCAACCTGAAAGGATAAGCATGAATTTGTACATTTTACTCGCTCTTCCCTTGCTGGGATTTACCATCAACGGGTTGTTTGGCAAGCAATTGCCCAAGTTTGTAGTAGGCGCTTTGGCCAGTTCATTGGTGTTCATTCCCTTTGTGTTGGCTTTGACTCTATGGTCAGAAGTAAAAGAGGCGGCTATTGTTAGTCAGCCTTTTACCTTCCTTCAAGTGGGCGACTTGAACATTGAGTTCAAGCTCATGCTCGATCGATTGAGTTTGATCATGACCTTGATCATCACCGGCATTGGAACCCTGATTCATTTGTATTCCATGGCTTACATGGCTGATGATGCGGGCTATTACAAGTTCTTTTCTTATCTCAACCTGTTTATTTTCAATATGTTGATTTTGGTTTTAGGAGCCAACTTCATGATGTTGTTCTTTGGTTGGGAAGGGGTTGGTCTTTGCTCGTATTTGCTGATTGGTTTCTGGTACCACAACCCTGACTTTGGATACGCCGCTAGAAAGGCTTTTGTGATGAACCGCATTGGTGACTTGGGCTTGCTATTGGGCTTGTTCATGATCATTCAACACTTTGGTAGCTTGGACTACCAAGTCGTGTTTTCAGAAATCGCTAAAGTATCTCACCCACAATGGGTTTACACCAGTATTGCTGTTCTCTTGTTTGTGGGTGCCATGGGTAAAAGTGCCCAGATTCCCCTGTATACATGGTTGCCTGACGCGATGGCGGGTCCCACTCCGGTTTCGGCCCTGATTCACGCTGCTACCATGGTGACGGCCGGCGTTTACTTGGTGGTTCGCAGCGAAGTGCTGTACACCTTGGCGCCTATGGCCCGCGATTTGATCTTGTATGTAGGTTTGGCAACTAGTTTGCTGGCAGCCTTCATTGGTTTGAAGCAGAACGACATCAAGAAAGTGCTGGCCTATTCAACGGTTTCCCAGTTGGGTTTGATGTTCATCGCCCTCGGGTGTGGGGCTTACTCGGCGGCCATGTTCCATTTGGCTACTCATGCCTTCTTCAAGGCATTGTTGTTCTTGGGTTCAGGTTCGGTCATTCACGGAATGCACCACGAGCAAGACATACGCAAAA
Organism: Bacteroidota bacterium; assembly: GCA_027621365.1. Lineage (GTDB taxonomy): Bacteria > Bacteroidota > Bacteroidia > NS11-12g > UBA955 > JALRLA01. The sequence goes on along the minus strand of JAQCBH010000021.1, from coordinate 10,570 downwards.
TGGGTGGCCTTCGCAAGGCGATGCCCCTGACCTATGTAACCTTCTTGATAGGAACCTTGGCTATCTCTGGATTCCCCTTCTTATCCGGCTTCTTCTCCAAAGATGAAATTTTGCTGCACACATTCCACCACAGCCCCTGGGTCTATGGTTTGTCTGTTTTCTCGGCTGGGTTGACAGGGATTTACATGTTCCGCATGTTCTTCTTGACCTTTCACGGAACTTACCGCAACGATCATTACGCTTTTGAGAAGGTGCACGAAAGCCCCATATTGATGACCCTTCCCTTGATGGTCTTGGCTGCTTTGAGCCTATCCGGCGGATTGTTGAATTTGCCTCATTATCTGACTCATTCCCATTCAGAAGCCTTGGCGCACTGGTTGGAACCTCTCTTTGTATTTGGCGATGCCGCCGTTCATGTCGAGCCTTCTACGGAATGGGCTCTATTGGGAGTGGCCGTTTCGGTTTTTGTCATCGCTTTCGTTTGGATGAGGCAGAAATACGTGGTTCAAGGCCGCGTAGCGGAAAACGACGATCAAATGTCGGGCTCCGCCAAACTATTGGCTCATAAATTCTACGTGGATGAACTCTATGATTCCTTGTTTGCTAAGCCCTTGCAAGCTCTTGGGACTTGGACGTACCGAGTATTGGACCGCAAAGGCTTCGTGGCTTTCACCGATTTGATGGGCAAGGTTACGCATTGGAAGGGCCAAACATTGGCTCGCATTCAAAGCGGAAACATCGAATTGTATTTGATCATAATGGTGCTGGCTGCAGCATTGATGTTGGGTATTGAATTGTTTGCATAATGGAACTGATCCTTATTCCCCTGCTTTCTGCAGCTCTGGCCTATGGGGCCGGTCAACAATTGAATCGAAGCTTGGCTTTTGCCCTGTCTTTGGTTCCAGGCTTAGTAGCCTTGGCATTAGGCGTTCATTCCATTGATGTTCCCTGGTTTTCAGACGACATTCGCTTGGCCTTGAATCCTTCAGGTTGGAGCAACTTGATGCTATTGTTGACCAATTTCTTGGTGCCCGTGATTGTATTGGCCGGTTGGAGAGAAGGAGAGAAGTTCTCCCTTCAAGTGGCCCTTACCTTGTTCATGCAAGCCGCATTGAACGGGGTTTTCATGGCTCAAGATGGATTGACTTTTTACATTTTTTGGGAGCTAGCGTTGATCCCCATCTACTTCTTGGCTTTGCTCTTTAGTGAAGGAGATCGCTTCGCGGTTACCTTGAAGTTCTTCCTCTACACATTCTTGGGATCGCTAACCATGTTGGCCTCCCTCATGTATTTGTATAGCCTGACATCAGTAGGCGATGACGGTCACCACAGTTTTGCCTATTCGGCGCTACAAGCGGTTGAACTGAGCACGACAGAAGGATTTTGGGTGGGCCTTGGCTTGTTCTTGGCCTTTGCTGTTAAAATTCCTCTTATGCCTTTCCATGCCTGGCAATCTGATACCTATACTCAGGCTCCGGCTGGAGCGACCATGTTGCTTTCGGGCATCATGTTGAAGATGGGTTTGTATGGATTGTTTGTGTGGTTTGTTGCTTTAGCACCTGAGTCGCTCCACTACATGCTCGTGGAAGATTTGTTTGACTTTAGAGATCTGATCATGGTCATGGGCTTGGCGGGTCTATTGTACGGCGCTTTTATCGCTATGCGTCAATCAGATGCCAAACGCCTGATCGCGTTCTCCTCACTTTCACACGTGGGATTGATCGCCATGGCTATGTTGACAATGAAAAGCGATGGTGTCAACGGTGCTGTCTTGCAAATGTGGGTTCACGGGGTGAACGCAGTAGGTCTGTTTCTGGTGGTTGACTTGATTGAACGTCGATTGGGTCACCGCGATTTGGAACAAATGGGTGGATTTGCGAAGTCCTCTCCGTTTTTCGCAGCCACAGCGTTGATCATCGTTTTGGGTACCGTTGCGGTTCCTTTGACCAATGGTTTTCCCGGTGAATTTTTAATGCTCAAGGCGGTTTTCAATACCGGAACGGGCTATTGTGGAGTTTTGGCGGCCTTGACCATCATTTTCTGCGCCGTTTATATGCTTCGCTTCTTCCAATTGGCATTCATGGGTCCGGAGAAAGGTTCCTTGTCTTCCTTGGAATGGAACGAAAAGTTGGCCCTGTTGATTATCGGAGCGGCCGTCTTGTACACGGGAGTTCAACCCCAAATTATTTTGGATATGGTTCAGTCAAATACAGACAGCTGGTTAAATGCCATCGCTGAGAGTGGAGGAATATTGTCATGAGTGCATTGTTGATTGTTTTTGCTGCGGCCATTCTGGTGCTGTTTTTGGGCATCAATAAGCCTGAATCGGCCATGAAGTGGCCATCGGTCATCCTGTTGATGTTGGCCGGGTTGGTCGCTCTAAGCGGGGTGGATCTGGCTACGTGGCTCACCGTACCCGAGAGCATGATTTCCTATTCTTCGATGGATCGTCTGTTTGTCGCCCTTTTGTGTGGCATTGGCGCCTTGGTCATCGCCGTATTCGATGCCTTGTCCAGCAAAGGAAGTGATCGTTTGGGCTTGATGATGTTGAGCTTGACAGGAGCTGTCATGTTGGTAGGTCAGGAGAATTTGGTCATGATGTTTTTGGGAATAGAGGTAATGTCTATTCCTCTTTATGTATTGGCTGGATCTGACAAACAAAACATTTTTAGCAACGAGGCGGCCATCAAATACTTCCTATTGGGTGCCTTCTCCACCGCTATATTGTTGTTGGGATCGGCCTTTTTGTACGGAGCTACTGGAACCTTGGTTTTGCAGTCCATGACTCACAAAGCCAGCATGTACGCCCATTTTGGTGTATATCCGCCGATGTTAGTTGCGGGTCTGGTGCTCTTAGCCGTTGGATTGCTGTTTAAAGTATCAGCCGTTCCTTTCCATTTCTGGGCCCCTGACGTGTACGAAGGAAGCCCAACCCGAAGCACCGCCTTCATGGCGACCATTGTGAAAATTGCCGGATTTTCTGCCTTGCTGCGCGTGACCATGGCTTTTGAGCCTATGTCTTTGTGGTACCAAAATGCGGTAGCGATATTGGCGATTTTGAGCATCATCGTAGGCAACATGATGGGCTTGGTTCAATCTTCACCCAAGCGTATGTTGGCGTATTCCAGCATTGCACATGCCGGCTATATGCTACTCGTTCTCTTGCTGGTAGGTCAAGCGCAATTCGAAGCTGATTCGATTCTGTACCTCTACCTTGTTGCCTACAGCATCGCCAGTACCGGAGCCTTTGCTTGGATTGAATGGGCTACACAGCGCAGCGGTAAAATGGATTTCACCATGTTCAACGGTTTGTCTAGCAACCGATGGGCCATTGTGAACATGGTTATCGTCTTCTTGTCTTTGGCGGGTATTCCCTTGACGGCTGGATTTGCGGGCAAGTATTATTTGTTTGCTTCTGCTTTTTCCATTCATCCCTTGGCCGTTGGATTTGCCTTGTTGGGAACCCTATTGAGCATTGCCTATTACTTCCGAGCTTTCCGATTTGCCTTTGCCGATACGCAAGAATCAACGCCCAATGCGAAATTCTCATGGGTGCTGATGCTGGTCTCTGTAGCGATTTTGCTCGTGGGTTGTGCCCCCATGTGGTTCATGCCTTAAAAGCAGAGCCCGATTCGGTAAACGATTCTTCCTAAGGGAGAAATCTGACCCATTTCTGGTTGGGTTGACAAGCCCACCATGGCCCATGATCCCATGTTTTGCCCGTATATGAATCCAAGGCCTACAATGGGAGACTGAAACACTTTGGGTTCAATCCCATTCGGGTCTTGGGCGCGAATCCATTTGTATTCGCCTTGAATGAACAAGGACTCAACGGCCAAGCGAACAAAGGCTTCTCCGCCCACTTGCATCTGGGCCCTAGGTACCATTCCGGCCGCTGTGACCAAGGCGAAATGAGGGCCAATGCCGGCGTAGATGCGGTTCTTCAGATTGTACATAGCAATGGGGTAGGCCTCCAAATAAATACCGTTGTACAAGGAGAAAATCTGGGTTTCTAATCCGTATTGAAGGTGTTCCGAAAAGGAGAGTGCCGATGATCGCTGGTATTCGTCATCGGTGTTTCGTTGCTGGGATAGTCGGCTGCTGTCCAACCCTTCGTATTGAGCCTGAGCGGCGCTAAAGGACAGGGCCAGTATGATGATTGCGTAAACTTTCTTCAGCATGGGCGTACTCCTTGATTGCCCGCAATAATAGTGGTTAATTTGCAGTGCATGACAAGTAGCAGCAAGCAGGTCCACAATTTCTCAGCGGGCCCCTCCATCTTGGCCGCCTCGGCCTTTGAAAAAAGCATCCAAGACATCCAGAATTTTGCCGGAACCGGATTGTCGGTTCTCGAGGTGTCTCACAGAGGCAAAGAATTCCAAGCCGTTATGGACCAGGCTCACGCTTTGGTCAAGGAACTTTTGGGATTGAACGATGAGTGGGATGTGCTCTTTCTACAAGGCGGAGCCAGCACTCAGTTCTACCAAATTCCCATGAATTTCCTGAGAACCAAAGCCGCCTACCTGAATACCGGTGTATGGGCCAAAAAGTCTTTGGCTGAAGCCAAGGCTTACGGTTCTGTTGATGTCGTTGCCAGCAGCGCTGATGCGAATTTCAACCACATTCCCGCGAATTATTCGGTTCCATCAGATGCTGATTATTTCCATTGCACCAGCAACAACACCATTTATGGCACCCAGATGCACAGTTTCATCGATAGCCCTGTGCCGATGATCTGCGACATGAGCAGTGATATTTTCTCTCGCCCTGTCGATATTTCCAAATTCTCCATGATTTACGCCGGTGCCCAAAAGAATATGGGCCCTGCCGGTGTCACCCTGGTAGCCATTCGCAAATCCATGTACGAGCGCGTGGCTGACCGCCACGTTCCCACCATGCTTCGTTACTCGGTGCACGCCGAAAATGGCAGCATGTACAATACGCCTCCTGTTTTTCCGATTTTGGTCTCCAAATACAACTTGGAATGGGTCAAGGAAATGGGTGGATTGGAAGCCATGGCTCAGCGAAATCAAGCCAAAGCTGATTTGCTGTATTCGGCCATCGATGCCAGTCCTGTTTTCAAAGGAACCGCTGAATTGGATTCACGCAGCCAAATGAACGTTTGTTTCGTTCCTCAAGAAGAAAACCCAGAGTTGGAAGCTCAATTCATGGCCGCCTGCAAAGAAGCGGGAATTAGCGGCGTCAAGGGCCATCGCTCTGTCGGCGGATTCCGTGCCTCCCTTTACAACGCTCTACCCATTGAAAGCGTTCAAGCCTTGGTTCAAGTCATTCAATCCTTCTCTTAATTCATGAAAATTTTAGCCAACGACGGCATTGATGCCGCTGGAAAAGCCATATTGGAAGCCGCGGGTTTCCACGTCAGTACCGACAAAATCGCTCAAGCCGATTTAGCCGATAGAATTGGAGAATACGATGCCTTGATCGTTCGAAGTGCCACTAAGGTGACTGCTGAGATCATGGATGCGGGTCATTTGAAACTTATTGGCCGTGCGGGTGTCGGAATGGACAACATTGATTTGGCTCACGCGGGATCCAAAGGAATTGTAGTGGTCAATACCCCCAATGCTTCATCGCGTAGCGTCGCAGAATTGGTGTTTGCCCATTTGTTGTCGGTTTCTCGCTATTTGCACGAATCGAACCGCAGCATGCCTGAAAAAGGCAATGAAGAGTTTTCTGCTTTGAAAAAGAAAGCCTCCAACGGCTTTGAATTGATGGGCAAGAAACTCGGCATCATTGGCTTTGGCAGAATAGGAATGGAGGTGGCCAAAATGGCCATTGGGTTGGGTATGGAAGTTCTGGTATACGACTACAAAGAGCGCAGCTTTGAAGTAGTGGTTCATCACCATTCAGCTTACCAGCAGCACAATTTCCAAGTGGTACTGAAAGGCCAAAAATTGGAAACCGTATTGGCGCAATCAGATGCCATTACAGTTCATACTCCTGGTAGCACGGAAGTGATTGGAGCGTCTGAATTGAGTTCAATGAAACCTGGTTCGGTTTTGATCAACTGTGCCCGAGGTGGAGTCGTGAATGAGGCCGCTCTGAGACAGGCCTTGGAATCGGGTCATATCGCTTTTGCTGGGGTTGATGTATTTGAGCAGGAACCTCCAGTCAATAATGTGATGCTGCAAGCTCCCAACGTGAGTTTGTCGGCCCACGTAGGTGCTTCGACTGCTGAAGCCCAAGAACGTGTGGGTCTTGAATTGGCAGAGCGTATCTGTCAGCATTTGAAAGCGTAACAGTGAAATTCTTTTCGTTTCGCTCTGTCATTCCCAAACAAGAAGTGGCCCATCGGGTCACGTCTTTGGGTTCGGGAAAATTGCCGCTCAAATGGTTGCAAAACAAAGCTCAAGAAGAGCCCTTGAGCTACATGCGCATAGTCAAGCCTCAGTATTTGGATGCGCGTTTGGAACAAGGTTCTGATGAATTTTACCAGGCCTGTGTGGCCAATTTTCAGTCCCTCATGCAGACCGATGTCATGCTGGAGTTGCCCGAAGGTTTGTGCTACTACAAGCAAATCAAGCCCGATGGCGAGCATTACGAAGGGTGGATCGTAGGCGTCACAGCTGATGGATACCGAAATGGCCGAATCGTCCGACACGAAAACACCATCAAGGCCAAAGAAAATCGCTTGGTTCGCTACCTTGAGTCGCTCAACTCTATGGCAGAGCCCGTGTTGTTGACCCAAACGTTGCCCTCTCGAGTGGTGGAATTGGGGAAAGCCATGCTACAATCCAGCCCTGATTTGGATTACGAAGATGCCCAAGGATTGCGGCATCAATTGTACGCTCTTCCTTGTGAAGATGCCCGTTGCAGCGAAGTGCTGAATCACCTGCAAGGATTGCAGAAAATATACATTGCCGACGGTCACCATCGAGTAGCCGCTTGTTCCACCTATTTAGAGGGGCAAACAGACACAGGTTTCATGGCCCTCCTGTTAGACGGTCAGGAATTGGCCATCAAGTCCTTTCACCGAATCTTTAGCGATTCGAGTTGGACAATGAGACTTGATGAACTCACGAAAGCCTTGGAATTATCAGGGTTGAAGGTTCAGGCCTGTCAGGAGAATGACGAGGAGCTGCGTCACGGTCGTTGTTTGGTCATGCACAAAGAGGGAACGATTTGCGTGGATTTGCTAAAACCCAGTGGAGAGAATGCCGTAGAAAATCTCGATGTGTACCAGGCTGAAAAGCAAATATTGGAACCCTTATTGGGTGTGGTTGACTCCAGCAGCGATGAGCGCATGTCCTTTTTGCGCGGTGACACTCAACTTGAAGATTTGAGGGAACAACTGAACCAAGAGAGCATTCAGTTGGCACTAGTGCTGGCACCTTGCACCTTGGATGAAGTCAAGAAAGTGGGAGATCAAGGCTTGATTATGCCTCCTAAAAGTACTTGGATTGAACCCAAGATGCAAACGGGTATGATTACCCAGTTGTTTTAAAACAGGCTGAGCTGTTTCTTTTCTTGTTTGATTCCAAATACTTCACCCACTGATCGTTGGAGTTCAGTCAATGACTCTTTATTCAACGAATATATGCTGGAGGTCTTGACCGGCTTCATGGCAATGAATCCACCTTCTTTGAGTTTTTGCAAATGGCCAGAAACGGTGCTTTGGCTGTATGGCAGGGCGTCGACAATGTCTTGGCAGGTGCAATTGCCCTCTTGCTGCAAGTGCAGCAAAATGGCAATGCGAGCGGGGTGCCCAAGGGCTTTGCTCAGGCGGGCCAAGGCTTGAACGCTGACTTCAAAGGAATCGGTCTTTTTCATGCGATTAAGGGTCGCAAATATAGAACAATGCTTGTTTTAACTGAAAAAGGCTATGAATCTTTTTTGTGTTTCCAACGGCGATGGCTCCACAACCAGTAGGACGGTTGTTGGCGAATCTCTGCTTCGACGGCTTGGGCGATCATTTCGGTGATTTGACCGGGTTGGCAGTCTTTGGGTTTGTCGGTTAAGAGCCTAGTACGAGCATTATAACGACTGCGGCCCACTTTTTCGCAGCTGAGGTAAATCAGGCTCATGTCGAACTTCTGCCCAATCTTTTCTGATCCCATCATGAAAGCGGTATCCTGGTTCAAAAAGTGGCTCCAGTGCACTCCCTTGGTGCTGGAGGGGCTTTGGTCGCCGATGAAAGCCGTAACGGTGGTGGTGCTTAGGTTGCTGCTCATTACACGAAGAATTTGCTCCATGGGTACAGCATTGACACCAAAGCGGGTTCGCTGTTTGAACATCATCCAATCAAAACCGGTGTTCGACAGGGTCTTGTATACGCATTGAACCTTTTGCTGGCAAGACAATTGAGACATCAAGCAGATCCATTCCCAATTGCCACAATGGCTCATGACCACAATGGCATTGCGATTTTCTTTCTCAAACTGATCGTAGATGTGTTGGTCAACGTTCACCATTCGCTTGGAGAGTTCGTCGGCTGAAATGCTCAATCCTTTGATGGTTTCGACAATGACATCGCAGAAATGCCGGTAAAACTCCCGAACAATGGCCCGGCGCTCTTCTTCTGACTTCTCGGGAAAGGAGAGGGCTATATTCTCTTGAACAACGCGCTTCCTATACCCAAATGCTCCATAGACCAGAAGGAACAACAGATCAGAAATGCGGTGCAGCACCCAAAAGGGCAATAGCGACAAGCCCTTGAAAAAAGGGTAGATGCCCCATCGAAAGGCCCATGGAGCGGGTTTGACACTATGCCTCTGGTATTCCGACACTATTTGAAGTAGGAGAAATCTTCGCCTGAGGGTAGACGTTTCAAACTAGCGTACATCAAGTCGATGCAAGACTGAACGTCGTCAAATTGAACCATTTCTACCGTGGTATGCATGTATTTCAAGGGTAGGGAGATCAAGGCTGAAGATACACCCATGCCGGAGTAGGCAAAGCTGTCGGTATCGGTTCCGGTGCTGCGGCTAACGGCATTGCGTTGAATGGAGATTTCAGATTCCTTAGCCGAGGCAATGATGTGCTGGAGAAGTTTGTTTTGAACTGCTGGGCCATAGGTCACCACCGCGCCTTTTCCGCATTGGGTATCGCCTTGCAATTTCTTGTTGTACAAGGGAGCATAGGTATCGTGGGTCACATCGGTGCAAATGGCTACATCGGGGTTGATGCGGCGGGAAATCATTTCCGCTCCGCGCAGGCCAATTTCTTCTTGAACACTGTTCACGACATACAAACTGTAGGGGAGTTCGAGCTTTTCTTCTTTGATTTTGCGAGCAACTTCGGCAATCATGAAGCCGCCCATGCGGTTGTCCAAGGCACGCCCTACAATGTAGCGCTCGTTCAAGACCTTCATGTCGGCTTCAAATACGACTACAGCGCCAATGTGAACGCCCTTGTCCAAGACCTCTTGTTTGCTGGAACAGCCTAGGTCCACACAGACGTTTTCGGGCTTGGTTTCGGGGTCTTTGCCCATGCGCACGTGCACGGCTGGCCATCCGAAGACACCATCGACAATCTGGCCGCCTTCGCAATGCACCTTGCAGCGCATGCTGGGTGCAATTTGCCAATCGCTGCCGCCGTTTCGAATCACGTACAAATAGCCGTCATCGCTGATGTAGTTGACAAACCAAGAGATTTCATCGGCATGCGCCTCAATGACCACTTTGTAGTCTTTTCCGGGGTTGATCACACCCACCGCCGTGCCATAGGTATCGGTGAACTGCTCATCGATGTAAGGGCTCAGGTAGTCCAACCAAATCTTTTGGCCGCTGTGTTCAAAGCCCGTGGGGCTTACGTTGTTCAAATAGGTCTCCAGGAATTCAAGCGAATCTTTGCGCATAGCTACGAATGTCGCCAATTCATGGATTCAGCTGGAATCGGGTTTTCAACTTTGTTTGCACTTAATTAGAATTATACATAAAGCCGTATTGTAAATTTCTTGAACACTTTATAAATTGAATCAAGATTCACATGAATTTAGAAATGAAAAAAGCATTAATTGGCTTATTGTTCCTGTTGCCAGTTTTTTGTCAGGCACAAGCATTGATTGGTTTCTCCTTGTATCAAATCAAAGCAGAGCACCCAGATAAGGTTTTTACCATCGATTACACCAACAGCGGGACAAAATATGCCAAGACAGAAATGTCGACAGGGACATTCGTGTATTATTTTGATGCTTCAACGGGGTTGTCTAATTATTGCATTCTTTTTCCAAGAGATATGGGTGCATTGAATGGATTGGTTGAGACATATAATTCAAAATATGTCATCACATCTGAAACATCATGGACGGCCTATTTGGATGGAGGGGGCAGGATGAAAATCACTCTAGAATACGATACGGATTACGAATTGTACGTGTTTCATTACGAGTAAATAACTGATTCTTATGGTTTCGGTTAATTCACCATAGTGGCGAGAAAGTTTGCACTCATGGAGCATGTTTCATGATTTAGGTTTCGGTGCATGGTGTTGATGCTGTGATTTTCTGGCAGCGAATTCTCTTTCAAAATGGGACTGAATTGGACTAGCTCGCCCTGCCGGGCTCACTGATCCCTGGAGGGGGGAGTCCCAAACACCCAAGCCAGCGGCT
>JAQCBH010000020.1 GCA_027621365.1 Bacteroidota bacterium | reverse complement strand
AGCCACTGATAGGTTAAAAACCCTCCCACCAAATGGGATGCCTGGGCCGAGGCTATCGAACCCAAAAACAGCAAAAGGGAGAGAATGAATCGCGCGCGCATGTGAGGCTTTGCTTTATTAGACAAAAATTGTGCCCAAAAAGTTGCGTGGGCCTCGCATTTTCCTGCATTTGGCTATTTTCGTGCGCATGATCTACAAGGCCGATTGCCTTCATTTTTTAGGACACATTCCCTGTAAACCTCACAAGGAAAACGGATTTCACTGCGAAAACTGCCCTGCGTACACCCCGATCGAGAAGCGAATACTCATCATCAAACTAGGGGCCATGGGTGATGTGATTCGCACAACTCCGCTGATCACGCGCTATAAAGCCTTGTACCCCCATGCGAAATTCACGTGGATCACCCTGTATCCCGACATTTTGCCCAAGGGTGAAATACACGAAGTCTACAAACTGGGCATTGAAGCCAGCCTCTATGTCCAGAATACGCATTGGGACATTGCCATCAACTTGGACAAGGAAAAAGAAGCAGCTGCCTTGTTGACCACGGTCAGCGCTGATGAGAAATACGGCTTCCTATTGAAAGACGGGGCTACACAACCCGCCAATGAATGGGCTCAACACAAGTTTGATACGGGCTTGTTTGATGATGTTTCTCAGGCCAATACCAAAAACTATTGCACAGAAATTTTCGAAATCTGCGGCTTGGAATACGCTGGTGAGCCCTATTTGTTGGACAATCATGCCAGCAAGGGATACACCTGGAACATGCCCAAAGGCAAAGGCTTGATTGGTTTGAATACCGGTTGCGGCGATCGATGGACTACGCGTTTGTGGAGCATTGAAAAATGGGCCCAACTGGCCTCTCAATTGCGCGCCGAAGGATTTGGAGTCGTACTGCTTGGCGGGGCTCAAGAGCACGAACGCAACCTTTCCATACAGGAACAAAGCGGCGCTGATTATCCCGGCCATTTCTCTTTGAGTCAATTCATTAACCAAATCGATCAATGCGATTTGGTAGTCACTCAGGTGACCATGGGTATGCATTTGACACTCGGATTGGGTAAGAAAATCGTTCTCATGAACAACATCTTCAATCCCCATGAGTTTGACTTGTTCGGCAAGGGTGAGATTGTACAGCCTATGAATCCCTGCAAATGCTTTTATCGCGGAACATGTGTAGATGGAATTTCTTGCATGGAAACCCTTGAACCTGAGACCCTTGCAGAAGCGGTGAACCGGGTTTGGGAATTGTAACTTCTACTATTGCGAAAAGTTGGCCTTTCGGCTATATTTGCACCCTCAATTGGCGAGGTAGCTCAGTTGGTTAGAGCGTAGGATTCATAACCCTAAGGTCGGCGGTTCAATTCCGCTCCTCGCTACGAAGAAAAAGCCCGGTTCTGCCGGGTTTTTTTATGCATTCGCGATTCGATTCCCTGCGCTTACCTTCGCAAAAATGGCTTCCCTGCCCTTTCTGCTGCTGACCTTCTTGCCTTTGGGACTGTGGTTCCTTTGGCTGCGCTTGAGTAAATCACAGAATTTCGGCTTCGATCTTGCCAAGCGCCGAAAATACCTGGGATGGGTAGCGGGGCTAGCCTCTTTGGCCGTCGCCAACGCCTTTCTTGAACTTCAATGGGGAATCTTCATTGGCGGCTTTTATGCCGGTAGAATCTTGTACGTCACAGCCACCTTAGGCTTACTTTCCATTCCCTTTGCCATACCCCCTGTTCACAGCACCAAACACAATTGGAGCCTAGGCTTATTGTCTATACCCTGGCTGTTTTTGAGCATTCCATGGATCGGAAGCCTCATCCTCATTAGCTTGATTGGTCGATTGGAACCCTACAAAAAAGTATTGTTCGAAGACGCTCATCACATTGCATTCACCCGCTTTGTAGGGGTGATGGCTGCCCCCACTTTTGAAATTCGGAACAAAGAGATTTGGGGGCATCGTAAAATTGGAACCTATTGGGCAACAGGTGGAGCCGATAGCACTCGCATTGCTTGTGATAACGACAGCTTGTGGGTCATCGAATACAGCCAAACCCTGAAGCCTGACCACCCTCATTATCATGAAATGACCAACAATAGGGGGCAATTGGGTTACATGGAAAATGGCATATGGAAGCAGGATCCAAAAGCTGTCATTTGGAAAGTGGAAGACTCCATTTTCGTCGACTTGAAAACCGGACAAAGCTTATCCAGATATGGAGAAACTACCGATCCCGAAAACTGGGAGCTCTGAATGAAAAAGCCGATCTTTGGTACATGACTCAAACACCCCCAGCAGAAGAAGGCCTGTTTTCCAATACCGAAAAAAACCTGGCCTACTTAAATGCCATGGTTTTGGTCCTGAGCATCTATGTGTTGGCTGCTTTGGCCATCGATAGTTTCTACGATTTGGACCCTGAAGTTTCTAGGCTATTGAGGGTCATCGACGACGCGATTTGCCTGTTTTTCATCTTCGAATTCTTCTATCGACTGTACCATGCCCGCAACCGTTTGGGCTTTCTCAAATGGGGATGGATTGACTTGGTAGCGTCCCTGCCCTCTTTTGTTTTCGGCGGATTTCACCAAGAACGCATCTTGCGATTGGTTCGATTACTCAGAATCTTGAGAACCTTTCGATCGGCCGAGAGTTTCATACATGGATTTTTCAAAAAGCGCCAGCAGGCCGCCTTTGCTAGCATTGCCTTGATTGCCATTTTAATGACCATCTTTTCATCGATCGCCATTTTGGAGGTCGAACAAAGCAGACCCGATGCAAACATCAAAACAGCCGAAGATGCCATTTGGTGGAGTTATGTGACTATCACGACAGTTGGATATGGTGATTTGTACCCTGTAACCCGTTCGGGGCGCATCATTGCGGGTATTCTGATGACCGTCGGAGTGGGTATTTTTGGTGCACTCTCAGGCTTTGTGGCCTCTTGGTTCACCGAAGCACGGCACCGCGATCACGAGGACGAGGAGCACCACGCCCCCTAAGCCTTTTTCTTGGCCAGTTTGAGCCAAACTCCATTCGCCTGCTGTATATTTTTTGGCGGAAACTTGGCATCCCACTGGTTGAATAGCCAAACAAGGGGCATTACCGAAATCATGTACAACAAGGAAAAGGGCTTCCAAAATCGTCGTCCCCAAGCCAGTACACCAATCCCCCATAATTCGTGGGCTAGAATGCCCCATTTCCCATAGGCTGCTTGATGCTCCATGATTTCCCAGTCACAGCCATTAAGGAGATCCTGCAATTCCGACCAGGTCCAAACCACCTGCCTACCTTGTACCGTTTCGTAGCTGGGCCACCGAGCAAACAAACGAGTATAAATCTGCAAGATTTGTCGCTGATGAATGGGTTGGTACATCCATATTTCAGTTCCTGGAGGTGAACCCTCATGCAATTCCCGCAGCATTTGACCTGCATCGGGCACGTACTGCAATACCGAAAACAACCAAACTACCGGCGAAGAGTAGGCGCATAAAAATGGCTGCCAAGGTGACTCGGAAAGGGAGTCCCAGACCTGAACCCTGCAAGTATCTCGAACAAATTGGGCCGAATCGGGATTGGGTTCAATAGCCGCAGAAGGCAATTGCATGGCAATGGCTCGAAGCCAGTATCCTTCGCCAGCTCCAATGTCGAGTACTGCATCACCCTTTATACCGGTCAAGGCCGATGCAATGACTGCGTTTCTTCTGTACAGGATCGATTTTGCCCTGCGAAACAAAAACCAGGCCCAATCGCGCTTTAAAACAGAAGGAATACGGTGCTCATTGAGGGCCATGCAGCCCCGAAGATACAATACCTTTGCACTATGCTGCATCGATTGATCGCTCTCTTGGCTTTCGCCCTTAGCTCCAGTTTATGGGCTCAAACCCAGCCATGGTTTGTGGGAAATTGGACCGGAGAACTGAATGCATTTGGCACTCGTTTGACCCTCACCTTCCACCTGGTCGATAGCCCTTCGACCAAAGCCTATATGAGTGTGCCCATGCAGGGAGCATCACGCATTCCCGCTGATGAATGCAGCGTAAAAGGCAAGAGTCTTCGCATAGCCCTGTCTGCCTTCAACATTCAATACGAGGCCCAATTTCAAGGCGATAGCCTCATAGGAACCTTTACTCAAGCAGGGCGTTCCTTCCCTTTAGCCTTGGCCAAGCGCCTAGACCAGCCATTGCCGCAAACGCCCAAGGCGCCCTTCCCTTACGGAACCCGCGAAGTGCAATTTCACAGCCTGGACGGGAGAATACGATTTGCCGGAACCTTCACCTACCCCAAACAAAAAGCCCGAGCCTGTATCGTGTTATTTAGCGGTTCGGGCACTCAAGACCGAGACGAGCGAATCGGCGAACACGTTCCTTTTGCCGTTTGGGCTGACACCCTCACCCGACTGGGATTTGCCGTTTTACGGGTAGACGACCGCGGTGCGGGATTGACCATTGGGCAAGCTGCAGCCATCCAAAACACTCGCCTCAACGATTTGTTCAGCGATGGCTTGGCTTACATCAAAGCCGTTCAGTCTCAAGCCGAATCGGGTTGGAACTCAGACAGCTCCGGCCTACCCATTTACTTGATAGGGCATAGCCAAGGGGCTGCCATAGCAACGCATTTGCTGGCCCAAAACCATCCGGGAGTAAAAGGTGCCATCGGCCTTTCACCCTGGGCTTACAGTGGCCTCAAAGTCAACCGCGAACAGAATTTCGCCTCATCCATGGTGGTATTGAAAGATTCGAGCTTGACCGAAGACTTCATGGCCATGCACGACCAACTCATTCAACTTTCCTTAAACAGAAGCATACAAACCTCTGAAGAGGAATGGATCGAATCGGTTGAACAAGTCTGGGCCTCCTGCTCTCACCCAAAAGCCATCCGCAAGGCATTCCAGAAATTGGGCATTCGCGATATGCCCGCTTACCTATCGGCTCAATACAAACAAATAGAGGGCTTTATGCTGGATTTCATTTCATTTGATCCTCTTATCGATATCCAATCTGCTCAAAGCCCCATTTTATGGGTTCAGGGATCAAACGATGTTCAAGTGCAAGCGAACGAATTGAAAGCGATTGCCTTGGCCAATAGCCAAAAAATCGAATACGTAGAACTCGCTGGCTACAATCATCTATTGCAACCCTGCAACAGCTGCACCGTTGACGAATACTTCCAAATCGAAACCACCATCGGCGAAGATGCCATTCAGGCCGTTTGCGAATGGTTGTTGAAACAGAATCCTTAAAAGTCGATGCGGAATCGCTCGCGTCTCAACTCGGCGAATGGCAGCGAATTATCGTAATCTTCGGCAAATTGAAGTCGACGGCGAACCAAATGAATGGCTTCAAACAAGGCTGATTGGAAGCTCTCTAAGCTCGCTTGGTTTTTACCGGCCAAATCGTAGGCTGTTCCGTGATCAGGGCTGGTGCGAACCACAGGCAAACCGACCGTCACATTGACGCCCTCGTGGAAAGCCAGGGTTTTGAACCCAACCAATCCCTGGTCGTGGTACATGGCCAGAACGGCATCAAATGCCTTGTACTGCCCCCCGCCAAAGAAGGCGTCGGCTGAATAGGGACCGTACACCAAACGACCCCGATCAAACAGAGTTTGAATAGCGGGCTTGATGATGGATTGCTCTTCTTTGCCCAGCAGGCCGTTATCCCCAGCATGCGGATTCAAACCCAAAACCGCAATTCGGGGTTTGGTCAAGCCAAAATCTTCTTTCAATGCGGTTTGCATGAGTTCCAATTTGGCGACCAATGAATCAGTATTCAAGTGTTTGCCCAGTTCCGTAACGGGAATGTGTTCGGTGGCCAGAGCCACGCGCAAATCTTCACTGACCAACATCATGGCATGGCTGGCAGCGCCCATTTCGGCGGCTAAGTAGCCTGTATGACCCGTAAATCCGGGAACCGATTCGGCCACCGTTGATTTGTCCAAGGGAGCGGTGAGCAGGGCATCCACTTTGTGCGCCTCCGAAACCATTTTCTCCAAAGCGGCAAAAGCCATAGCACCAGCGGCACCCGAGGGTGTTCCAGGCTCGGGAACAAACTCGTCATCTCCACAGGGAATCAAGTTCAATTTGTTCTCTACGGCCTCATCAGATGAGTGAATGAGATGATAGCGTGGTTCTTCCAATCCCAGCATCTTCTTGTAATGCACGAAGGTTTTGACACTGCCATACAAAACGGGGATGCAGTATTTGTACACCGAAGCATCGGCGAACAGTCGAAGTATGAGTTCCATGCCGATTCCGTTGGGATCCCCTTGGGAAATGGCCAATTTGACTTTAGTCATGTTTGAGTTGCGAAGTTAGGAAATTGACCAAGAGTCGTACAGAAAATCCTGTTCCTCCTTTGGGCTGGTAATGGCGGGCTCCAGATAAGAATGCGGGGCCAGCAATATCCAAATGCATCCAAGCGTAGGGAGCGAAGTGTTTCAAAAAGGCTCCCGCCGATTGAGCACCACCTTCAGCCTTGCCGAGGTTTTTCAAATCGGCAATATCGCTTTTGATTTCATCGTCAAACTCAGGCCACAAAGGCAATTCCACCAAACGTTCAAAAACCTGTTCGCCTGACTCTTTGATAGCCTTCACCAATCGCTCGGGAGCATGCGCCATCAAGGCCGCACCATAGGGACCCAAAGCGCGAGCTGCTGCCCCAGTTAAGGTAGCGACGTCTACAACAAATTCAGGATTCAATTTGGCGGCGTAACTCAAGGCATCGGCCAGGATCAAACGCCCTTCAGCATCGGTATTCAAAACCTCTACCGTCGTTCCATCTGAAATGGTGATCACATCACCTGGACACAGGGCCTGTTCTCCAGGACGGTTGTCGGTTGCGGGCACCAAGGCAATCGCATGTATGGGGGCTTGAGTGGCAGCAAGGGCATCGATCGCAGCGGCCACTGATGCCGCTCCGGCCATGTCGCACTTCATCAAATCCATGCTATTGGGCGTAGGTTTCAAGCTCAATCCGCCGGTGTCAAAAACCACACCTTTTCCTACCAACACAAAGGGTCTCTCGTTGATGGCCTTGGGTGATTTGTATTCCAAAATATGAAAGGCGGGAGGCAATTGGCTGCCCTGGTTCACACCGAGCAATCCACCCATTTTCTGGGAAGCAATCTTGCTTTCGCCCCAAACTTCAACCTCGAATCCGCGTACTTTTCCTCGGTTTATGAATTGCTGGGAGAGCATTTCGGTGTTCAAATGAGAATAGGGCAAATTCACCAAATCACGAGCCCAAAACACCGATTCACAAAGGGTTGAAACCGCATGCATGTCGTTGGTCAAGCTATCGGGCCATTGTGGGCTTTGCGCCGCTGGGCGGTCTTGACCCAATTTGAAACGGTATTGCCCCAGAATAAATCCTTCGTGAAAGGCCTTCAAAGACTCCAAATGCGAAGTGGAAACTTCGACTTCCGGCATATGGCTCTCCACCAAGCCAAAGGCAGTAGCCCCGTGGTACTTGGCAGCCATCGCATTGCCCGCTCTACGCAGCTCCTCCAATTCTTTTGAAGTCGGGTTTTCGCTCGTGAAAACAAAGGCCGTATATCGACTGGTTTCAATGCAGTCTCTCCAGCTGCCCACTTTCCAATCGTCAGGGAATGCGATGCCCGCGGGCCAAGCGCTTTTCAGGCCTTCTTGATGGGACGAAAAAACAATTCGATTTGCCATTGCTCAAAGTTCGTGATTCTACCCATGCAAACCGGGAAATTCTTTATCGATTCAATTTGGACACCGTCGAACCCTGTGGGAATCGATGAAAGCAAGACCTGTCCCACTCCCCTAAATTTGTATGCAATGAGCAAGTTGCGAATCGCCATTTTGTTTGGAGGCAGCAGCCGAGAACGCGAAGTTTCATTCGCCGGCGGGCGAACCGTTTATGACAACCTAGACAAGGGGCTCTTCGAAGCCATTCCTGTGTTTGTCGATTCGTTTGGCAATCTTGTTCTCCTGGATTGGCCTTTGGTCTACAAAGGCAGCATTCGGGACTTTTACCCTCCGGTCAGCCACCTACCCGACTTGCCCCACGGCTTTCAGGTTTACGCCGAAAGCTTGCGCCCTAGCTCCAGACAGCAGGAATTGGAATGGCTTCAACCCTTGGGACGCCCCATTGAGCCAGCTGAATTGCGCGAGAGGGTCGATTTTGTATTTTTGGCCTTGCACGGAACCGGCGGTGAAGACGGCAGCATTCAAGGAATGTTGGAATGGTTGGGAATCCCCTACAGCGGATCAGGCATTTTCCCATCAGCTATGGGCATCAACAAGCAGAGACAAAAGGCTTGGCAAACCGAATTGGGTTTGTACGTGAACCAATACCAAACCTTGCAGCGCTCTGATTGGATGCAATGGGATATTCCCCAGCGCCAAGCTTATTTCCAGAGCGTCTTGGATCATTTGGGGCCTCATTGTGTGGTCAAACCCGCTCATCAAGGATCGAGCTTGGGTGTTTCCATATTGAAGAATGCCTCATTTGAGGATTTTGCAGAGGCGGTCGATGCCGGGTTCTTTCGACTCAAACTGACGGCTAGCGATTGGAATGCCCTTTCCGATTTTCAAAAAATCGAACGAGTCAAGGATTTGACGGATTTGCGATCCAGTTTGGGCTTGCCCTTGGAATTGAATGGAGCAAGGATCTATCGACCCGATGAACTCTTGAAATCACTCAACAGCCAAATGAACTCGAATGCCGATGTTTGGTTGGAGTCTCCAGATAGCGAATCGGTCGTACTGGTAGAATCTTTGATTGAAGGCAAAGAATTCAGTTGCATCGTGGTAGCCGACCAGCAAGGAGAACCCTTTGCTTTGCCCCCTACTGAAATTCGCAAAAACAGCGATCTCTTTGATTACCGCTCCAAATACCTGCCTGGTCTGAGCCGAAAAGTCACACCCATTGAGGTAGAAGATGCTCATCTTGAGGCCATTCGAACGGCCTGCTGCGAGTTGTACATAGCACTAGGGTTTGAGGTTTACGCCCGCATCGATGGGTTCGTCCAAAACGACGGCCGCATTTTCCTGAACGACCCCAACACCACCAGTGGCATGATGCCCAGTTCCTTCTTCTTTCATCAAGCGGCAGAAGTGGGACTCAATCCCAGTCAATTCCTGACTTTCATCATTCACCAAAGTTTAAAGGCGCGTATAGCGGCTCATCCGACGGGGATGAAATTCATGCCAAGCCTTCAACTTTTGCAATCCACCCTCAACGATAACAAGCAATCGGGAGACCAAAAACGCAAGATTGCCGTCATCATGGGTGGGTACAGTTTTGAACGTCACATTTCCATGGAAAGTGGCCGAAACATATTTGAAAAACTGGCCAGCAGTGCAGAATTCGAACCCATACCCCTGTTTTTGGCGGGTGACTCGACTGCATACCAACTGATCGAAATGCCGTTGAGTTTGATGCTCAAAGACAATGCCGACGACATTCGAAATCAGCTCATGAACTTTCGAGAGAATGCCGTTTTAACCCGAATCCAAAACAGTTCCCAAGCCTGGGCTTCCCGTTTTTCGTCTGAACACGTCTTGCACCAGCCCAAAACCATCACACTGGAGGAATTGTCAGAGCTGGTTGATGGGGTTTTCATCGCCCTACACGGCCGACCCGGAGAAGATGGAACCTTGCAGCAAGACTTGGCCAAAGTCGGGCTCTACCACAACGGCAGTTTGGCCCACTCAGCGGCTCTGACCATCAACAAATACGAAACCAATCGCAAGTTGCGAGAGTTGGGATTCTTGGTCGCCGACCATCGCCTGGTATCCAAACATGAATGGGAATCAGATTCGCAGCTGGCCCATACTTTGTGCCAAGACTTTGGGTTGCCTTTGATTGCCAAACCGGCTGATGACGGTTGCAGTGCGGCCGTTCGAAAAATCAAATCTGCCCCGGAACTTCAAGATTTCATGGCGGCTATTTTCCGAGACCAAGAGACCATTCCCGCAGATTTGTTGCGCTCCCTCAACATCCAAATCAACGACGAGTTTCCGCGCAAGAGCGAATTGCTCATTGAACGATTCATCGACAAGGAAGACGCCGATCATTTCTTGGAAATCACGGGAGGCATGCTCACCCATATCAACCCTCAGGGTGAGATGAGCTATGAGGTATTCGAACCCTCTGAATCATTGGCTGAATCCGAGATTCTCTCTCTGGAAGAAAAATTCTTGGCTGGAGAAGGGCAAAACCTCACTCCTCCTCGCTTTTCCAAGAATGCAGAACAGCAATCCAAGATCAGTGAACAGGTGCGCAAAACCTTGGAATCTGTAGCCCGAAGCTTGGATGTAACGGGGTATTGCCGAATTGATGCTTTTGTGAAGATTTGGAATTCGGGCAAGGTCGAAACAGTCATCATCGAAGTCAATTCTCTACCGGGAATGACACCGGCCACCTGCATTTACCACCAAGCCTCTATAAATGGCTACAAACCCTTTGAATTCATAAGGGAAATACTCAACTTTGGACAAGCGAGACTGGCCCTTCAAGGATGAAAAATTGGATACAAAACCTAGCCTTAGCAGGAGCGGCATTTGCCCTTCTACTGCTCATGATTTATTTAGGCCTAGGAACCTATACCCGTCATGGTGAAGAAATCCAAGTGCCGTCCGTAACAGGTTTAATGCCTGAAAAAGCTCGAGAAGCTCTGAATGAATTGAATTTAATCATGTCAATAATCGACTCTCAATACATTCCAGAAAAAAAACCAGGCATCATTATTAGCCAATTGCCCTTAGCCAAAGAAAAAGTAAAAGAGGGACGAGTTTTATATTTAACAATCAACACCTTAGCCAAACCAACAGTCAGGATGCCAAGTCTGATCGATCAAAGCTTAACCCTGAGTAAGGCATTATTGAAAAGTCGAGGATTGAAACTAGGACATGTTGGTTATCAATTCAGCTCAGAGGGGAATAATCTTGTCTTAGGGCAATTTCATAACGGGCAACCCATTGAGACTGGAACATCCTTGTCAATAGGATCTAAAATTGATTTATTGGTAATCAAAGTGGTTCAAACCAGTATTGATAGTGCAGGAAATGATGTGGCCAATCTTAATTGAGAGGTGGTTAAAATCATTCGACTTAGATAATAAACAAGTAAAAATTGCGTTATCAAGGTACCTAATTATGGGATCAGTGCTTAGAAATATTCAAAAACTGTACATTTTTTGCTTTCTCATGTGCACCACCCTACAGGGTCAAGGATTGAAAACAGTTCCTTTGTCCACTCGCTGGACTGCATCAAACTTGAATTACCAGAGTATCTCTTGGGGAATTCAGGACACCCTAACGTTGCCCTTTTTCGAAGATTTCGCCGAAAACAGCCATACTCCAAATCCCAATCGTTGGACAGGGCGACAAGTTTGGTTGAGCGCAGGATTTGCCCAATCGCTTCCGAACATACAATCGGCCACTTTTGATCATTTGGACGAGTGGGGTCAACCCTATTCAGCCCTGGACCAAAATGTCCGTACTTACGCCGATACACTCTGCAGTCAGCCCATCAACCTGCAATTCTACAAGGACGGTTCAACTACGGTCAATTACAAACCCAGCGATAGCGTGTATTTGAGCTTCTTCGTTGAACTCGGCGGCTGGGGCGATTCCCCTGAATCAACCGATAGCCTATTGTTGCAATTCAAGACTACCACTGGTCAGTGGGTCACCGTTTGGAATGCGACAGGAAGTTCCAGTGTATCCAAAGAATATTTTGTAGCCATTGCGGAATACCGCTTCTTTTCCTCCACGTTCCAGTTCCGGTTTTGCAACTACACCAAATCAACGGGAAACCTGAATCATTGGAACTTGGACTACATTCGATTGAACAAGAACCGTCGTTTTCAAGAACAAAACATCCGCGATGTAGGAATCTCCAACTTCAAGCCCGGTTTGTTTAATGATTACTACAACATCCCCTTCAGCCATTACGCGGTCAATCTCGTTCAAAGTCAAGGCTCTGGCACACAAATGAAGGTTCGAAATTCTGGCGTGGACCCTGTCAACATCAGAACCCAATTGGATATCAAAAACCAATACGATCAAACCATATATTCCAAGCCATTGAGTTCGAACTCCATCAAAATTGATGGTCTTAGTGAATACACCCAAACCATTGAGCTGACCTCATTTGATACCTTAACTGGACTGTCTCCTGAGTTGAAATTTGACATTCGAATCAACCCAGAGAACAGGGACAGCACACCCATCCTGTACCACTCGGCTACGAGCAATAACCGTTGGGAATACACCCAAAAAGTGCAACCTTGGTATGCTTATGACGATGGCAGTGCAGAAGGCGGGTTTGGTCTGGATTACGCCCATCTAGGCAACATCAGAGGTCAATTCGCCATGGAATTCAACACCTTCAAAGATGATTCGTTGCGGGGTCTGGCCATTCAGTTCAACCAAAGCAAAACGGATGTTAGTACCAAGAGTTTTCGTCTGAGAATCTGGAAAGACATTTCCCCTTTGAGCGGCCCAGACAATCAAGATCAATTGCTGTACGAATGGTTCATGGACGCACCGGTATACAGGGATTCGGTCAATGAATTTTCCTATGTCTTCTTCGACTCTGTATTGTTCCTTCCCAAAGGCAAATATTACGTCGGATGGATGCAGGCCCTACCCTTCGTGCTGAATATCGGTTACGACAACAATTACCGATTCAGCAATGATAACCAAATGGCCAATCCGCACTTGTTTTACAACCTTCTCGGAAGCTGGGAGCGCGCTGACTACAGCATCAAAGGAACACCCATGATTCGTATGCTGATGGGCGGTCGAGAGGAATACCTGTTCGAAAAAGAGGAACTGCCCATTTTGCAAATCAGTGCCTACCCCAATCCCTGCATCGATCAATTGACCGTTCAAGGAATTGCTGCTGAACTTGTTTCTGATGTAGCGATAGTAGATGGCGCGGGTCGCCTCATGCCCGTCACTTGGGACAATGGTAAAATCAATGTCTCCCATTTGAGCAACGGTCGATACACCTTAGTTTTGCGAACTGTCCAAGGGCAAAAAGCCTATTGGCACTTCGTTAAACTGGGATCATGAGTACCGATATTTCTGTCATCGAATTGAAAAAGCGCCTAGATGCAGGCGAGAATCTGAACATTGTAGACGTACGTGAACCGTACGAATTTGAAGAGTTCAACCTCAACGGCTTGTTGATACCGCTGGGAGATTTGCCCGGTCGCTGGGAAGAAATCAGCGAATGGAAAGAACAAGAGATTATTGTGCACTGCAAATCTGGAGCCCGCAGTGGAACCGCGAAGCTTTTCTTGGAGCAGTTGGGCTTCACTCAGGTTCGCAACCTTCTCGGCGGAGTATTGGATTACCAAGTCCATTTTGGTTCAGATGAAGATTGATCGGTGAAACGCCGTTGGCCCATATGTTTGAGTTTTGTCTTGCCTTTGATTTGGGCCCTTTGGTCTTGTTGGCCGGAATCAGCTCCGCTCGCCGAATCGTCTTCTACCTACGATAGTCCATTTCGCAACATCCATGACAGCGTTCATTATGTGGGAATGGAAACCTGCAAAGGCTGTCACAGCGACAAACACAGCACCTTTGTACACACGGGAATGGGTCAGAGTTTTGGCCTAGCTACGGCCCAAAAGTCATCCGCGCAGTTCCAACAAGAAGCCGTCTACGATCCCAAACGCAATTTTTATTACTGGCCTTTCTGGTCAGGCGATTCCTTGCTCATTCTGGAATTTCGCCTCAAAGGGAGGGATACAATATACAAACGCATTGAAACCATTCGCTACATCATTGGCTCTGGTCAGCACACCAACAGTCATTTCTGGGTAGACGGAAACACCCTGTACCAAGCCCCTCTCACCTACTATACTCAAGAGGGCAAATGGGATCTCCCTCCGGGATATGAATCGGTAAATACGCGCTTTCAACGAAAAATTGATTTGGAGTGCATGAGCTGCCACAATGCCATGCCTCAACTCAAAGTCGGTTCTGTCAACGCCTTTGAAACGCTGCCTTTGGGCATTGATTGCGAACGCTGTCACGGTCCGGGAGAATTGCACGTGCGCGAAAAACAAGCCGGTCTATTGGTAGATACGCGCAAAGAAGCTGATTACAGCATCGTGAACCCCAAACGCTTGCCTTGGAGTTTGCAGGTAGACATTTGCCAGCGATGCCACCTCCAAGGAAACAACGTCCTCAAACCAGGAAAGAACTTCGATGATTTTCGCCCCGGCATGCGATTGAGCGATGTTTTTGAAGTCTATATGCCTCGCTATGCCAATGCTGATTACTTTGTCATGGCTGGCCATGCCGAGCGTTTGGCCATGAGTGCCTGTTTTATTCAGAGCAACAAGGGAATTCAAACAGAAACCTACAATGCCCAAACCCATTTGACTTGCATCAATTGCCACAATCCGCACGTCAGTGTAAAAGAAACCCGAATCGAGTGGTTCAATCAACAGTGCTCGGGTTGCCACAATCCGCAAAGCCAGCGCTCAGAATTGTTGAATTGCAGCGAGACATTGAAAAAACGCCAACTGGAACCCAAAGGATGCACCGGTTGCCATATGCCCGCCAGCGATACCCGTGACATTCCACACGTTACCGTTCATGATCATCGAATTCAAAGACCCACGGGCAAGACTGCGGCTTTGCCTAGCGGAGTGGCCCTAGACCTTTACGCTGTCAACAACCCCCATCCTAGCCCAGCCATGATGGCCAAAGCCTACGTCAGTTGGTTCGAGAAATTTGAAGCACAGCCCCGCTGGTTGCAGAAAGCCGATAGCCTCATTGCTCTTTATCCGGAACAAATCGAGTTGAGTACGCGCATTCAATTGGCCTATATGCAGTCCAATCCCCAAAAAGTTCGAGAACTGTCGCAATCGTTGGATTTAGAATCATGCGAGGCTTGGACGGCTTATCGATTGGCCAAGTCGCTGGACCAACTGGGTCAATTGGACCAGGCCATATTGGCCTACAAACGGGCTTACGAACAACTTCCGCTTTACAGTGACTTTGGTGCCGAATACGCCAATGCCCTGATCAGAGATAAGCAACTCGATGCTGCTCAAACGGTCTTGAATACCTTGATTCGCCAACAACCAAAAAATGAATGGCTTTGGTTGAACAAAGGACTTTTGGCCAGTTTGCAAAATCGAGGCACCGAAACCGTTCAGGCATGGAACACCCTGCTTTCCCTTAATCCCGACCACTTACAAGGCCATCTCTTCTTATCTGAGTGGTACGAGAAACAAGGCAAATTGGGAGCGGCCGTCATTCATGCTGAAGCCGCCTTTGCCAGTCATCCCAATAGCTCAGAGGCCGAAAACAGAGTCATTCGCCTTCGCCAACTAAACCCTTAAATTTGTACCATGCTCGACAAATTCGGTATCGCCCAACGCATCGCCAAAGAACTTCAAGACGGATTCTATGTCAATTTGGGCATTGGAATCCCCACCTTGGTCGCCAATTACATTCCTGAAGGGATGGAAGTGGTTTTGCAAAGCGAGAATGGATTATTGGGCATGGGTGCCTTTCCTTTTGAAGGAGAAGAAGATCCCGATTTGATCAACGCCGGCAAGCAAACCGTCACCATGGTAGCCGGGGCTTCTTTGTTTGACAGTGCGACAAGCTTTGGCATGATTCGCGCGGGCAAAGTGGACCTCACGGTTTTGGGTGCCATGGAGGTAGCTGACAATGGAGATATTGCCAATTGGAAGATTCCGGGCAAGATGGTCAAAGGTATGGGCGGAGCGATGGACTTAGTCGCATCGGCCAAGAACATTATCGTCGCTATGCAACACACCAACAAAGCAGGCGAAAGCAAATTGTTGCCCGCCTGCACCCTACCCATTACAGGATTGGGCTGTGTCAAAAAAGTAGTCACCGAACTGGGTGTATTCGACATTACCGAACGAGGATTCGAACTTAAGGAAATCGCGCCCGGAGTTAGTGTCGAGGAAGTTCAAGCCAAAACTCTGGGACGCCTAGTCGTAGAAGGCGAAATCCCCTTCGTTCAACTTTAATTGGATCGGTACTTTTTGTTGTGATCAGCGGCTTTGTCGCTGTTTTTCTTGTATCGTTTCAACACCCAAATCACTGCGGCAAACACGACCGCCCCGAAAACGAGTTCCCAAATGAATACATTTACCTGAAAAGCGGTGTATTCAGCCGAATCAATGGTGTTTTGCATGTCTTCAAAGATACGCCTTTGCCAATTGCGTTGTAACTTGCATTCATGTCAACATTGTCCTACATCGAATCGAATCGTAAGCGTTTTTTGGAAGAACTATTTGAATTACTGCGCATTCCCAGCATCAGTGCTGACAGCGCATTCTCAGGTGATGTTCGCGCCTGCGCAGAGCGATTGGCCGCTTTCTTAACCACAGCAGGTGCTGATAACGTGGTTTTGGAAGAAACCGCTGGTTATCCCATTGTTTACGGAGAGAAAATCATCGACCCTAGCTTGCCTACGGTTTTGGTGTACGGTCATTACGATGTACAGCCTTCAGTTCCCAACGAATTGTGGAACACCCCTCCCTTCGAACCCACGGTCATCGATGGCAAGATTTATGCCCGTGGTGCCTGTGATGACAAAGGCCAAATGTTCATGCATGTCAAAGCCTTTGAAACCATGATGCAAACCCAGAGTTTGGCTTGCAACATCAAATTCATGATCGAAGGTGAAGAAGAAGTCGGTTCTAGCAACTTGGGCATCTACTGCAAAAACAACAAAGAAAAACTCAAAGCCGATGTCATTTTGATCAGTGACACCGCAATGATTGCCAATGATGTGCCTTCTATCGACTGCGGGTTGCGTGGTTTGAGTTATGTCGAGGTAGAAGTTACCGGTCCTCGCATCGATTTGCATTCAGGTGTGTATGGAGGTGCGGTAGCCAACCCCATCAATGTGCTGTGCGACATGATTTCCAGCATGCACGATGAAAACCGACACATCACCATTCCCGGCTTTTACGACCAGGTTTTGGAAACTTCAGAATCCGATCGCAAGGCCTTGGCTAGCATTCCATTTGATTTGAACGAATACAAATCGCACTTGGACATTGACGATGTCATGGGTGAAAAAGGATTCAGCACCATTGAGCGCACAGGCATTCGTCCCACCTTGGATGTCAATGGCATTTGGGGCGGATACATCGGCGAAGGAGCCAAAACGGTTCTACCCTCAAAAGCATACGCCAAAATCAGCATGCGTTTGGTTCCCAACCAAACCTCTGATGCCATCACCGAGCTGTTCCAAAAGCACTTTGAATCGATTGCTCCCAAAGGAGTTCGAGTAAAGGTAACTCCGCATCACGGCGGGGAACCCGCTTTGACACCCACTGATAGCATTGCTTTCCGAGCCGCATCAGCTGCCATGAAGGAAACTTTTGGAAAAGACCCCATCCCTACTCGCGGTGGTGGATCCATACCCATTGTGGCTCTCTTTGAAAAGGAATTGGAAACCAAAACTGTTTTGATGGGATTTGGATTGGACAGTGATGCCATTCACAGCCCCAACGAGCATTATGGAGTATTCAACTACTTCAAAGGAATTGAGACCATTCCTCAGTTCTTCAAACATTTCGCGGCGCTAAACAACAATTGATTCGCCTATGGCTCTCCTGGAAGGGGAAATGTACGAAGCGTACCGCGCTGAGTTACTGAAACAGTACAGGCACTTGCTGCGCACCTTGGGCAAAGACTTGTCTAAGGAAAAGGTGAAGCTTGTTCACGAGGCTTTTGACCTCGCCGCACGAGCACACGAGGGAACCGTTCGAAAGAGCGGTGAGCCTTACATTTTTCATCCGTTGGCGGTCGCACAAATCGCCGCAGGAGAACTAGGTCTGGGCGCCACATCTGTGGTGGCCGCTTTGCTGCACGACACGGTCGAAGACACCGATATCACCCTTGAAGACATTGAGTACCGTTTCGGTCCTAAAATTTCAGCTATTATCAACGGATTGACCAAGATCTCTACCGTCTTTGATTCAGTTGACCGGGACACCAGTAGCCAAGCAGAGAACTTCAAAAAGGTTCTGCTTACCCTAGGTGAGGACTTAAGGGTGATCTTGATCAAGCTGTGCGATCGTCTTCACAACATGCGAACCTTGGGCTCTGTGCCTGAGAGCACCATATTGAAGATCGCTTCAGAGACGATGTTCATCTACGCCCCCCTGGCTGATCGCTTGGGTTTGAACGCTGTCAAATTGGAGTTGGAAGATTTGGCTCTGAAGTTCACCGATCCCGATACCTACAAAGACATTTCTCGCCAATTGGTGGAGACCAAACGGGTCAGGCAGAAATACATACGCGAATTCATTGAACCTCTCAAAGGTGAATTGGAAGGTTCAGGGGTAAACATTGTGGAGATCAAAGGAAGGCCCAAGAGCATTTACTCCATTCATCGAAAAATGCTACGGCAGCAAATCCCTTTTGAGGAGGTCTATGATGCTTTTGCCATTCGCATCATCATCGACTCCCCCCTCAATTTGGAAAAAGCCGATTGTTGGCGTGTGTATGCCATCGTAACTGATCGATATCGTAGCCATGACAAGCGCTTGCGGGATTGGTTAAGCCACCCAAAAAGCAACGGTTACAGTGCCTTGCACACGACGGTTCTAGGCCCCAAAGGCAAATGGGTAGAAGTGCAAATTCGCTCCAAGCGCATGGATGACGTGGCAGAACGAGGTTTGGCCGCCCATTGGCGCTACAAAGCTGACCTACCCGGTGCCCCCATTACGCCTCAAGACCAAGCCTTTGAGAACTGGCTCAATACCGTCAAAGACACCTTAGCCAACAGTGACATGTCGGCTTTGGACTTGGTATCGGAATTTCGCAACACCATTTTGGGAGAAGAGATGTACGTCTTTACTCCCAAAGGCGATGTCAAAAGTCTGCCGGTCGGCTCAACCGCCTTGGATTTTGGTTTTGCCATTCACTCCCAAGTGGGTTTGAGAACCATCGGGGCCAAAGTGAATGGGAAATTGGTCCCCATAAGCCAAGAATTACGAAATGGAGACATTGTCGAAATCATTACTACGGCCAAAGATCGAGCCACCACCGATTGGATGAATCAAGTAAAAACCGGAAGAGCCAAAGGGAAAATACGTGACTATTTAAAAGCCCAGCGCAATCGCCTTTCGGTTCAGGGCAAAGAAATTATGGAGCGCCTGTTGCGCAAACATCGATTTGAACTGAGCGAATCCAGTGCCCAAAAGCTTACCCGGCACTTCGGTTATCTCAACCCTGCTGAATTTTACCATGCCGCCGCCTCTGGCAGTATCAAAATCAACAAAGCCTTGTTGATCTCCATTCTGACCAAAACCTCGGTCACCGAAATGGCCGAGAATTCAGAAAAAATAGTGCCCTCGGCTGAGCAGAAGGTAAAAAAGGCTCCCAAACAACAAATCATCATAGGAGATGATCACGACTTTCCCTATGAATTGGCAAAATGCTGCCACCCCTTACCAGGTGATTCCATATTTGGGTTCATAACCATTGGAGAAGGTGTGAAAATTCACCGTACCACCTGCCCCAACGCCACTAATCTCATGAGCCAATATGGGTACAGAATTATACCTGCGAAGTGGAAAGACGAGAGCTACGACAAGTCATTCGCCGCTCGAATTCAGGTCAATGGCATTGATGACGTTGGTTTGGTTTCAAGGTTGACAGAGATCATTTCACGAGACATGGCGGTCAACATGAAGAGCATTCACATCGAAAGCGATGGCAAGGGTAGTTTCAGCGGATGGATCGAGGTGATGATCAACAACTTGAATCACCTTACCTTGTTGATTCAAAACATGAAAGAAGCCCACAAATACATCGAAGTCAAACGACTCGATGAGGCATAAAAAAAGCCCCGCTCTGCGGGGCTTTTTTATAATTATCAATAAGATTAAGCGCCTTCCAAAGCGGCCACACCACCCACGATCTCAGAGATCTCACGGGTAATGGCTGCCTGACGTGCCTGGTTGTAGGCCAAACGCAAGCTGCGAAGCAATTCACCGGCGTTGTCGGTGGCCTTGTCCATGGCGATCATACGAGCACCGTGTTCAGAAGCCAATGAATCCAACATGCTGCGGTACAATTGGGTTTTCAATGAACGAGGAATCAAATCTTCCAAAATGGCCACCTTTGAAGGCTCAAACAAGTAATCGGAAGATCCTTGAGTGGCTTCGGCCTTGTCTGCTGGAGACACGGGCAAGAAGGCATCAGCGGAAAGTATTTGAGTTGCAGCATTCTTGAAACGGTTGTACACCACGGTCACCTGATCGTATTGGCCAGCCTTGAACTCTTCCAAAATAGTGGAAGCCAAATCAAAGGCAGACTCTGCGCTCAAACCGTTCAAGGCATTGACAAAACGAGTATCGCAGTCAAAGCCCAATCGCTTGAGAGACTCCGCTCCTTTTTTACCGATGCAGATGTACTGAACTTGCTTTCCAGCCAACTCACCAGCGGCCATTGCACGAACGCGTTTTACAACGTTGGCATTGAAAGCACCGCAAAGGCCACGGTCTGAGGTTATGATCAAAAGGGCAACCTTTTGAACCTCACGGGCTTTGAAGTATACGGCCAAACGATCGTCATCGGCGCTCTCTTGCAACCCGGCCATGATTCCCTGCAGTTTTTCTGCGTAGGGGCGCATGCGCACAATGGCTTCGCTGGCTTTGCGCAACTTTGTGGCGCTCACCAACTTCATCGCCTTTGTGATCTGCTGGGTAGAGATCGTCGAAGCAATTCTGCTGCGTATTTCCTTCTGTCCTGCCATGGTTTAATTATGCAGCGTAATTCTTGGCGATTTCTGCACCCGCTTCACGCAATACAGCAGTGATGCTGTCATCGATCTTACCCGAAGCCAAAGCTTTCATGGTGTCGGCGTGTTTGGCCTGCAAATACTCCAAGTAGGACTCTTCGAATTCGCGAACTTTATCTACAGGAACCGAACGCAACAAGTTGCTAGTTCCCAAGAAGATGATGGCGACCTGCTGTTCTACTCGACGGGGAGAGAACTGCGCTTGCTTCAAGATTTCAACGTTGCGAGAACCTTTATCCAAAACAGATTTCGTTGCAGCATCCAAATCAGAACCAAACTTAGCGAAAGCTTCCAATTCGCGGTACTGAGCTTGGTCAAGCTTCAAGGTACCCGCTACCTTCTTCATAGACTTGATTTGAGCGTTACCACCTACACGAGATACAGAAATACCCACGTTGATAGCAGGGCGAACACCGCTGTTGAACAAGTTGGATTCCAAGAAGATCTGACCATCTGTAATGGAAATCACGTTTGTAGGAATGTACGCTGATACGTCACCTGCCTGTGTTTCAATGATGGGCAATGCTGTCAAAGATCCACCGCCTTTAACCTTGCCTTTCAATCCTTCAGGTAAATCGTTCATGTTCTGGGTGATGTTATCGTTGGCGTTCAATTTGCAAGCACGCTCCAACAAGCGGGAGTGCAAATAGAATACGTCACCAGGATAAGCCTCACGTCCAGGGGGACGACGAAGCAACAAAGAAACCTCGCGATAGGCCACAGCCTGCTTTGACAGATCATCGTATACGACCAATGCGGGCAAGCCCAAATCGCGGAAGTATTCACCGATGGCACAACCGGCCATAGGTGCAAAGAATTGCAAAGGTGCAGGAGCTGAAGCAGGAGAAGAAACGACTACCGTGTAAGGCATAGCGCCATTTTCTTCCAACGCCTTTACTACTTGCTTTACGGTAGACTCTTTCTGACCGCAAGCTACGTAGATGCAATAAACAGGCTCGCCTCTTTCGTAAAACTCCTTCTGGTTGATGATGGTGTCAATGGCAATAGCTGTTTTACCCGTTTGACGGTCACCAATGATCAACTCACGTTGACCACGACCAATGGGAATCATGGCGTCGATAGCCTTGATACCAGTTTGCAAAGGCTCTTTAACAGGCTCACGGAACAAAACACCAGGAGCTTTGCGCTCCAAAGGCATTTCGTAAACGTCACCTTCAATAGGTCCCTTGCCATCGATGGTTTCACCCAACGCGTTGACAACGCGACCCAACATACCATGTCCGGCACGGATGGAGGCAATTTTACCGGTACGCTTTACTTTGTCTCCCTCTTTGATAGCAACGCCGCTACCCATCAATACAGCACCAACGTTGTCTTCTTCCAAGTTCAAGACAACCGCGCGGGTGCCATTTTCAAATTCAACCAATTCGCCGCTTTGAACGCCGAAAAGGCCGTAAATACGAGCAATACCGTCTCCTACTTGGAGTACAGTACCTACTTCTTCCAGGGTGGCAGCAGTATCAAAACCAGCAATTTGCTCTTTTAAGATACTGGATACTTCGTCAGGCCTAATTTGTGACATGGTTTATGCTAATTGAAGTTCTTTTTTAAGGGTACGAATGTGGCCAGCTACTGTTTTGTCGAGGATTCGACCTTCAAATTCAATGGTTAGCCCGCCGACCACAGCAGGGTTAACCACTTGACTCAATTGTACCTGGTTGGCACCGCTTTGAGTGAGGATATACGATTCTATCTGAGACAAGCTGGCAGGAGTCAAAGCAACTGCTGAGGTAACAATGGCTTGAGTAATGCCTTGATGCGTATTGTACAAAGTCATAAACGCTTGAAGCATACTAGGAACATACATTTCCCGTTTCTTGCTGTTCATCAATAGAATCAAATCGCGCGTCAGGACGTTCATCCCTCCCAAGATTTTACCAAGGGCCGTTTTTTTTATGTCTTGTTTGAGCAAGGGGCTTGACAAGAACAAAACAAAATCCCGGCTTTCTGCCACAATCTGGTTCAGATTCTGAACATCAGCTACAACGGCCTCTAAGGCTGATTGCTCCAAAGCGCTATCAAACAAAGATTTGGCGTATCGGGAAGCAATGCGAATTTCTGACATGCGCGAAGTTTAGTTCTTGGTAAATTCAGCCAATTGTGCGTCAATTAGGCTTTGTTGTTTTTCAGACTTTTCCAATTCAGCCGAAACAAGTTTCTCTGCAATTTGAACGGAGAAAGAAGCCACTTCTTTCTTCAATTCTTGCATAGCCGCTTGTTTTTGCTTGTTGATTTCGTCATTGGCACGAGCTACCAACTTCTTGGCCTCTTCATCAGCTGCTGATTTGGCTTCAGAAATGATTTTATCTTTCATTTCACGAGCTTCTTTTAGCAAAGAATCACGCTCAGAACGTGCTTCGGCTAACAAATTCTCGTTTTGGCTTTGCAATTTGGACATCTCATCTCGGGCCTGTTGAGCCTGTGACAATGCATTTTCGATGGTTTCTTCGCGCTCCTTGATGGATGTCAATATGGGCGCCCACGCAAATTTCTTAAGGATGACCAACAGCAAGCTGAAGGTTACGAGCATCCAAAAGACCAATCCTATGGCAGGAGTTACTAATTCCATGGTGATAGTATAAAGGGCTGCCGGTTAAGGCAGCCCAATAATCGATTCTTTTACAGGAACAGGATCAACAAACAAACAACGATTGCAAAGAATACAGCACCTTCGATAAGAGCGGCTGCAACAATCATGTTTGCACGAATGTCTCCCAATGCTTCGGGCTGGCGAGCAATTGATTCCATGGCGCTACCGCCGATGTTACCAATACCAATACCTGCACCGATTGCGGCCAAGCCGGCACCAATAGCGGCACCCATTTTGCTGTAAGCAGCGGCAAGATCTGTAGCTGCTTGAAGAAGAGTGTTCATAAGACTCATAATTATTTAGATTTAAATTTGGTTTAGTGATGTTCTTCTACTGCCATTCCAATATATATGGCAGATAATAGGGTAAAAACAAAAGCTTGCAGGAATGCAACCAGCAATTCCAACAAACTCATAAATACAGTAAATGCCACACTTACAGGGCTTACCGCATATCCCAATGTTGGATTCATGGCACCGAATATGAAGATCAGTGAAAAGAATCCTAAGATGATGATGTGACCAGCTGTTATGTTCGCAAAAAGACGAAGCATCAAAACAAATGGTTTTAATACAACACCTAAAATTTCGATAGGAATGATAATGGGATACATCCAAACAGGAACGTCAGGCATGAAAATGTGCTTCCAGTAATATTGATTGGATGAAAATGTCACGGTCAAGAAGACTATGACAGATAAAACCATAGTTACGGCGATATTTCCGGTCACGTTTGCGCCACCTGGGAATACAGGGATCAATCCGAAAAGGTTGTTGACAAAAATGAAGAAGAAAACCGTCAACAACATAGGCATGTAACGATCGGCTTTTTTACCAATGGACGGCTTCGCAACATCATCGCGCAAGAAAAGTATCAAGGGTTCCAATAGATTCAAGAATCCACGAGGAGCCTTTCCTGCTCTCTTGCGATAGGTCGATGAAGTTCTGATCATCATAAACATCAAAAAGACACTAGCCAACAACATGGCCATGACATTTTTGGTGATACTTAAATCATACAAGCCGTCTGTGCAGGCTTCGTCTTCCCAAATCAAATGGCCTTCATGCAAACGAATTCCTTCATAGGCTGCATGACCATGTTCCAAGCGAGATGATGAAAATATTTTTAATCCTTGTTCAGGACTATATATAATGACAGGCAGAGGAATGGCAGTATGACCCCACAAATGCCAATCATGAGCATCGCTTACGTGCTCCAAAATCATGCGCCCAGGTTCAAATTTTTCATCCATTTCGCTGTCTTCAGCCAATTCTTCATCGATGTGAGAAGCCTGAAGAGGAGAAACGAAAGTGAAAAAAACAACAAGTAATACGTAGAAAATCGAATTTGCCAAAGTGGCTTGAGATGCGCGAAGTGCCGTAAAACTTGGAATCCTCATTGGTAATCTATTCTGCTGAATCGGGGCGCAAGTTAGCACGCTTTTCAAATATTTCAAAGACCAATAATGAAACAAAAAACAAGGCGTATACAATCACAGGCCAAACGTTTGGTTTGCTGGTTGAATTTGATCGAAAATCAGCGTAAAGTTGGATCAACAAGAACAAGGAAGCCCCCGCTAATCGCAACATGGATGACAACATCAATCGACGTATTGCAATGTTCGGATTGTTTTTCGGTGCACGAGATACAAACCAGTGAGTGATGCCGAATAGAAAAACTAAAAACATCAGACCTAAGGGCATCCATGAATCTTTTCCCTGAAGTTGGAATAATCGCTCCATCCAACCCTCACCTACAAATTCAAATGGCAAGGCAGGATGAACAGAAACGGCCACTACAAATACAGCGGCGAAGAGTCGGAGAATCCAATATCGCGTCATGACAATTTTTTTAAACCCATATATAAGGAAGCACTAAGCCCCAAAAGACAACCCAATAAAACCGCCCAAGGAAAGGTTGATTCGAGGTAGCGATTCAATTGAAGCCCTGCCCAAGTGGGCAACGCAATGCTAGCCATCATTTGAACAGCCAAACTGCTGTAACGCAAAAACGAAGTGTTTTGCTTCCACTTGGACTCCGAATCAACCTTTGGTAGTTGCATGGGGACCAGGAGCTGAAGCGGGACTGACCGTTTTCTGAACATTCATCGTGCAGCGACCGTTGAACTGGGCTCCCGATTCAATGATCAATTGGTCGGTAATGATGTCTCCATCTATTTTCGAGTTAGGTTTCAATATCAACGTTTTCTTTACGCTTACGTTCCCCTTGATGTGTCCGGCAATGGTAGCATGAAGGGCGTGAATATCACCAGCAATCTTGCCTGAATCACCGACAACAAGGCGATGCTGAACGCGCACCGTACCCTCGATACTTCCATCGACACGAATGTCTCCATTGCTCGCCAAATCACCTTTGACTTCTGTACCGGTGCCAATGAAGTTCATGATACCCTGTTGGGCAGATCCTGGCTTTTCTTTTTTTGAGTTAGCAGCATTGAACATAGATAGATTGCAAATCTAACAAAAAGTGGCTTTACTCAAACGAATATTGACGCTCTAAATTACTGGAATCGTACAAATCAGCTTTGTCATTCAACAAGTTCTGAAGTGTTTGGGTTTTCATGCGCTCGGCCTCCAGGCTTTGGGTGACTTTTTCCAATCGGCTATTCAATTCCAGCAACTCCGCACGGCTGTTCAAACCCGCATCACCTAGTAGAATAACTCCCAGCGATGTGTTGGCAAATAAAAACCCAAGTAGCAGCACCAAGAGCAATACGAATCCGCTGAGCATCATCAAGACGTTCATTAGGGTGAGTCGAACGGAAAAGACTTCGGCAAAATTGCTGTCATTAATCAGAACAAAGCGATGCTTGTTCTTTAGTTTCGATATAATTTTGCCCTTCTGCTTAGCCATGTTCGATTCTGGGTTGATTTGGCCAGTAGGCCAATAAAACTTCGAAATTATCGTTTTTGCTATTGTCACACGAGATGCGCAGCCGACTTTTTTATAAAATACTGGGAATTGTAGCCCTGCTCCTGAGTGCTGGTGCCTGCCAAAACCAGGAAAGTTGGATGTATCGTCAGTGGCACAATACCCTGGCCCATTACAATCTCTACTTCAACGCCGAGCAACTGTGGATGGAAACCATGCAGACGGTGAGAGAAGGCTATACCGATGATTTTCGCTACAAGTTGGAGCTGATGAACTACGGTTCTGAAGAGAGCCTAAAGGGAAATCAAGGCAAAATGGACGAGGCCATCAAGAAGGTCAGCACCATGATCGATCGTCACCCTCAGAGCAAATGGGTAGACGACGCCTATGTGCTCATGGGGAAAGCCTATTTCTTGAAAGGAGATTTCCATGCCGCCATCGATATATTGGAATATGTCAACGATCGATACGAAGACCCCGAGATCCAATTCAAAAGCCAACTGTGGATAGCCAGAGCCCTGGCCATGCAGGACAAATGGGAAGAGGCAGAGTCATTGGCGCGCTCCATTGAATCGGCCGAAACCTTGCCCAGCGAATTGAAAGCGGAAGCTCAATGGGTGTTGGGTTCCATTTATTCCCATGAGGGCAAATTCCAAGCGGCAGCACCTCTAATGGAGGAATGCTTGGATAAAATGCCCCTTCGCATGGATCGCTTTCGCTTGCATTTCCTCTTGGGTCAAGCCTATCAAGAATTGCGCAACTACGAAGCCGCCGAGTCGCACTTTGCGGCGGTTCCCAAGATGAATCCGCCGTATGCCATGGCCTTTCAAGCCAGAATGTCGCAAGTTTCAATTTTGAGCAGTCAGCAATCAGACTTCGACAAAGCCAATGGGATTTTGGCCAAAATGCTCAAAGACGACAAGAACTTGGACTACTTGGGCCAAATTCACTTCAAAATGGGCCAAAACTGGTACGCTTCGGGTGCCAAAGAAAAAGGCTTGGACGAATACCGCATTTCGGTTCGAAACAGCGAGAAAGATGCCTCTCAGCGCACTTCTAGCTATCTGGCATTGGGCAACCATTATTTCGGTATACGGGAATTCGAAACGGCCGGTTTGTACTACGACTCGGCCAACAACAGTTTGGATGAAAACCATCCTGAATTCGAGACCATTGTGGCCCAGAATGAAATTTTGGCCGACTTGCTCAAGCATTTGTTGACCATCAAAAACCAAGATTCGCTCTTGCGCATGGCCAAAGACCCGGAGTGGCGAGAGTTAAAAATCAAGGAAGCCTTGGCCCGTGAAGAAGCCGAACGTTTGGCCGCTGAAGCCGCAAAAAACTCACTCAACTCCCCTGCTCCAACAGCTGGAAACTTACCCAACATGCCAGGGATGGCAGGACTACCTGGATCGGGCTCAACGTTTCCGTTTTACAACGAAAACACCCGAACCAAAGGCATACAAGACTTCAACCGTAGTTGGGGTCCCCGAGAAAATCAAGATTTCTGGTCGGTCAATGCTCTAAAATCAGCCGCCATTACATCCAATCAGCCCGACGCCAACGACAACATCGACACGGCAGACAAAGGGCCGGAATTGGAAGGCGTTTCGGAAGACAAGAAACGATTCTACAAAGGCTTACCTCTGGCCAAGAAAGACCAAGAAAAAGCCTTGGGCGACGTCGAAGACGCCCTTTTGGCCGCCGCTCAGATTTACCAAAACCGCTTGTTGGAAGCCTCTGAAGCCATTGCTCTTTACCGCTCATTATTGAGTCGCTTTCCCGGCAGCGAATACCGCCCTCAGGTGTTGTACGAATTGGTCAAGTTGGAGCGACAGCTGGGAGATTATAACGCGGCCGATACCCACAAAAGAATGTTGAGGGAGGAGTTCCCCAACAGCTTGTATTTGAAATTGCTGGAAAACCCATCAGCAGCCTTGGAAGACGAACCCAACAGCGCCAATGCCGAGGTTCAAGCCCTTTACGACCGTTGCTTATCGGCTTACCAAGCCAAGCAGTTTGACAGCTGTCGTGCGGTAAAACTGGAAGCCGACAAATCATTTGCCGGCAATCCATACCAAAGTCGCTTCGATTATTTGTACGCGGCCAGTTACGCCCGTGAAGGCCAAGTCAAAAAAGCCAAAGACCTATTTGAACAACTCACGGAAGACCATCCCAATACCCCTGCAGCCCATCGAGCTCAGGGTCACCTGAACGCATTGAGGGCCTTA
Source organism: Bacteroidota bacterium (assembly GCA_027621365.1). Lineage (GTDB taxonomy): Bacteria > Bacteroidota > Bacteroidia > NS11-12g > UBA955 > JALRLA01. The sequence continues at coordinate 9,185 of JAQCBH010000020.1, read as the reverse complement.
GAGGAACCGCAAGAACCTGCAGCAGGCTCGGTCAGCACTTCCGCTACCGGATTTCAAGCCTGGAACGGAAGCGACGAGTTGGTTTGTTTGGTGGCCATACCCAAAGGCTCGAATGCCAACATGGCGCGCGCAGCCTTGAGTGATTTCAACAAAGCCAACTTTGTATTTGAAGAGAATTTGAGTGTTGGCTCGGCCATGCCAATGGGCAGCCGCTGGTTGATACCTGTGATCAATTTTTCAAAACCCGAAATGGCCCAACAATACGCCGAATTTGGCAATGGGGCCCTATCCTACTTCGGAACCAAAGGTCTGTTTGAAGTAGACTTCAACTGGATCAGCACCAGCAACTGGGCTCTATTGAACCAAAAGCAAAACTGGGAGGCTTTCAAGGAGTTTTCAACGCCTTAATTAGGGCTGTTTTCGATCTGTATATTTGTGGGGCATCGACTGCCTTATGAAACAAAAATCAAGCTTCGTTTTCGTTCCGATTGTCTGGAAAATGGCCCTCTGGGGCTTTGTTGCCGCAGTTCTGATGTTTGCCATGGCAGGGCTTGGCCTGTTTGGCGAAATGCCCGAAATCGAAGAATTGGAGAATCCCAAAAGCGCCCTGGCCTCAGAAATCTACGGAGATGACGGTAGCTTGATAGGGAAATTTTACCTGGAGAACCGCACCAACATTCGGTTTCAGGACCTCTCTCCAGGAACCATACAAGCCTTAGTAGCTACCGAAGATGTTCGCTTTTACAAGCACTCCGGCATAGACCTAAGAGGCTTGATTCGAGCGGTGATACATTTGGGGAAAGACGGAGGGGCCAGTACACTCAGCCAGCAGGTGGCCAAGAACTTGTTTCACCGAATGGACAAGCCCAGCAACAAGCTGACCCGCATATTGCAGAAGTTCAAAGAGCAGATCATTGCCGTTCAACTCGAGCGCCGCTATTCCAAACAAGAGATTGCCGCCATGTATTTGAACACGGTGCCCTTCTCCGGGATATCGTTTGGAATCCAAGCCGCATCCAAAGAGTTCTTCAACAAGGACCCCAAAGAACTCAGCATCGAAGAATCGGCTGTTTTAGTGGGTATGCTCAAGGCCAACCACCGCTACAATCCCAAATTCAATCCAGAGAATGCCTTGTCTCGTCGCAACACCGTTTTGGAGCAAATGAACAAATACGGGTTCTTGAACGATGACAGTTTGGCCATGATCAAGGCCCTCCCCATTCAACTTCAATACCGCACCGCCGCCATGGATGGGCTAGCGCCTTACTTCCGTACTCAATTGGGAGAATACCTCAAAGGATGGTGCAAAGAGCGCGGCCTGAATTTGTACAAAAGCGGATTGAAGATTTACACCACCATCAATCCCGTCATGCAGGAACACGCCGAAAAGGCCATTGGCCAACACTTGAGCGTTTTCCAATCGCAGTTTGACCGCAGTTGGGGCAAAGATTTGCCCTGGCGCTATTTGAGCGATCGAAAGGTCATTCCCAACTTCATTGAAACCCATTTGAAGCGAACCGAGCGCTGGCGCTCTATGGCTGCCACCTATGGAGATGACGAGAACCGCATTCTCGCCGAACTCAAGAAACCGGTCCCCATGACCATCTTTACTTGGCAAGGCGAAAAAGACACCCTGATGAGCCCCTATGACTCACTGGCCTACGTGAAGCGATTGTTGCAAGCGGGACTGTTGGCCATTGAGCCCGAAACGGGGTTTGTCAAGGCTTGGGTAGGCGGCATTGACCACAAGTTTTTCAAATTCGATCACGTCAACCGCAATGCCCGTCGCCAAGTAGGTTCTACCTTCAAACCCCTGGTCTATGCTACCGCACTAGACATCAACAAATTCCATCCCTGTACCGAATTCGAGCGCAAGAAAATCACCTTTGAGTTTGATGGACAAACCTGGTCACCCAAAAACTTCGACCATTCAGAAGGCGGCATTTACACCCTGAAAAAAGGATTGGCTATGTCTGACAACCTGATCACGGCTCAGGTCATGCAATCGCTGGGAGCCAATGCCCCTGAATTGGTGGTCAAGTTCGCTGAACGGGTGGGCATTGAAAAAGACCGTGTTCCCGCCGTTCCCTCCATTTGTTTGGGTACGGTAGAGTTGAGTCCGTTTGAAATGGCCTCGGCTTACAGCGCCTTTGTCAACAAAGGCCTCTGGATAGAACCCAGCTTCATCACGCGCATCGAAGACAAAGACGGAAACGTGCTTGAAGAATTCCAAAGCCCCCGCCACGACCAAGTATTGAGCGAGGAGAACGCCTACATCATTTTCAATCTGTTGAAAAATGTAGTTGATGCCGGTACTGCGGCTGGATTGAAAGGCCGTTTTCAAGTCAGCGGTCACATTGGGGGTAAAACAGGAACGACACAAGGAGCTGCCGATGGCTGGTTCATGGGCGTCAGCAAAGGATTGGTCTGTGCCACCTGGGTTGGCGCTGACGATCCTGTTATTCGCGTTCGAACCAGCGCCATGGGTCAAGGCGGCCGAATGGCCATGCCCATTTTTGGCTATTTCTTTGGGGCTTTGCAAAAGGATTCGCGAATCAAGGTAGATACCGATATGATACCAGCACCCGCTGGTCTTCCGGCCAATTTCTTGGATTGCGATGCCTATCGACAGCGACAGGGATCGGATGCCGGAGGCCAAAATCTCAATATTGATGGCTTGGGAATCTAAAATTGCTTTTTTCCAAACTTCATTCGTTGTATATTTGCAGCCCCAAAACTGATTAGAAATCATCATGAAGAACGATATTCACCCAACCAGCTACCGCAAAGTTGTATTCAAGGACATGAGCTGCGATCATGCTTTCATTACTCAAAGCTGCGTAGACACCAAAGAGACCATTGTGTGGGAAGACGGAAACGAATACCCCTTGTACAAGCTGGAAATTTCATCAGAATCTCACCCCTTCTATACTGGAAAACAGAACTTGATCGACACCGCAGGTCGTATCGACAAGTTCATGAAGCGTTACGGAAAGAAATAATCCGAGCCATTCTATACAAAAAAGCCCAAGTTTTCGCTTGGGCTTTTTTTATGCCCCTGGTCCTATCTTTGTTTCATGCGCCTGGAGTTTTTTGACGACAACCACATACTTGACCTCGCCCCCTTATGCAGCACTCGTCCAGCGGCCGAACTGCGCATTGGGATCTGGAGAATTTGGGAAAAGTGGATGCATCATCTACAGGGCACTCAGCATTCCTTTTTTACCCGAGAGTATTTACAAGGTCGTTACCCAAGCGACGAACAAGCCAATTTGCGCATCAACGGCCGACTGTTGCCCGATGCTCCTTTGTTGTCGGCCATCAAAGCCCTGAATCCCGGCGAAACCCTGGTACAAAATGAACTGATCTTGGCTGCAAGAATGGGCTCAGACAGCTCTAAGAATTTGCCCTACGAGGCCGAAATCACACTCGTAAAACGCCCCTACGACGTATTCCTCCTGAACGGTTCTGAAATCAAACAAGATTTCGAGGTATTGTGTGCGAATCGTACATCAGCCCCCATCCCCAACAGCGTTCAACATTGGGGAGCCCATCCCATATTCCTAGAAGAAGGTGCCCAGGTTAACGGCTGTACACTCAACAGCAACGAAGGCCCCATTTACATTGGCAAGAATGCTGAAATCATGGAAGGTTCGCTCGTGCGCGGCCCCTTGGCCCTGTGCGAAGGTTCCAAATTGAAGATGGGAACCAAGGCTTATGGTTCTACTACCCTAGGCCCTTATAGCGTGGCCGGTGGTGAAATATCCAATGTTGTTTTCCAAGCGTATTCGAACAAAGGCCACGATGGCTTCTTGGGCAATGCCGCCATTGGAGAATGGTGCAATTTGGGCGCTGACACCAATGCGAGCAACCTGAAGAACAACTACGACGATGTCAAGGTCTGGAATTACAGCAGCGGTCGATTTGACAAGAGCGGCCAGCTATTCGTTGGCCTGATCATGGGTGACCACAGCAAGGCAGGCATCAACACCATGTTCAATACCGGAACGGTGGTCGGCGTTGCCTGCAACGTGTTCGGTTCTGGTTTTCCTCGCCAATTCATCCCCGATTTTGCTTGGGGAGGCTCCAGCGGATTCGTCACCCACAAATTGGATGCAGCTCTGAAAACAGCCAGCCTTGTCATGCCTCGCCGAGGACGCCGTTGCGACGAAGACGAAACTTCAATTTTAAAGGCTCTTTACGATTGGTCGCAGCCCTTGAGAAGTTGGGAAAAAGAAGGCTAAGTCTTCTGAGAGCTTCTCACGTTCAAGGCCATACCCAGCAGAACCAAGCCCATTCCAAGGTATTGGCCCCACTGGTAAAATTCTCCAAACAAGAAAACCCCAAACAGGGCCGCCCATACGATTCCCGCGTAGCTTACAGCCGACACTTTTGAGGCCTGCTCTCGCTGATAAGCTCGGGTCATGAAATACTGTCCATAATGAGTGAACACACCCATGGCCAGGATCCAAAGCCAATGTATACCCTCGGGCATTCGCCAGGAATCAGGGAAAGCCAAACCGTGTATCAGGCTCAAGGGAAAGGTGACCAAAGGAAAGTAAAAGATGATCACATTGGGGTGCTCACTGTCTTTCAGATGCCGAATGGTATTGTAGGCAGCCGCTGAAAAGACAACGCCGGCTAATCCGCCGAGAATGCCATGCCATGTAATGACATCACTCAAACCATTGACAACCACTACTCCCGCAAAGGAGAGCAAGAAAAAGGCCCACTGTGAGCCTTTCACCCGCTCTTTGAACAAGAACATGGCCAGCAAAGCGGTCAACATGGGCGACAAGTAGTGTATGACGATGGCGTTGCCCAAAGGCATGGCTTGCAGGGTGTAGAAGTACCCCACCAGCCCCATCGACCCGAACAAGCCGCGCAAAATCAACCACTTGGGTTTGTTCCCCCAAGGGGAAATACCGGCCCGATAAATCAAGAAAGAGGACATCAACAGCTGCACCACGGCTCGGAAAAAAACCACTTGAACCACGTGCATGGTTCCCAGCATTTTCACCGATACATTCATCAGGCCAAACGAAACGCTGGCCATGAGCATCAAAGAGATGCCGCTATTGGGAAAGCGAAGTTGCTTAGGCACTCAAAACAGAATCGAGCGCAGCGTTCATATTGCGCACTGCGTTCGCGCTTTTCTCAAACTCAGCTTTTTCAGCTTCGTTGAGTTCGATGGAAACGATTTTCTCCCATCCGCTTTTACCCAAGATCACGGGAACCCCGATGCAGATGTCGCTCTGCCCGTATTCACCATTCAAAGACACACAGCAGGGGATCATTCGCTTTTGGTCGCAAACGATGCTTTGAACTACCGCTGTTACAGCCGCACCAGGAGCGTACCAAGCACTAGTACCCAACATACCGGTCAAGGTTGCACCGCCCACCATGGTATCGGCTTTTACCTTGCCCAACACGTCCTCGCTGAGGAATTGAGATGCAGGAACCCCTTTGTAAGAAGCTTTGGAAGTCAAGGGGATCATGGTTGTATCACCGTGACCACCGATCACCATGCCTTCTACCTCAAATGCAGGAGCCGACAAAGCTGTAGACAAATAATGACGGAAACGAGCGCTATCCAAGGCTCCACCCATACCGATGATGCGGTGAGCAGGAACACCAGAGGTTTTCATCGCCAAATAGGTCATGGTATCCATGGGGTTGGAAACGATCACGAAAACAGCCCCCGGAGAATGCTTCAAGCAGTTTCCCATAACTCCCTTCACGATACCAGCGTTGATGCCGATCAATTCTTCACGGGTCATACCGGGCTTGCGGGGAACTCCTGAAGTAATCACCACCACGTCGCTACCAGCGGTTTTGCTGTAATCGTTGGTCGATCCAGAAATGCGCGTCTCAAAGCCATTAAAAGCGGCTGTTTGCATCAAATCCAACGCTTTGCCTTCAGCAAAGTTCTCTTTGATGTCCAACAAAACTACTTCTGCAGCAAAGTTCTTCATGGCGATGTACTCCGCACAACTGGCTCCTACATTGCCTGCTCCGATAACGCTAATTTTACTCATTTCTAGGTATTTTTCGATTTTCTGCTGCAAAGGTAAGCCCCTTAGGGGGCTTGAAAAACCGTTTTGGCAAAGATTCCGTCTAGTTTTTGAAGTAGCCTTCTAGACATTCTATAAATCTAACTCACTTACTTATTCATTTTTTAACCCATCCAAATGAGTTACTTTTGCCAACCTTTTTGGCACTAACGCATCAAAAGAATGAAAAACAAGTACATTGACCTGATTCAACAAACCTTCGAATTTCCTCAAGAGGAGTTCACGTTGAGCGACAATGAAGAGAGCTTGGTCTACCACAATATCCCCTTGATGGAATTGGTCGAACAATATGGAACACCGTTGAAATTCACCTACTTGCCCAAGATTAGTGAGAATATCCAAAAGGCTCGTACCTTGTTCAATGTAGCCATTGCCAAAGCCGACTACCACGGCAAGTACTATTATTGTTACTGTACCAAAAGCAATCATTTTCAACACACCTTAGATGAGGTATTGAAGAACAATGTACACCTAGAAACCTCTTCTACCTACGACATTAACCTGATTGAAACCCTGCACGAGCAAGGCAAAGTAAGCAAAGACAAGTTCGTGGTATGCAATGGTTTCAAGCGCGACAGCTACATCGAAAACATCGCCGGATTGATCAACAATGGCTGGACCAATGTCATCCCTGTTTTCGACAACTCCAGAGAGATTGACCAGCTGCTCACCTTCACTGATAAAGAAATCAATTGCGGTATACGCATCGCGGCCGAAGAAGAACCCAAATTCGAATTCTACACATCCCGATTGGGAATCGGCTATAAGGACATCCTGCCTTTCTACCGCCACAAGATTAAGGGTCAGCCCAATGTAAAGTTGAAGATGCTGCACTTCTTCATCAACACAGGCATCTACGACACGGCTTACTACTGGAACGAATTACACAAGTGCTTGAAGGTCTATGACGAACTTAAGCGAGAGTGCCCAGAGCTTTGCACCTTGAACATTGGAGGGGGCTTCCCGATCAAAAACTCCATGAACTACAGTTATGACTATGAGTACATGGCAACTGAGATTGTTGCTCAAATCAAGCAGGTATGCACCGAGGCCGGAATTGACGAACCTGATATCTTTACCGAATTTGGCTCCTTTACCGTCGGCGAAGCCGGCGGCGCGATCTACAGCGTGTTAGACCAAAAACGCCAAAACGACCGCGAGCGTTGGAACATGATTGATTCCAGCTTCATGACTACCCTACCCGATGCCTGGGCCATCAATAAGAAATTCATCATGTTGCCGGTCAACCGCTGGGGCAAAGAATACGAGCGCGTATTGCTGGGTGGCATCACCTGTGATAGCGATGACTACTACAATTCCGAGCAACATGTCAATGCGATTTATCTGCCCAAATACGATCCAGAAGATCCGTTGTACATTGGGTTTTTCAATACCGGAGCTTACCAAGAGACCATCGGCGGATTCGGAGGCATTCAACACTGCTTAACTCCTGCACCCAAGCACATCATCATCGACCGCGATGAAAATGGAGACTACCACTTCAAAATGTTCTCCAAGGAGCAGAGCTACAAAAGCATGTTAAAGACCTTGGGGTATATGTAAGGCATCCTTAAAAGAACTCAAAGACCTACGGGGAACAAGCCTCATAGGCAATGTCGACCTATCGAGAATGATACTCCAATGATAGGACTGACCTATGCAAGATTAGACTTCACGAAAGATCTTCGACCTCTTGGCTATGCAATTCCATACGCCAAAGGCCTGTAAAGCATCTAGCCCCCCATTCTATTCTTCTAGCCATCATCGGCCTAACCCGTAAACCTGATGAAAATCAGGTTTTTTGTTGCATTTTTTTTGAAAAATACATAGACACCCCAAAAAGTTGTTGCAAATTTTCACAATCATAACGTACATCATATCAGCAACTTGAAACTTTTTGCAAATTTTTTTTCATTTTTTTTGGGGGGATACCCCCCCTTTTTGTGCTTCTACATTCGGAACGACAGTTCAACGAATAACAAAAACAAACAATTAGAAAAACTTAAAATATTAAAAATAAAAAATTATGAAAAACTCAATCAAATCTCTCGCCCTGATTTCAGCTGTTTCTGTAGCTTTTGCCTCTTGCGAAAAAGAAGCCCTACTTCCCAACAGCAATTCATCGTCAAGCATTGTAAATCAGAATGTTGACAAAAATGCGAACTGGTCAGCTAACGAAGCAATCGGCGCTTCAAACTCTTACAGCACGACCACCGGCCAGTACACTGATTACACCTTGGATGGTCACTTAAAAATTACCGAAATTCACTACACATCTGGAGTTCCAACTTTAATTCAAGATGTATACGATGACACAGCTAAAGTTTCTCTTTTAGTAGAACGAGCTGAGATCAACCCCAACTTCTTCAAGACTCGCTTCCAGTTCATCCAAGGCCAAATAAACGCCATCTGCCCTGAATTGGACTTGTTCCCCATCGAAGAAGAAGCCGATAGTTTGCAGTACTCTGTAGGTCTTTTCAAACGCAAAGTAGAAGCCCCTGCCATGATCTCTCAAACTGTCACTTTGCAGGCCAGCAGCCAAAACTTGATGCACGACATCTACTTGGGCAAAGTGAGCGCGCAAATCCGCATCATGGACGGTAGCACCCTTGTAAAGACTGTCTCTGTCGAGTTCTTGGGCGCCAATAAATAATCCAAATCCTAACAAAAGTATAACCCCCCAATACCCAGTACCATGAAAGCTGCATCCCTTTTCGCCCTGGTCTTGGTCACTTTGGCCGCAGGTGCTTGCCAAAAAGAAAACATCAATGCCTTGGAAGGCGACAAAGCCCTCCTGAACGGTAAAACCATCACCACCAACTGTGCCCGGCGCGTACAGACCCCCTACAACCAGTCCAACTTCATGATCCAAAATGTTGACTGGAACCAAAGCCAAGTGGAATACGAATCTCACGTGTTCCACTTCCAACCCGGCGGTACAGTGGTCGACATCGATGGAGTAACCTTCTACAGCATTGTCGATAGCTACGGGAAATTGATCGCCTTCCAAAACGACGAGCAATTGATCCCCGCAGGCTTGAGAATCTACCCCAACCGCAGTTTCGAAATCTTCTTCTTGGAAGGCGATTTCCCCACCACGGTCATCAATTT
>JAQCBH010000004.1 GCA_027621365.1 Bacteroidota bacterium | reverse complement strand
CAATTTCTATGCTGGGCAAAGCGCAAACACAATTCTGCGGTTCTACACAACTGCTGGACGAATTGAGGCAAGATGCCTTCAAATATCAAACTTTCGACCACAGTTTCAACATTGGGTTGAATGATTTTAGAAGCCGAAATGGGGCCGTTTATATATCTAGCCATGTTTCCCCATGTTTCAATTGTTTTGTTGTTGAACCGAATTGTCCCAAGACGAAATATGTGCTTCCCATTGTCGTACATGTAGTGCATCGACCAAGCGATACAGCAATTGGTGATAGCAGCAATATCAAATTAGAACAGATTGAGAATGCCATTGATAGATTGAATGCCGCTTTTCGAAATGTAGATTTAGCGGCTAGTCCAGCAGTAAATACTGGAATTCAATTTTGTCTAGCACAGGTTGATCATAACGGGAATTCATTTTCCGGAATAGTCAGACACAACAGCAGTCTCAGCGATTTACGCAAAGGACAATATGGGGCCTTGTTCGCATTGTCTGCGGGATATTCATCAGAAAAATACATCAATATTTTTGTAGTAAACGAGATGCTCGATGCGAGTGGCATTTCGGTAGGCACAAAAGGGGCGTCCACATTTCCATGGAGCAAAATTGGAGGCTATGACGGAATCATAGTATCTCATGATTTCTTTGGGGCCTACAATGCAATAGGTTCTCCGATAGATGCAAACAGTTTTGGATGGACGGTAGCCCATGAAATGGGACACTATTTGGGGCTTTTTCATCCGTTTGATTTCGGTTGTGAAGGGGTGACATCTGCTACTTGTGCCACACAGGGCGATAAATGCTGTGATGTGCCCGCTGCGGAGAGAGAGGGAATCGAACCCTCGCTTTTTGTATCTTTAAAGTGCTAGTTTATTTGATACCCGCTGCTAAAGCCTTGTAAATATAGGCTTTAGGCGGTCTTGTTTTGTTGTTTGGTGTGTAATATTTACTGAACGACAGAATGGAATCTCCGAGAATTCCAAAATAGTGTTCAGTAAATACTGAACAAATTTCGTGGAGTATAGAAGTCGTATTTCTTGTTCAATCATGTACCATGAAACACGGAAATAGCAAATACCCATTAGAATTAATGCTCGCGGTTTCAACGCGAAAAGAAAAGGAATTTTATCCTGAAGAGTTTCTAAGAACGATTCCCAGAAGTACACTCTCGTTGTGGCGATCGAAGCCTCCTCACTTTTTTATTCAGCAGTTTGAGAATCCAGAAAATGTAGCAGCTGTTCAGCGTTTGTTGAATCGAGATAGCCATGAGGTTGAAATGCGCAAAAGGATTACAGATTCCTATTTTAAATTTTTACAATTCATTAAGAAGCAAATGGGTGACAAAGACTATTTGAATTTCTTGAGTTCGAATAAAAGGGAATTTATAAAAGTCGTAGATTCTCTGGATGGGGCGATTTCTCAGAATATCTTTTTAGAGGCTGCAGGTATTAGCAAAAATCGATATTGGACTTGGCAAGTTGAAGAGAAGGTCAAATGTTCAAGCAGTTATGATTCCGTTTGCATTCGCAGGCGTCCTCATAAAACGGCATTGGCTGAAGTACGAGCTATACGGCGCATAGCCAGAAATGGTGGTCCAAATAAATATGCTATATGGGCAAATGCAATTAAGCAAGGCAAAATAGCAGTGGGTAAACAAACCTTTTATACGTACACCAAAGATATTCTCACTGAAAAGCAGAGGCCCAAAAAACAGGTGCCCAGAGTAAAAGTTAGAGCAACGGCGGTCAATCAAATTTGGCATGCCGATATCAGTGTAATTCGTTGCCTGAACGGAAAGAAATACTATTTGTACTGTGTGATAGATAATTATTCAAGAGCCATTCTGGCTTGGCGTCTAGCCAATAAAATTCGAAAAGAAATTTCCTTTAGGGTTTTAAAGAAAGCGCATGCCATAGCAACCCCAGAAAAATTGAACTATATGACGGATGGCGGTTCTGAAAACCGAGGCATTTTGCTTCCGAATTTTTGGGGCATTCGATTCAATGTTGTGCATTGGGTAGCTGGTAAAAACGGACATCCTTCCAATTCTATGATTGAACGGGTATTTCACACTTTAAAAAATGAATACAAGCGAGTATTGGAAGCTCAAAATAGCACTCATTTAAAAACGGTTGTTCACGAAGTGATTGAAGCGTATATGGACCGCCCGCATAGTGCTCACGGAGTGTATTCCCCTCGGGAAGTTTTGATGAACCAAACGGGATGGTTCGATCAAAAAACCACCTTAGAATTGGCGTACAAAAAACGGTTAATGTCAAACCGAAAAGCCTCTTGTAAGAATTGCCAGAACTGTTCGTGTTTGAGCGAATATGAGTGGGACTCTGTCGGGCAGTTCAGATGCGGCCAATAGGTCCTTTACTATTAGGCTGAGGGTCAATCAATCGATGGCCAATACCAAGCCCTTGAGGTAGTGACCCTCTGGGTGGTACAGACCTTCTGGATGATCGGGGCCTTGGTTCAGGCGGTGAATGACGCGGGCGTTGCGACCGGCTTCTAGACCGGCGGCGGTAACGGTGTTGCGAAACAACTCGTCATCAACCACCTGGGAACAGCTAAAGGTGAACAACAGACCACCGGGTTTGACTCGTTTCATGCCAAGAGCATTCAGGCGTTTATAGCCCATGACGGCTGCGTGTTTTTTGCGCAGGTTTTTGGCGAAGGCAGGGGGGTCGAGTACGACAATGTCGTATAGTTCAGAGTCTTCAGTCAAGTATTTGAGGGCGTCAGCGGTGACTGATTCGTGTCGTTCTTGGAATTGGTTTAAGGCAATGTTGGCATCGGTTTGTGCCATGGCCCGGGCCGAGACATCGACGCTCTTGACAAATTCAGCACCTGCACTCAAGGCGGCAATGCTGAAGCCGCCGGTGTAGCAGAAAGTGTTCAAAATGCGTTTGCCTGTGGCGTATTGTCCCAGCAAGGCTCGGTTCACTCGTTGGTCTAGGAAAAATCCGGTTTTTTGGCCGTCTACCCAGTTTACACCAAATGACCACCCGTTCTCTTGGGCTTGGCAAGATTCGGCAGATCCGAGTAAAAAATGATCTTGGGTCTCGCTGCTGTGAAGGGCTGCTTTGCTCTTGCTGTAAATGGAAACCAAATCAGGCAGGGCTGATTGCAGGGTTTGGCTGATCAAGGGTAAATCATGGTGAACGCCCCAACTGTGTGCTTGAACGACCGCATGCTGGGCATAGATGTCGATGATCAAGCCGGGCAGTTGGTCACCCTCCCCATGCACTAGTCGAAAGGCGTTGGTCTCTGGGCTGGGTAACCCAAGCTTATGGCGCCAAGATAGGGCAGATTCGATTTTTTGCTGGTAAATGGTTTCTGGACTTTCATCGGCCCAGGACAAAATGCGCACAGCAATGCTGCCGTCACTGTAGTGTCCTTTGGCGAGGAATCGCTCTTTGTGGTCCACGACATCTACCCAGTCGCCAATTTGAAGCTCTTGATCATCGAACAAAATAGCTTGAGCGATGGCGCCCGAGAATACCCAAGGGTGTTGGCGTTGCAGAGAATTTTCTTTGCCGGGTTTGAGAACGATGCGGGGATTTGTCATGCTTCGGTGTGCAAAGTTCAGCCAATTGACAGAACTTTGGGCGTATGGCATTCAAAATACGGGACATTGTCAACGCGCTCGAGGCCGTAGCGCCATCTTCTTTGCAGGAGGCGTACGACAACAGCGGATTATTAGTCGGTCAAATGAATCAAGAAGTTCAACAGGCTTTGCTCTGCTTGGATTGCACCGAAGAAGTGGTGCAAGAAGCCATTGACAAACATTGCCAGCTGGTCATTGCCCATCACCCGATTGTGTTCAGTGGTTTGAAGCGATTCAATTCATCCAACTATGTGCAGCGCTGCATTGAGTTGGCCATTCGAAACAACGTGGCCATTTATGCTATTCATACCAATTTGGACAACGTGTTGCAGGGTGGGGTAAACGCAAAGATTGCCGAACGCCTGGGCCTGGTGAATGGCCGCATTTTGCAGCCCATGCCAGGTCAAATGTTTCGCTTGGATGTCTATGTGCCCCAAGAGAATGCCGATGAGTTGGAGAGTGCCTTGTTCGATGCCGGGGCAGGGCAGGTTGGAGCCTATTCAGAGTGTCGCTTTGCCATTGATGGTTCTGGGAGCTTTACGCCCGGTGAGGGTTCTGATCCCTATTTGGGAAGTCAGGGGATTCGAGAATTTGTAGCCGAGCGCCAGATTTCAGTGGTATTGCCCGCCTCGCTGCGCTCGGCGGTACTGTCTGCCATGTACAAACACCACCCCTATGAAGAAGTCGCCCATCACCTGTGGGCTTTGGATAACGCTCACCCCGACTTCGGTGCGGGTTTGGTGGGCGAATTGCCACAGGCCATGAGCGAAGCCGAGTTTTTGGCCCACCTCAAGTCCAGCATGGATCTGCACAATTTCCGGTTTACACCCCGCAAGCACAACGGGCCCATCAAAACCGTGGCTTTGTGTGGGGGAGCGGGTAGTTTTTTGATCAAAAAAGCCCGGGCTTGTGCCGATGCTTACGTGACAGCAGATGTCAAGTACCACGAGTTTTTTGACACGGAAAAAGAACTCTTGCTCTGCGACATCGGGCACTTTGAAAGCGAACGCTTTACGCAGGAGCGTTTGGCGGAGATTTTGTCGCATAAATTTCCTAACTTCGCAACCCTTTTTACCCAAACGAATACCAATCCGGTTCGATATTATTTATAACCCATGGACGTAACCATCGAGAAAAACCTCCAGGACCTGTGGAAGGTTCAACAAATCGACTCTCGCATTGATGCGATTCGCGCTGTCATGGGCGAGCTTCCTATGGAAGTCGCCGATCTTGAAGACGAAATCGCCGGTCTTGAAACGCGCGTTGAGCACATTCAAGGCGAAGTAGCTGAGTTGAAGAGCGAAATTTCCAATAAGAAAAATGCCATCAAAGACTTTCAAGCCTTGATTGAAAAGTACGACGATCAGCTGAACAACATCAAGAACAGCCGTGAGTACGACGCCATCAGCAAAGAGAAAGAAATCGCCGGTTTGGAGATTTTGTCTGCTGAAAAGAAGATCAAAGATTTGACCGCTCAAATTGAGGCCAAGTCTGAGGTGTTGACAGCTACTGAAGAATCGTTAGACAGCAAGCGCAAAGACATCGAATTCAAGAAATCTGAATTGGGTGAAATTGAAAAAGAAAACGAGGAAGAGTTGGAGAAGTTGGGCAAGGAGCGTGACGCAGCCGCCAAGAAGTTGGACGAGCGTTACCACCGTGCCTACCACCGCATTCGCGAGAACATGAAGAACGGTGTGGCCGTTGCGGCTATCGTGCGCAATTCTTGCGGCGGATGCTTCGGTAAAATTCCCCCTCAGCGTCACAGCGATATTCGCGCTCACTACAAAATCATCGATTGCGAATTCTGCGGTCGTATTTTGGTGGATGAGCACATCTCTGGCATCAAAGCCCAAAACGAAGAAGACAAGCCCAAGACTACGCGTCGCAAGATGCGCTTGACGGCTACCAAATAAGGTCGAAAGACATTCAATAGAAAAGCCCCGATTTCGGGGCTTTTTTTATGGGCCTATGCCCCAAATTATTTCGTACTCTTGTCTCGGTAGCGCCAAACTTTCCACCAGCGGTAAACCAACATGCGCTCCTTTTTCTTGAGTTGCACGTCAGATTCTTGGATTTCGACATCCAAATCGGCATGGAAAGAGGGATCTTTCTTCTGGCGCAAAATCTGAGAAGGGAATAAGCTGCGATGCCCGGTCATCAAGTAGGCAATCACGCAGCTGATGGCTGCATAAGGGGCAATTTCAGCGCCAAAAAGTTCCATACCCATGATGGAGGCGGCAATGGGGGTGTTGGCTGCTCCTGAAAGCAGGCTGACCATGCCGATGGCAGCAAAGGTTTGGGGTGGAAGCCCGAAGTAGGTGCCAAAAACGGCTCCGGCTGTGACCCCGATGAAGAAGGTTGGGGTAACTACGCCGCCGCTACCGCCAAAACTCAGGGTCATGATGGTGAACAGCATTTTGAGCAAAAAGTCATACGATCGGGCTGAGTCTGTGCCAATCAATATACCATCGATGGTGCCCAAGCCCAGGCCCAAGTAACGCGTGCCTAGGAAATAGGCGAGTGCGGCAAGCACTAATCCGCCGGCGAAATTCAAGGCGTAGGTGTTCCATTTGATCAGTTCACGGCGCTTTTCGATGAAGCGATTCAACTCGATAAATAGGAAGCTGCAGAGACCGAAAAATACGCCACCCAGCAATAGCAGGAGGTAAAAATTGCGGTTGAATTCGGGTACGAAAAAGCCGCCTGAGTGGAAGTAATCGATGCCCAAAGAAGAGCAGGTTTGGTAGGCCACAATACCGGAAATGAAGCTGGGCAGCATCACGTCGTACATGACTGCGCCCACATACAGCACTTCAAGCCCGAAAATGGCTCCAGAAATAGGAGTGCCGAAAATGCCGGCAAAACCGGCAGAAATGCCACAAATCACGACCTTTTTGCGGTCGCGATCGCTGAGTTTCATCAAGTCAGAGAAAAAGGATGCCAAGCCGGCGCCAATTTGGCCGCTGGGCCCTTCTTTACCGACTGAACCACCGCTAGAGATGGTCAAAACGGTGGCCAATAATTTGACGGGAATGACTTTCCAATCAATGCGGCCGCTGCGTTTGTGAACGGCTTCAATGACCTTCTCTGTGCCGTGCCCTTGGCTTTGAGGCGCAAAGGTTTTGACCAGCCAAGTGCAGAGAACAAAGCAGACAGGCAAGGCCAAGTAGTAATAAGGCTGATGGCTCCAAACCACGCCCATGTCGAGCAACTCCAAAAAGAAGGTGGTCGATAGACCTACAATGGCGCCGATGGCGGTGGCCAGGGCTACCCATTTGACAATGCTAAAAAAGAGGGTGGTTTGCTCTTCGAGTCTTTCTTTGACGGTTTCGCTATCGGGGGTAAACTGTTCGAGCATGGGTGTTAAAACTTGGGCCAGGTACTGGGTGGTGCCAGGCGCAAATCGTCGTATTCGTCATTTTCTAAGGCGACATGCAAGTCGGGCATGATCTGCGCAATGCGTTCTTTTTCGGCGTTGCTGATGTCGATGAAATAAATGTGTTTGCCTTCGTCTAAGGTTTGGGCGCCCAGCCATTGAATGCGCATTTCTGAACCAAATTGTTGGCGAACAGGAATCAAGGCGTACCAGCCATGGCCGTAACCTTCGTCGTCCAAGGCCGCGGCAACGCGCAATGGGGAAAGGGGTTTGACTGCTTGGGGCAATTCGTTTTGGGCCCACATGGCCGAAACCGCTTTTTCATAGGCGCTCTTGCCTCCATATCGGTCTACCATACCCGGGGGCGCGTAATCGGCGTAAGCCTGCGCATTTCGGGTGTGGAAGGCCTGGCTCAAACGGTTGGCCGATTCCCAAAACAGGCGGTGCAATTTGAGAGAATCAATGGCATACAAGGAAAGGTTGCTGGTGTCGGGTAGGGCCGGCGGGGCGACCAATTGCATGTCGGTGTCTTCGTTTGTTGAGGTTGATTCCTGGGTTGCGGGTTTGGTTTCAGAAGGCTGCTGATCGGAGTCGCTGGGCCAAAACCAAAAAGCAAGGGCAACGGCTGCCGCTAAAACCAGAAGGAGAACTTGGTTTTTGCTCAAGGGGAAGGAAGACCTGCGGTTCGTATCAGCCATTGCTCAAATTTAGTCCATTTACCTGGGGTCCCAAAACAACAAAGCCCTCCCCGAAGGGAAGGCTTTGTCAGAACTCAAAAGGAAGAATTATTTGACTTCTTCGAAGTCTACGTCTTGTACCTCGTCAGCGGCACCGGCTGCGCCAGCGTCGGCTGCGCCTTCAGGACCTGCACCAGGGGCGCCCTGGGCACCAGCGGCGTTGTACATGTCTTGGCTGGCAGCCTGCCAGGCCTCGTTCAAGGTGGCAGAGTGGGTTTCGATGTCGGCGAAGTTGCGAGCGGCGACGGCTTCCTTCAATTTGGCGGCTGCCTCTTCGATGGTTTTCTTCTTGTCTTCGGGCAACTTGTCTCCGTATTCGCTCAACTGCTTTTCGGTGCTGAACACCAAGCCGTCGCCGGCGTTGATCTTGTCGGTTTCTTCTTTGCGCTGCTTGTCAGCTTCGGCGTTCATTTCGGCGTCTTTTTTCATGCGCTCGATTTCTTCGGGTGATAATCCGCTGGAGGCTTCAATGCGAATCTTCTGCTCCTTGCCGGTGGCCTTGTCTTTAGCGCTCACGTTCAAAATACCGTTGGCGTCAATGTCGAAGGTTACTTCAATTTGGGGAACACCGCGGGGTGAAGGAGGAATGCCATCCAAAATGAACTTACCGATGGTCTTGTTATCAGCGGCCATGGGGCGTTCGCCTTGGCAGATGTGAATTTCTACCTGAGGCTGGTTGTCAGCGGCGGTAGAGAAGGTCTCGGTCTTCTTGGTGGGGATGGTGGTGTTGGATTCGATCATTTTGGTCATGACACCGCCCATGGTCTCGATTCCCAAGCTCAAGGGAGTAACGTCCAACAAGAGAATATCTTTGACCTCACCGGTCAATACACCCCCTTGAATGGCGGCACCAATGGCCACTACTTCGTCAGGATTAACGCCTTTTGAAGGCTTCTTGCCGAAGAATTCCTCTACCAATTTCTGAATCGCGGGAATGCGGGTAGAACCACCCACCAAAATCACCTCGTCGATGTCGCTGGCGCTCATGCCGGCATCTTTCAAGGCCATTTTGCAGGGCTCCAAGGTGCCTTTGATCAACGAGTCAGCCAACTGCTCGAATTTGCTTTGGGTCAATTTGCGAACCAAGTGCTGGGGCACACCGTCAATGGCGGTGATGTAGGGCAAGTTGATATCGGTTTCCGTGCTGCTTGACAATTCGATTTTGGCTTTTTCAGCGGCTTCTTTCAAGCGCTGCAAGGCCATGGCGTCTTTGCGCAAATCGATGTTTTGCTCGCTCTTGAACTCTTCGGCCAACCAATCAATGATGACTTGGTCGAAGTCGTCACCACCCAGGTGGGTGTCACCGTTGGTGCTCTTTACTTCAAATACTCCGTCACCCAATTCCAAGATCGAAACGTCGAAGGTTCCACCACCCAAGTCGTACACGGCAATTTTGATGTCGCGGTCGATTTTGTCCAAACCGTAGGCCAAAGCAGCTGCGGTAGGCTCGTTGATGATGCGTTCCACTTTCAAACCGGCAATTTCGCCGGCCTCTTTGGTGGCTTGGCGCTGGGCGTCGTTGAAGTACGCAGGAACAGTGACCACCGCACGGGTGACTTCTTGGCCCAGGTAATCTTCAGCGGTCTTTTTCATTTTTTGCAAGACCATGGCGCTCAACTCCTGAGGGGTGTACTGGCGATCGCCAATTTGTACCCGGGGAGTGTCGTTGTCGCCCTTTACTACTTCATAGGGTACGCGTCCGATCTCGCGGCTCACGCTGCTGTATTTTTCGCCCATGAAGCGTTTGATGGACTGAATGGTATGCTTGGGGTTGGTGATGGCTTGGCGCTTGGCAGAGTCACCCACTTTGCGCTCGCCATTTCCGTTGTCCAGAAATGCTACAATAGAAGGAGTGGTGCGACGACCTTCGCTGTTGGCAATTACCACGGGCTCGTTTCCTTCCAAAACGGCCACACAACTGTTCGTCGTTCCTAAGTCAATTCCAATAATTTTACTCATCGTATTCGGTTTTGCTTTCCATTTGCAAACCCGATGCCACTGGCATTTTTTGAGGAGTGGTCTGCCGATTTGGCAGATTTTGGCAGATTTGAGCCTTAGGGAATCAAATTCAGCGGCAAAGTTGTCGGATGTTTCGCCATGTATGAGATCGAGGCCGCGTGTATGGGTACTTGATCAATGGTCTGGGTACAACGGCTAGCAAACAGACCCAAGCCGCCATCGATGTTGGAATATTCAGCCTGTTTTTGGACGATGCCAATGCTGGGTTCGTTCACGGAGATGTAATCCAGCAATTGTTGGTTGCCCCCATAGAAAACAATACCTACGCTGGTGAAACGGTGAAGGGTATTGGGGTCGCTGGGTATGGTGTTGGCCAAGAATTGCAAAAAGGACAAGCGGGGAATTTGGTTCAAGGCGCGGTTGCCGGGTTGAACATAGTAATTGCTCAGCATCTTCCATACGGCCGTATGTTCGGTCTTTTGGTTGGTGTCTAAGGCATTGATGCTCTGGTAATGCACCAAAAAACGCACGTCATAAGCATAGGTGTTGGCCCCAGGGGTGAAGCTGATGGTGACGTATTCGGGGCCCACAGAAAACAGGTTGGTCACGCTGTTGAAGGGGCTTTGAATCTTGGCGTCGCCTACCGTGCGAGTGCTGGAGTAAATCTGGGTGCCGCTCAAGGGGTTGCTCACCCGAATTTCGTACGATTCATTGGAGTAAATGCGCTCTCGGGTGGTCCAGATTCGGGTATAATTATTGGCGAATATTCCAGAGTCTTTTTCCAAAACCCATTCTGGGCGGCATTCGATCGATTCGCCGGTGGCCGAGCGAATTATGAAAACCTTGATTGAGTCAGCAAACAAGGAATCAGCCATTTTAGCGGTTTGATAGACCGAGCCATCGCCACCCAAAAATGCTTTGTTGACTTTGATGCGCTGAACCGAATCGAAAGGGTCTAACAAGCCGTAAACCACCAAGGTTTCTTTCCAAGGGGCATTGATGTCAACCGTATTCTCGCAAGAGGAGGCGAACAAGCCCAGTATGGCGATGATGGAAAAAGCCCTAATTTTGCTCACAGATGCGCAAAGATGAGCGTTTTTGCGGGCATTCGGAGACTTGTCTTGCCGAAGCCACGAAAAAATGACGGTGCATTTTGTTTAAAAACCCCAATCATGAGTGTACACAACAACATTCGCAAGGTGACCACCCACCAGCTTCACGAGATGAAGACCCGTGGAGAGCGCATCTCTATGCTGACGGCCTACGATTATTCGATGGCCCAAATTGTCGATGCCGCTGGCATTGATGTAATCTTGGTGGGCGATAGCGCCTCGAATGTGATGGCAGGACACGAGACCACCTTGCCCATTACCCTGGACCAAATGATTTACCATGCGAGCTCAGTGGTGCGCGGCGTAGACCGGGCTTTGGTTGTGGTTGATCTTCCTTTTGGTTCTTATCAGGGAAACAGCAAAGAAGCCTTGACCAGTACCATTCGCATCATGAAAGAATCAGGGGCTCACGCCATCAAGATGGAAGGG
Organism: Bacteroidota bacterium; assembly: GCA_027621365.1. Classification (GTDB taxonomy): domain Bacteria; phylum Bacteroidota; class Bacteroidia; order NS11-12g; family UBA955; genus JALRLA01. The sequence goes on along the minus strand of JAQCBH010000004.1, from coordinate 121,577 downwards.
GGCGAAGAAATCATCGAGAGCATCAAGCGCATTTTGACCGCCGGTGTACCGGTCATGGGACATTTGGGCTTGACCCCTCAAAGCATTTATAAATTTGGCACTTACAACGTACGAGCCAAAGAAGAGGCAGAAGCCGCCAAGCTGTTAAGCGACGCCAAACTGTTGGAAGAGGCCGGTTGCTTTGCTTTGGTGCTGGAGAAGATACCAGCAGCCTTGGCCGAGCAAGTGACCCAAAGTTTGAACATTCCCGTCATTGGTATCGGTGCAGGGGGAGGAGTCGACGGCCAAGTTTTGGTGGCTCACGATTTGTTTGGAATTACTCAGCAATTTTCACCGCGATTCCTTCGCCGTTACCTAAATTTGTACGACGATATGAAGGGAGCGGTGCAGCAATACATCGCTGACGTCAAATCGCGCGATTTCCCCAATCAAAACGAACAGTATTGATCAAAAGGGGCTGTTAGCTCAGTTGGTTTAGAGCACTATCTTGACAAGGTAGGGGTCGATGGTTCGAATCCATTACAGCCCACTACAAAAAAAAGTCCCGATCAGTCGGGACTTTTTTGTTTTCAATGAGTTTGTTGCGGTCGATGGCTGAAATCGGGGCCTTAACTAACGGAGCACGAGGCTGATCGGCGGCCGCTATGTCAGAATAAACCGCCGCTAAATTAACCCTGGTTGGCCTTGGCGTGGTCGGTATTGGCAGTCGTTGCCAACTGAACCTTCCGCCGCTAAATTAACCCTGGTTGGCCTTGGCGTGGTCGGCCAAGAACTGAGCCAATCCGTTGTCGGTCAAAGGGTGCTTCAACAGGCCAGTGATGGCGCTCAAGGGGCAGGTTACCACATCAGCACCGGCTTTGGCGGCTTGAACGATGTGCAGAGGTGTGCGAACCGAAGCGGCCAAAATTTGGGTTTGGAACCCTTGAATGGTGTAGATGTCAGAAATGTCTTCGATCAATTGCATGCCGTCCCAGTTGATGTCGTCCAAGCGGCCGATGAAGGGAGACAAATAGGTAGCGCCTGCTTTGGCCGCCAAAATGGCTTGACCGGCAGAGAATACCAAGGTGCAATTGGTGCGAATGCCCGCTTTGGTGAAGTGGGCGATGGCCTTAATGCCTTCTTTGATCATGGGAACTTTTACCACGATGTTTTTGTGCAGGGCGGCCAATTTTTCACCTTCGGCCACCATGCCGGCAAAGTCGGTGCTGATGACTTCAGCGCTCACATCGCCATCAACCATTTCGCAAATGGTTTTGTAGTGCTGCAGCACAGCCGCGTCGCCTACGATGCCTTCTTTGGCCATCAAGCTAGGGTTGGTGGTGACACCGTCCAAAATGCCCAAATCGTGGGCTTCCTGAATCTGGGCCAAATTGGCCGTATCGATGAAAAATTTCATGACACAAAGGTAGGATAGCCACGGCCTATCCCATTGATAGAGAATGCGGCTTTCTACACAAGTTTTCCAAAATACTGTCGGTAGCCTTTTCGCCGCGTGGAAAACAGGGCAAACAGGGGCAAGTAGACCAAATAGGCCCACCAATCATAAGGGCAAGAAAAAGAAATGCGGTCTACAATTCGGCAGCCGTGGTTGGGCCCAGGCAATACAGCATGTACATGGTGCCAATAGGAAAGAGGTGCAGGAGGTTCGTGGCTGCTATCGACAAAACAGGTTCCCCGATCAGCGATGATTTGCGTGTTCCAGGTTTGCGTCACCCATTTGCCGAGAAAAAAGACCCGTAAGGAGATTTGATCTCCCTTTCGCTGACCCTCGTAGCGCAAGAACTCCAATTGGGAGAAAGGGGGCTTGACGGCCGCCAGTAAATCTTGGTTGAAGTGCGACCAGACCCAATCGCGCGGAGCCTCAATGGGCGTGACAATGGTGAATCGCAGAATCTTGGCCATGGAAACAAAACCTTTTTGGAGCCGATTGGTTTTAATTTTGTCGCCTTTGCCATGAGCCACATTGTTTCCGTTTTTCGTAAAGCCCACTTCAACGCTGCGCACCGTTTGCATGTGCCGGAGTGGAGTGCCGAAGAGAACCGCGCGTTTTTCGGGCTGTGCAACAACGAACATTTTCATGGGCATAATTACGATTTGGAGGTGAAGGTGACCGGTCAAGTAGATCCCGTTTCGGGCTATTTGATTGACATGAAACTGCTTCAGCAGTTCATCAATGAAGAGGTGGTCGAGCCTTTCGATCACAAAAACCTAAACATGGATACCGACGATTTTCGTCAGTTGAACCCCACGGCCGAAAACATCGTTTGGGTCATTTGGAAGCGCCTGCGCTCCCGCATACCCGCTGAAATGGACTTGTCGGTACGCCTTTATGAAACACCCCGTAACTTTGTAGAATACAATGGATAATCAAGACCCTCGATGGGATGAACTTGGAGACGCCCATGTGGGCAGTGGCGCAGAGACTCCTTTGCGTGAAGATGCCTTCGTCATGGATGACGCCTTGAAAATTGAACTGATCGCTAAGCATTTCAAGGAAATCATGCACGTGATGGGTTTGGATTTGACCGATGACAGCTTGAAAGGTACGCCCCTTCGCGTAGCCAAAATGTTTGTCAATGAGCAGTTCAAAGGATTGGATCCCAAGAACAAGCCGGCCATCACCTTGTTTGACAACCATTATAAGTACAGCGAAATGCTGGTTGAAAAGGATATTTCCTTTTATTCCACCTGTGAGCACCACTTTGTGCCCATTTATGGCAAAGCCCATGTGGCCTACATTTCTTCTGGTCAGGTTATCGGCTTGTCGAAATTGAACCGCATCGTGGAGTACTTCGCCAAGCGCCCTCAGGTGCAAGAGCGCATGACCGTTCAAATTGCCGCTGAACTCAAAGAGGTTTTGCAAACCGAAGACGTAGCCGTGATTGTTGATGCCAAGCATATGTGTGTAGCCTCACGCGGCATCAAGGATACCCAGTCTTCGACGGTGACCAGTTCCTTTCATGGGCAATTCACTAACCCCGCCGTTCGCGCTGAGTTGTTGAAGTACATTGAAATGGATTCCAAATTGGATTAACCCTCTAACTCTGTGGCCCTTCTAGCAGAGGGTTGTAGACCATAAAGGCGTGATTTTCGGTGACGAATTCACGCCTTTTTTCATTCCTCTCAAGGTCGCATACGATGCGTTCAATGCGGTTGTGGCGGGTGTAGGCGCCGAGGCTTGGTATGATAAAAAAAAGCAGCATTTCTGCTGCTTTTTGGGGCGATTAACCGGGCTCGAACCGGCGACCCTCAGCGCCACAAGCTGATGCTCTAACCAACTGAGCTATAACCGCCGTTTTTGTGGAGTGCAAAGATAATAGCTTCCCTCAGGTTGTGCAACAATTTTCAACGCTCCATTTTGACCCTACATTTGCCCTATGGCTGCGTCGAAAAAAACGCTCTGGTGGCTGGCCGGTTGGTACCCTAGTTCTCAGAATTCGATGGCGGGTGATTTCATCGCTCGGCACCTCGACGTAGCCCGTCAATACTATAGCATTCGCCTGTTTCACTTTCCTTTATACGGGGAGGGGGAGGCACGGCCGGAACCAGTTTCGGTGTCAGACGGTGTTATCTTGGAGTGGCACCCCATCGAACAAAAAAAAGGGGGAGCCTGGGCGCGCTTTTGGAATGCCGATGCTTATAAAAAGGCGGTGTTGGCGGTTTTGAAAAAAGCCTATGAGGGCGAGCAGCCCGATGCCGTTCACATGCATGCACCTGACAAGCTGGCCATGCCGGTATCGATTTTCATGGATGGCAAAGCCCAACCCTTATACTTGACTGAACATTGGGCCATTTACGACGGCAAGGCCGAAGACGCTTTTGAAAAACGGGCTTGGTGGTTTCAGCGTGCGCAGCGTCAGTTGTGGAAGCGCGTCGATAAGCATTTGGCGGTCTCCATGCCCTTGCACCGCAACATGGAGCGGGTTTTGGGCGCTTCCAAACCGGTTGAAGCCCTTCCCAATGTGGTGAATGAGGCCCTGTTTGTGCCCAGCAATGAGCCAGTTCAGCCTCGATTTGTGCACGTTTCGGGCATGGACGAACGAAAGAACCCCAAAGGGATATTGAAGGCCTTCGCCGTTTGCCGCCAGCGGCATCCGGATATGGAACTGCTCATGGTGGGCTCGGCTGATCATGATTTGCAAGACTGGGCTCAGCAGCAGGGCTTGGATCGCGGAGTGGAGTGGGGCGGTGTGATGAGCCATGAGCGTTTGGCTCAGGTGCTGAATAAGGGTTTGGCTTTGTTGCTCTTTAGTGAGGCTGAAAATGCCCCTTGTGTGATTTCGGAAGCCCTGTGTTCGGGGCTGCCGGTGGTTTCGTCTGAGGTTGGTGGAATCGCCGATATGATGGAGTCTCCTGCTGATGGATTTTTGGTGGCTCCCGCTGATATTGAGGGATTGACCGAGGCCTTGGTTCGGGCCCGGGAACTATTCTTAAAGGAGGAGGCGGCTGCGCGGCTGCGCCGCGCTCAGCGCGCGGGAGCGCGCTACGGCCGTGCGGCCGTAGCCGCCGCCCTAGAAAGGGGGTACGGGTTTTAATGTGTGGCATCTACGCCGCCTTTCAGGCACTGCCCCAAGATTCGGCCGACTGGCAACTGCGCCTGGAAAAGGTGTCGGAGCAATTGGCCCACCGCGGGCCAGATGCGGCGGCTTGGAAATGGGCCGATGAGCGGCATGTGCTGCTTCACCGAAGATTGAGCATAGTGGGCTTGGGCCCCGCGGGAGACCAGCCCATGAGCGATGGGCGCTTTCTGTTGACGTACAACGGGGAGATTTACAATTATATAGAACTGGCCGAGCAAGAGGGTTGGAGCCTGGAATCGGGCACCGATACCGAGTTGCTGCTTCGTTTGTGGGCGGCTTATGGCCCTGACTGTTTGCACCGATTGGATGGTTTTTTCGCCTTCGTGATGCTCGATCAGGAGCAAAAGCAAGCTTGGGCCGTTCGCGATTTTTCTGGAGTCAAGCCCCTGTATTACAGCGGTGATGGCCACAGCCAAATGGCCTTTTGCAGCGAAGAATTCCCCTTGGCAACGAGCGAGAAGGTTCATTCAGAGGCCATTCGCGCCTTTTTCAACGAGGGTTTGAGCGATGTCTTGCCTTGGAGCCAAGGCCTTCAAGAAATTCCCCCAGGCCATTGGCTACAGCTGAATTGGACAGAAACAGCTTTGAGGGTGGAAGAGCCTGTCAAATGGTACAAAGGAGAGAAATCGTCGATCAAGGATCTGAGAGAATACTTGCTGGGCTCTATGAAGCGGCGATTGCGAAGCGATGTTCCCATCGCCTTTGCCCTCAGTGGGGGCTTGGATAGCGCTATTTTGTTGGGACTGGCCCGCGAGGTATTAGGGCCTGAGGCCGATTTGCATGCCTTTTCGGTGAGCGCTCCGGGTATGCCAGGCGATGAATCTTTTTGGCAAAAACAGGTCGCTGATTTCCATAAGGTCAACTGGCACCGCATCGACATGAACCAGGCTCAAGGAGATTGGTTGCCCCAATACATTGAGTCGACGGGCCGACCGGCGGTAGCTTGGAACAACTTGGCCCACTGGGCCTTGTGCCGCGAGGTGAAAGCCCAAGGCATGGTGGTCTTGTTCAACGGCCAAGGAGCCGACGAATTGTTCGGCGGATACCCGCATTACTACCGCGCAGCTTTGCTGCGCGAACCCTGGGCCCTGATCAAGCAGATGAGCAAATGGCCCTTGAACCCCATGAGGCTGTTGCTACAGGCTCTCTTGAGCTGGTTCAAGCAATCAGAGCTTTCGGGCAAAAGCCCAGCGGCATTGATGCGCGACGATTTTTTTGGGCTTCGTTTGGGGCAATTGCTGCACTACGAAGATCGCAACGGCATGGCCTTTTCGCTCGAATCCAGAAACCCCTTTGCCGATGATCAAAAATTGGCCGAATGGGCCTTGGGGCAGGGAGAAGAATTGAGTTCGCGCTTGCATAATGGCTATTCAAAAGGGGCCTTGCGTCAAGCCGCCAAGGGTTTGGTGCCAGAGGCCTTGCTTCAGCGAATAGACAAAAAAGGATTCACGGTGCCCGATACGGCCCTCACCCTGCGCAGCCTAAGCGAGTGGAAAGAAGCCATCTTCCACGAGCGATTGAATGCCCATGTTTCGCAAGAAATGCGAAAAAAAGCCTGGAAAAGGTTGGCGAAAAACGCAAAAGATCACAAGGCGGCTCGCTATTTGTTTCGCTGCGCATCGCTTTCCTATTACTTGAAATTCGTAGTTTCCCGCCATGAGCCAAGCCAGCCCGATTAAGACCTATTTGTGGCAATTGGCCAAAGCCGCAGTGGCTGCCTTGGGCATTGTCTGCGTGTCTCGATACTTGGGGGCCAGCGGGCGAGGGGAATGGGGATTGTACCTGTTCTACCTGCAGCTTTGTTTGATGCTGGTCGAGTTTGTGGCCGGTTCGGCAGTGGCCAACTGGATAGCCCGATACGGCATATCGGCGATTTTGCCCTATGTCTTTTTGGCGCCCATAGCCGGGAACATGTTGTTGACTTTTGCTTGGCCCTATTTGGCTTGGCCATGGGAGCTGTCCTGGTTTTCCTTGCAATTTTCGGCCTTGGCCTTTTTGAACATTCAGTACAACTTGTACCAAGCCCAGGGCTGGGTTGTGCGCCGCAACTCCTTGCAATGGCTGCTGGAATTCGCCAAGTTTTTGGGCTTTGCCGGATTGCTGTACCTGTGGTCGATCGACAACCCCAATCACGAAGTATGCTGTGGCAATCAGAAGCTGGACGGCGTGATACGGGTCGTCAGTATAGCAACGCTGGGTGTTCTGCTCATCGCCATGGTTCGAACCCACAGGCTGATTCGCTCCAGTTTGCCCAAAAAGCCCTGGCCCAAGGGGCTGCTCAAAGAAGGTTTCTGGGCCCAAGTAGGTCACTTGCTGTTGTACTTGGTGTATCGCCTGCCCATTTGGACTTTGAATCAGCGCGGAGATTCGGCTGAAGCCGGGGTGTTTTCCAATGCGCTATTGGTGGCCGACGCGTTTTGGCTCTTCGCCAACAGTTTTGGCTCGGTTTTGCACAGCCGGGTGCTGCGCTCAGGGAATCGGGCCTTTCACGCTCGATTGGTTCGTCGCTATACCCTAATCAGCTTGATGGCAACCTCGGTCGCTTGCCTGGTCTTGGTATTTGTGCCGGCCTCTTGGTTCACTGCTGTTTTCGGCAACGACTTCGATTCGTTGAAAATGCGCTGTGTGGAGCTTATACCGGCTATTATTTGCTTGGCTGGCTCGGCCTCTTTGGGTCATTATTTGCATGCCGAAGGGGCTTTCAAAGCCTTGGCCTTTTCTTACGGTTCATCGCTTTTGGTCTTGTTGATGAGCCTGGAAATTCTTCCTTATATCTATGCCTTGGATGTAGCTTTTGTTGTTCTGCTGGTTATCAATGGGTTGCAAGTACACAGAAGATTGGATTGGTCGGTTCACAAACAAAATGTGCTGCCTTTGCTGCTTCGCTGGTGGCGTTTGCGATTCTGAAATTCTATACACAATTGGAAAACTTAGCCAAAAGGCCTTTGCTCGATGAATCAAACCCCTAATTTTGCTCCCTACAAATTCTTTAGAAAGTCTTTATGACAGTTTCACACAACGGTGGCACTCCACGATACAATCCGCTGGAGAGCATGAGAAAACGCTTAGACAAAGCTGTTGAAATTCTCGGATTAGATGATCAATTCGCCAATGTATTGCGTGTCCCAGACAAAGTAGTCATGGCCAATATTCCCGTCACTATGGATGACGGGACCATACAAGTTTTTGAAGCCTACCGCGTGGTGCACTCCGTGCATTCGGGTCCCTCTAAAGGGGGCATTCGCTACTCAATGGATGTCAACCTGGATGAAGTTAAGGCCTTAGCTGCCTGGATGACATGGAAATGTGCGGTTGTGAATGTTCCTTATGGCGGTGCTAAAGGCGGCATCAAGTGCAATCCCCGTGCAATGAGCAAAGGGGAGTTGGAGAGATTGACCCGTGCCTATACCTTATCTATGCGCAACGTGTTTGGACCTGATAAAGACATTCCGGCTCCTGATATGGGTACTAGCTCTCAAGAGATGGCCTGGATCGTGGATGAATTTTCAAAAATTCAAGGCCACAACTCTTATGCGGTCGTAACGGGCAAACCCCTCGTATTGGGTGGTAGCTTAGGCCGAGTAGAAGCCACCGGTCGCGGTGTGATGGTTTCCACCCGCAGCGCCCTGGCCAAAATGGGCATCAATCCGACCCAAGCCACTTGTGTGGTTCAAGGTTTCGGAAATGTGGGTAGCATCAGCGCCAAGTTGATTGCCCAGTTGGGTGTAAAGATTATTGCCATTAGCGATATTTCGGGAGGTTACCACAACCCTGACGGTATCGATATTCCCAAAGCCATTGAATATGTAGCCAACAGCGAAAGTCGTAGTTTGGAAGGATTCTCGGGCTGCCAAAGGATCTCCAACGAGGAATTATTGGAGCTGGAATGCGACGTTTTGGTGCCAGCTGCTATGGAAGACCAGATTACGCCTGAAAATGCGGCTCGCATCAAGGCCAAGTTGATCGTAGAAGGTGCCAATGGCCCCACTACAGCCGGTGCCGATGATATTTTGAACGAAAAGGGAATCTTGGTGGTTCCTGATATTTTGGCCAATGCCGGTGGTGTGACCGTTTCCTATTTTGAATGGGTACAGAACCGTTTGGGATATTACTGGACAGAAGAGCGAGTGAATCGCCGTGCTGACCGTGCTATGAAAATGGCCTTTGATAATTTGTATCAGCGCGCTGATAAGGAGGGAATCTCTATGCGCATGGCAGCCTATGTAGTGGCAGTTGAGAAGGTATCTAGAACCTTGAAATTGAGAGGGTCATTTTAATGCGATTGCACAAAGAAGGCTTCGCCATCATTCTGGGAACTACGGCCATTTTGGCCGGCTTGAACTGGGCGCTTAACTTCTGGTTGGGCGGCGGGTTGGCTTGCGACATTGCCTTAGGTATGAGTTTGGTGATGTACGTGCTGGTGGTGCAGTTTTTCCGTCATCCGCAGAGAAATACCCCTGAGGGAGACCATTTGGTCATTGCTCCGGCTGATGGAAAAGTGGTCGTGATCGAGGAAGTCGATGAGACCGAATTTTTCAAGGACAAGCGCTTGCAGGTGAGTATTTTTATGTCGCCCTTGAACGTGCACGTGAATCGTTATCCCACATGGGGCAAGGTGATTTTTGAAAAATACCATCCGGGCAAATACCTGGTGGCATGGCATCCTAAAAGTAGCACCGACAACGAGCGCACTACCGTTGTGGTAGAAAATACCTACGGCCAAGTGTTGTTTCGCCAAATCGCGGGTGCTTTGGCACGCCGCATTGTTTGCTACGCCAAAGAAGGTCACGCGGCTCGCACGGGAGCGGAGTACGGCTTTATCAAATTCGGTTCTCGCATTGACTTATTCTTCCCTGTAGGTACCCCAATCAATGTCAAATTGGGCGATAAGACCGTCGGGGGTGAAACCGTCGTGGCTCAATGGAAATGATTATCTTTGTTTTAACGAATATGAAAAAGATTGTTTTGATCGCAATAATGGGTTTGGGCTTCAGTGTTGTAGCTCAGGCTCAAACCGAAGCTCCTGCTGAGGTAGTGGCTATTCCTGCCGTAGAGCAAGTCCCCACTAAAAAGTGCTGCAAAGGCGGTGATACCGCTGCGGCATGCCAAGGTCAAGGCCAAGCTGAGGGAACGGCTGCTGCTCCTAAGAAGTCTTGCTGCCAGTCTGGGGATGCTGCCGCTGGTTCTTGCCAGGGTCATGCTCATGCCGATGCTTCTGCTGAATCATCTCCCGCTACTGACGATGCAGTAGAAACAGCTGCCCCTACGGCCCCTGCTTGCCAAGGTTCTTCTGAAGTGAAGCCTTGCTGCAAGAAAAAGCACGACTAAACTGCACATTTAATCTATTGGAAAGGGCCGTCATTTGACGGCCCTTTTGTTTTTTTGCAGCATGAACAAACCCAGCGACAACTTTCGAAAAATTGCCACGCGCTTGATCTTGATTTCGGTCGTGACCGCTGGAATTGTAGGTGTGTATCTTTGGTACAACTTCAATGCGCGCAGTCGTCTGTTGATGATCATGCCCGAGAATACCCAGTGGTTCGCCCACTTGCAGACCCGTCAGGCTCGTCAGCATTTGGAGGCTTTGCCAGGCATGAAGCGCCCGCCTGCTCTGCTGGATAGTCTGTCGGCCGAATTGAGTACTTCAACGGCTTTTGAAGACCTGGAGGATCCAGGGCAATTGGGGGTAGGGCTGATGTCAGATGCTGTGGTGTTTGGCACCCCATCGGGTTGGTTTTTTGCCCTATCATTGAGTTCGGAAGCCAAGTTTAAGGCCTTTCTGGAGACCCAGGTGGCCAAAAATAGAATGGGCGCATTGATTCAAAAGCCCAATTATTCCTACGCTCGCTTGATGCAGCGGCAGGTCTTTGCCGCCTACCAATTCAAGGCTATGGTGCTGTTTGTGCCCAGCGATACAGCGGCTTCTGCTGCTGATGTAGAGAGGGGCTTGGCCGAAGTATTCAGCGGCGAGCCTTCTGATTTCTTGCAGACAGAGGCCGTTCGAAATCTGTACGAGGACGAGCCTGATTTTCTTTGGTACAACAGTGCTGAAACCGCTCAGAATTTTGCGGTGTTTTTGGATGAGCCCATGGCCCGCATTCGCTACCAGAAGGAAAGCAAGGTTTCGCCTTTGCGCTTCTTTGCAGAGGCCGAGAAAGGATTTGTAGATTCAAAACTGGACCTGACTCCAGAGCGCTGGCTGAATGCTGGCAATCAGATAAAAAGTGGGGATTACGCCAATTTGCTGATAGGCTGGGTTTGGGAGCGACTATCTTTGTGGAATGAGCAATCTGAAGCAAGCCGCAACTGAGCGCATCTTAGTTTTGGATGGCGCCATGGGTACCATGATTCAGCGCCACAAATTGAGCGAAGAAGAGTTTCGTGGAGCTGAATTTGCCGATTGTGCTATGCCTCAACGGGGCAACAACGATTTATTGGTGATCACCCAACCGGCGGTTATTCAAGGAATTCACAAGGCATTCTTAGATGCCGGTGCGGATATTCTCGAAACCAATACCTTTAATGCCAACCGCATTTCCATGGCCGATTATGGTATGGAAGACCAAGTTCGAGCCATCAACCAAGCGGCCGTAAAGGTGGCCCGTGATGCCATTGCCTCTTTGGGAGCTCATGCCCGCCCGCGCTTTGTGGCGGGTGCTATTGGTCCTACCAACAAGACTTTAAGCTTGAGTCCCGATGTCAACAATCCGGGCTATCGAGCGGTGACTTTCGATCAAATGGTTGAGGTTTACGGCGAACAAGCCGAAGCCTTGTTTGATGCCGGAGTAGATGCCCTTTTGGTAGAAACCGTATTCGATACCTTGAATTGCAAGGCGGCTTTATTTGCTATCGATGCTCTTTTCGAGATAAAAGGAAAGCGCCTACCTCTGATGGTCAGCGGTACCATTACGGATGCTTCGGGTCGCACCTTGTCGGGCCAGACCACTGAAGCCTTCTGGAACAGCATTTCCCATGCCGATTTGTTCTCGGTGGGCTTGAATTGTGCCTTGGGGGCCCCTCAAATGCGCCCCTTCATAGCAGAGTTGAGCCGAGTGGCTTGGACGCGCATCAGTTGTTATCCCAATGCGGGTTTGCCCAACGAATTTGGTGAGTACGACGAGACCCCTGAGGGTATGGCTGCGGTCTTGGAAGAGTGGTTGAAGTTGGGCTGGGTGAACATCATTGGCGGATGCTGCGGTACCACCCCCGAGCACATCAACGCCATTGCCCATAAAGCGGCTCAATTTGCTCCCAGACGAGTTCCCGAAGTGGCCTAATTATCACGCGGAGGTAAATCCTTGAATAAGTGTTTGATTGACACTTGTTAAAGCTCATTTTTCCTAAGAGTTTGGCGTATCTTTGCACCCTCAAAATGGCCGATATTCAAACTCAACATTTGTCTGCAACCCAGTTTGACTTGTTTGCAGGCCTTGAATCTACCCAACACGAACAGATCGTATTTTGCCAAGACCACGCCACCGGGCTGAAAGCCATCATCGCCGTTCACAATACGGTGCTGGGACCTGGCCTTGGAGGAACGCGTATGTGGCATTACGCTTCCGAAAAAGATGCAGTGCGTGACGCTTTGCGTTTGTCTCGTGGAATGACCTACAAAGCTTCTGTAGCTGGTTTGAACTTGGGTGGCGCGAAAGCTGTCATCATCGGTGATCCCAAGACCATGAAAAGCGAAGCGTTGATGCGCAAGTTTGGACGCTTTGTCGAGAACTTGAACGGAAAGTACATCACCGCTGAAGACGTGGGAACCACCACCAAAGACATGGAATATGTCAACATGGAAACTGATCACGTGGTGGGTTTACCTGAAAGCATGGGCGGCGGAGGAGATCCCTCACCCGTTACCGCTTACGGTACTTATATGGGCATGAAAGCCAGCGCCAAAAAGGCTTGGGGCAACGACAGCCTTTCGGGCAAAAGCGTAGCCATCATGGGTATAGGTAAAGTAGGCTGGCACTTGTGCGAATACTTGCACAAGGAAGGCGCCAAGTTGTACGTCAGCGACATCAACGATAGCGTTTTGCAAAAAGCAACCCAGGAATTTGGTGCCATTGTGGTGAGCAGCGAAGACATGATCGACTTGTCGGTTGATATTTTTGCTCCTTGCGCTTTGGGTGGAATTTTGAACGATGACACGGTTGGGCGTTTGAAATGCCAAATTGTAGCCGGTGCGGCGAACAATCAGTTGGAAGACGAAACCATTCACGGTGATGCTTTGAAAGCCAAGGGCATTGTATATGCTCCTGACTTCGTCATCAACGCCGGTGGATTGATCAACGTATATAGCGAGTATACCGGTTATGTACGTGAGCGTGCCTTGGCCCAAACCGAGCACATTTACACCACCATCTTGGACATCATTAACATGAGTGATGCCATGAACATCAACAACCAGCAAGCGGCCATTCGCCATGCTGAGAAGCGCATTCAAGACATGATGTTGGTGCACAGCACTTTCTAATCAAACGAAATCTTAATGGAAAAGGGGAGGCGAATGTGGCTTCCCCTTTTTATTTTGCGCCTATGCAAGCTACTGCCATCATTCGCCGCAATGCCTGGGCCGCTTGGGCCTCCTTGGGCTTGCTGCTGCTGGTTTATGCCTTGCTTTCGTTTCAGGCTGAAGGCCCTGCAGGAGGCCAAGATTCTTGGAATCACTTTTTGTATGCTCGTTGGGCGCCCTTTCATCCGACACTTCTTTTGGATCAATGGGGGAAACCTGTTTTCACCTTATTGGCTTTACCCTTTGCGCCATTCGGTATCAAGGGACTGTATGTCTTGAATCTATTGGCTACGCTTGCCACTGCCTGGTTGGGCTATTTGACTTGCCGCCGTTTGGGCTTGCGCAACCCGTGGATGTTCATTCCGCTTTTTGGATTGCAGCCCTTGGTATTGGCCAATGTTCACTCTGCTTTGACTGAGCCAACCAATGCCCTAATCTTGGTGGCTATTGTTTATTTGTTGGCTTCGAAGCGTTTGGTGTCTGCCGCCGTTGTAGGTTCGTTTTTGCCCTATGTGCGAACCGAAGGTTTTCTCTTGTTGGGGGCTTTGGCCTTGTTCCTTTGGGTTCGATCTCGCTACAAATTGTGGCCGCATTTGATGATCGGGTCCGTGCTATTTGCTGTTTTAGGGGCGCTGGTTTCGGGTGATTGGGCCTGGATTGTACGCCAGAATCCGTATGTCAAGCAAGAAGTAGAAAAACGATTTGATCCGGGTCACGGAAACTTTTGGCATTATGCCGATGCCCAAAGGGAGATATGGGGCCCACTGGTGTTTGGGCTCATGCTGGTTTCTTTGGTGTTGGTGTTGATATATGTGTTTTCCCGCATCAAGAAAAAAACCCCACGTGAGCTCTCTCAAATGGCTTTGTGGCTTTGGTGGCCCATGTTCGGCGTTTTCTTTTTGGCCCACAGTTGGGTTTGGTACAGCGGCAGTTATGGTTCTCACGGTTTGTTGCGACCCTTTGTAGTCATTGCCCCATTGGCGGCCTTCTTGGCCCATTACAGCTTGCATCGATTGATGATCTTTGACATCGCTATACTCAACAGAAGTGCCAAGATTGGGGTCTTGTTGGCCATGGCAGCCGCGGCGTATCCGGGGGCAGGATTTCCTTATCCGTGGCAACAGGGAACCCCGATTGGAGGCTATGCAGGGTCTGCCCAAATCGATCAGGCCTTGACCTTCATAGAAGAAAAACAGCTCCTGGAGCAGCCGGGAGCGGTATTGGTGCATCAACTGCCAGAGCTCAATGTTCGTCTAGATTTGGACCCCTGGGCGAATCCTGAAAAGGCGAAGACCTTCTACATGTGGAGCATTGACAAACGCCCGGGGCAGGATTGGATGCCCAAAGGAGCGGTTTTGTTATGGGATAATTTTCACGCCCGACGCGATGCGCCTATGCCCCTGTCAGACTTGCAGGCCTTGCCTCAATACCGAGAAGTGGCTCAATTTCTGAGCCCTTCTGATTCTTTGTACGATGTTCGAGTTTGGGTGAAGGATTAGGCTTCAGCCGATTTGATGTCCCGAAGCTTGAGCTGAAGATTGGTTCTACCGTTGAAGTGGTTTTCTTCCAATGAAACACAGGCGTCAAAGGAGTTGCCCGGTTTTACGTATGAGGACAGCTCAGCCATTCCAAATCCAATGGAATCAAAGAAGTAGGGGGCCTGGCCCATGCTGAGTTTGAGATGCTTTTCTTTCAAAATGCGCGCAGTTCCTTGGCTCTTGAGACGGTTCAAGCGAAACACAGGCATGTGATTGCCGGGGCCAAAGGGCGCCATTTGATTCAAAATATTGACCATTTTCAAGCTCACTCGAGAGGGGTCAAGCTCCAAGTCATATTCCACCACCGGTACCAAACTTTCGGCTTCAATGGTTTCATTGACGACCTTTTCGAAAGCGGCTTTGAAACCGTCGTAATTTTCGATGGGAACGCTCAAGCCAGCGGCGTATTTGTGACCACCGAACTGAGCCACGTATTGGCTGCACTTGCCTATGGCTTCGTGAATGTCGAAACCGCGTACGCTTCGCGCTGATCCGGTCAACATGCCTTCGTTCTCAGAGAACACAATGGTGGGCTTGTAAAATTGTTCCACCATGCGGCTAGCCACGATTCCGATCACGCCTTTGTGCCAATCATCTCCGCGCAGCACAATGCTTTGTTGCTGGTGAAACTCGGCATTGTTTTCCACTTGCTCAACGGCTTCTTTGGTGATGTCGGTATCCAAGCCTTTGCGCTCGTGATTGCGTTCGTTCAGGACCACGGCCAACTTCTTGGCGGTGTTGTAATCGCGCTCAATCAGCACCTTGACGGCCGACTTGGCATCGGCGATGCGACCCGCGGCATTGATTTTTGGGCCTATGCCAAAGACGATGTCCATCATGGAAAAGGTCTTTCCCGGTTGGGCGTCTTGGAGCAAGGCTTGTATGCCAATGCTCGGGTTCTCGTTGAGTTTTTTCAGGCCGTAAAATGCCAATACCCGGTTTTCACCGCGCACGTCGACCATGTCACTGGCGATCGAAACGGCCACCAAGTCCAAGTAGTCCATGATGGTCTCGTAAGGCAGACCTTCTTTTTCTGTATACGCCTGAATCAATTTGAAGCCGATGCCCGCTCCAGACAACTCCTTGTAGGGATAGGTGCAGTCGTGCTGCTTGGGATTCAATATGGCGGTTGCCGGTGGTACGGTCTCACCTGGAAGGTGGTGATCACAAATGATGAATTCTACTCCCAGTTCTGCAGCCTTGGTAACCAACTCGTTGGAGCGAATGCCGCAATCTAGGGCAATGATCAGTTTGAAGTTGTTTTGATGGGCGTATTCAATGCCTGCTAGGCTGATCCCGTATCCCTCTTTGTAGCGGTCAGGGATGTAGTATTCAATGTTCTGATTGAAATTCTTGAAATACGAATACACCACACTTACTGCTGTTGTGCCATCTACGTCGTAATCTCCATAGACCAAGATGTTTTCCTTGTCCTGCACGGCCTGGCGAATGCGTTTTACCGCCTTGTCCATGTCCTTCATTAGGAAAGGATCGTGCAGGTGACTCAGTTTGGGGCGGAAAAAGGCTTGGGCTTTGTCGTAGGTGTCGATGCCGCGTTGAACCAGAATGGAACCCAATTCAGGAGATAAATTCAACTCCTTGGACAGGCTTGCAACTGTTTCCGAATCGGGGGTAGGTTTTGCACGCCACTGGGTTTTCATCAGGGTGCAAAAATCGCGTTTTTTTCTCGCATAGAAAACCCTGTTCGTGAACTTATCAAAACCGAATGTATACCTTTGACTTATGCAGGAATTCAAACGTATTGGAACTTGGGCCGTCGCCGCGGTTTTGAGCTTTTCGTTGCATGCGCAATTGAGCATCGGGAGAACGAATATGCCGAAGGCGGGAGATAGCCTTCATTATTCTTCGGCGCTTCCAACAGCCTTGCCTTCCAACTGGCAATCGCAAATGGGAGCTTCTCAATCCTGGGATTTTAGTTCCTTGGAATCACAGGCCCAAACCTTGGTGGAGTACAAATCATCCCTGCAGACCCCCTATGCTTTTTATTTTTTCGGTCAAATTGGCTTGAAAACGGCCGACTCTTTGGGTGCCGGGCCTTTGGTTTTTAAGAACATTTACAGTTTCTATTCGGTGTCGAATTCGGCCTTTAGGGCTGAAGGAATTGGGTACAGTTTCTCCGGTTTCCCTTTGGCGGCGAACTATGTTGACGAAGATGAGATTTATCAATTCCCACTGGAATACGGAGACCGCGACACCTCGACCTTTCGCTTTGTTTTTGAAGTACCCGGAAATGCGTTTCGCTTGGTGCAGCAAGGAGTTCGTCAGAATGCCGTTCTCGGTTACGGTTCTATCAAGTTGCCTGGTTACACTTCGTCCAATGCTCTGCTGGTTCGTTCAACCGTGTTAGAGACCGATACCTTGACGACTCAATTTGGTCAGGTGCCCATTCCGCGCAATCAGGTAAGCTTCAAATGGTTGACCGATGATCAGCGATTGCCCGTTTTGGAAATCACGGGTACGCCCACAGGGCCAAGAGGCTTCACGCCCAATCAAGTTCGCTATTTCGATGCTCGTTCTGCCCGAATTCAAGAAGTTCATTCGCAAGGGCTTGGCGTATACCCCAATCCGACTAGCGGCCTTGTGAACATCCCTGATTCCCAGACCATGCAAGAGGTGGAATTGTGGAGCCTTTCTGGGCAGGTATTGGCGTGCTGGCCTGCCGGCACCCGTCAATTGGATTTGGGTCAGTGGGAATCAGGATTTTACCTGTTGAAGAGTGGGAGCCGATGGCAGCAAATTTGCTTGCAAGCTCAGTAGTTTAGGGCCTGAAAATTCACTAAATTCGGATTCTCTTAAAGGAAGAGACGAATCCTGTGAAAATTTCCATTTTAAAAGAATTGCGTTCGGGTGAAAAGCGAGTTTCGCTGACTCCCAACGTGGCGGCCCAGCTGATCAAGATGGGTTTTGCTGTTCAAGTTGAATCGCAAGCCGGAGAAGGGGCTCACTTCTCTGACCAAGCTTATGAGCAAGCTGGAGCCAGTGTTGTGAGCGGAGCTGCGGCCTATCAGGCCGATTGTTTGGTTCAGATCAATCCGCCTACAGCTGAGCAAATTGCCCAAGTACAAAAGGGTAGCACCTGGATCTCTCAGTTGTATCACTTGTCGAACACTGATACCATTGCGGCCTTGGCCTCTCAAGGAGCCAATGCCGTTTCTTTGGATGCCATTCCCCGCATCTCTCGTGCTCAGAGCATGGACGTGCTGAGTTCTCAGGCCAACTTGGCTGGGTACCGCGCGGTGATAGAGGGTGCAGGACATCTGGATCGCATTTTTCCCTTGTTGATGACCGCTGCGGGAACCGTTACACCGGCCAAGGTCTTGGTATTTGGAGTAGGGGTTGCGGGTTTGCAAGCCATTGCTACCGCCAAGCGCTTGGGTGCCGTGGTGGAGGCTACTGACGTTCGCCCCGAGACCAAAGAGCAGGTAGAAAGTTTGGGTGGCAAGTTCATCGAAGTAAAAGGAGTAGAAGTAGGTTCTGAGGGCGGTTACGCCAAAGAGGCTAGTGAAGAATACCGCAAAGCCCAGCGCGAGGCCGTGAACAAGTCATTGGCTCAAGCCGACTTGGTCATCACCACGGCTTTGGTGCCAGGCAAAAAGGCTCCCTTGTTGATCGACGATGAGCAGTTGGCCTTGATGAAACAGGGTTCGGTGGTGTTGGACATGGCTGCTGAACAGGGTGGCAATACCTCCAAGACCCAAGCAAACCAAGTGGTAGATTTGGGCAATGCCCGCATTGTAGGGGCGGTGAACCTTCCCTCTACCTTGTCAACCAATGCCTCTGAATTGTTTGCCCGAAACATCTGGGAACTGCTCAAATTGATCGGCCCCAAAGGAGAAATTGAATTCCATACCGACGACGAAATTGTCGACGGATGTTTGATCGTACAAAACGGCACAGCCCGCAAATAATTAGACCCGTATGATTTTGGATTTTATATACGAGAATATCGAATTTATCTATTTGATATTTCTGATGATCATCGTGGGAATCGAGTTGATTTCACACGTTCCTTCGGTGTTGCATACGCCATTGATGAGCGGTGCAAATGCCATTCACGGTGTGGTTTTGATCGGTGCCATTTTGGTACTGGGCAAGGCTCACTCTGACGATTATTTCAGTTTGGTGCTGGGATTTGTCGGCGTGGTTTTGGGTACGCTAAACGTTGTTGGCGGGTTTGTAGTGACAGACCGCATGCTCGAGATGTTCAAGAAGAAAGACAAGGGAGGCAAGGCATGAGAAAGTATTTCACCTTAGAGAATTTGGCCCTGGGCCTTTTGATTGGTGTCGGCGGCGGGTATATGCTCAACCCCGATGAGACCAAAGCTCTACCCATCCAGGAACTGTTCTATCTCCTTGGTTCCATCGGTTTTGTGGTGGGATTGAAGATGATGGGCAAGCCCGATACCGCTCGCCGAGGTAATCAAATCGCTGCCATTGGGATGATTTTCGCTGTGGTGGCTGCTTTGGTTTTCGGCAAAGACGGAGAAGACTTGCACAACGTGCCCTTGATTCTGGGTGCCATCGCCTTGGGTACCATCGTGGGAACCATGATGGCCAAGAAAGTGCAAATGACGGCCATGCCTCAAATGGTCTCTCTGTTCAACGGTATGGGTGGCGCTTGTGCAGCCCTAATTGGATTGATGGAATTCCATGAGATGACGGCTGCCTTTGCTTCGGTTGATTCAGAAGTTGGGCAGGCCCTTGTGGCTGCGGCCATGGCTTTGACAGGTGCAGCTGCCGAAATGCAGACCCAATTGGGCATCATCTATGCAGGTTTGATCATCGGAACGGTTTCTTTTGCGGGGTCCATGATTGCTTATGGCAAATTGGAAGGCAAGATCAAAGATTTGGCTTTGCCCGGTCAACAATACATCAACTTGGGTCTGCTTGCCTCGGTAGTGGGCTTAGCAGCCGGTCATACCCTGGGTTACTTGGATGGAACATTTTGGTTCTACATCGTACTGGTGATCGCTGCGGTATACGGAATTCTGTTTGTGCTTCCCATCGGGGGCGCTGATATGCCCGTAGTCATCAGTTTGCTGAACTCCTTTACGGGTGTAGCCGCTGCTTGCGGCGGGTTCTTGTACGACAACAATGTCATGTTGATGGGCGGTGTCCTGGTAGGTTCGGCCGGTACCATCTTGACGGTAGTCATGTGCAATGCGATGAACCGTTCTTTGACCAATGTGTTGTTGGGCAAGGTAGGCGGTGCTTCAGCTGCCGCTTCTGCAGGCAATTCTGCCGGCGGAAGCATTCGCGAACTTCAAGCCACTGACGTGGCCATCATGATGAAGTACGCTTCGAAAGTGGTGATTGTTCCAGGTTATGGATTGGCGGTTGCCCAAGCTCAGCACGTGTGCCATGAAATGGAACTCTTGTTGGAAAGCGAAGGCGTCGAAGTGAAGTATGCCATTCACCCTGTAGCGGGTCGAATGCCGGGGCACATGAACGTTTTGTTGGCTGAGAGCAGCGTGGAATACGACAAGTTGGTTGAGATGGAGGACATCAATCCTGAATTCGCCACCACCGATGTGGTGTTGGTGGTTGGAGCCAATGACGTGGTCAATCCGGCGGCGAAAACCGACCCCAGCAGCCCGATTTACGGCATGCCCATTTTGGATGTGGAAAATGCCAAACAGGTGGTGGTCTTGAAACGCAGCATGAAGGCAGGTTATGCCGGTATCGATAACGATTTGTTCTACAATACCAAGTGCGGAATGCTCTTTGGAGATGCCAAAGACAGCTTGCAGAAATTAGTTTCGGAGGTCAAGTCCCTGTGAGAAAAGGAATGATCGTGGTTGCCAGTCTATTGGCAGCCGTGCAATTGAAAGCCCAATCGTATGGGCTCGTTCATATGGGCAGCGGTTCTAATCCGCCCAATGCCGTCCATCAGGTTCTCAACCAAGAGCTGGACAATAAAACCGAATCGGCGGGTTGGACCAAAATCCTAGCCGATTCTTTGGGCAAACAAACCTATTCCGCTCAGCAGTCCATTCCTTTTCCCTTTGCTTTTGCCGGTTCTACGGTCAGCGATTTTTGGGTGGCCAGTACGGGATATGTGAGTTTCAGTCAGCCCACGGGCGAGCCTATGGCCTCGGTCGATACTTTTTTGACCATGCCCATTTCTGGATTGCCTAGCAAGGTGATTTATGTAGGCGGGGTGAAGTTGGATGGTGACAACGATGCCATCTACACCAAGGTGTTTGGAACCTTCCCTCACCGCCAGTTGTGGATTCGCTTTCACTCGGCTTCCTGCAGTCAAGATCGTTATGCCTACTATTCCATCGTGTTGGAAGAAAGCAGCTACCGCATTCATGTAGTGGAACAAATGGCTGACTTGAGCAATACGGTTCGCTATTTGAGCACGGGCCTTCAATGGAACAGTACCGAGTCGGCGCAGCTTTGGGGAAACAATGCCTGGATTTATGACGGCACCCGATTTACCCACGACAACCGCTATCAAACCTTCGAATGGAGCGGGGCCTATGCCAACGATTGGCAAATTGGTTTGTACAACCAAAACCTGAGCAAATACCCCCTTAGTGCGGGTACAGCATCATCCCCCTTTGGAATCCCCGTTCGCGTGCAAGCCTTGGGTTACCAGGGTGGTGGTGAATTGATGGTCAATACCTATGCCAATGGGGTTTGGGTGGACAGCGCCTTGTTGAGCATACCTGTAGCGACCAATAATTTCTTGGGAGAAGGGTATGAGTACAGCCTTTATCCGCAGTTTGATCCTGCCAAATTGAACTTGGGGCAGGAATATAAAATCATGCACATCTTGAAGGTGAATGGAGATAACAATGCACTGAATGATACGGTTCGTCAGCATTTGGTATTCCGCGATGTGCGCACGGGAGCAGTCGATACAGGTCAGCTGTTGGTTGAGTCGTTTACCGCCTCCTGGTGCAGCGAGTGCCCTATGGCTCAAGATTTTTGGATGGATAGTTTGGAGCGCGCATTCCCCGGTCAAATCACTTGGATACAGCACCATAGCTACGATGGTATTCAGCCCAGTTTGTCACCTGTGCTACAGCGATATTCGCGCTTGCCGACTTCGGAGTTTTATCCAGTAGAATACCCATCTGCCTTCATCAACCGTACGCCGACTTTTGGCCCTGGATTCGTCATGGCCCCCAACCAGTGGGTAGAAGGTGCTATGCAAGTTGCTTGGCAGTCCAAGCAAAAGCCCTTTGATGTGGAGGTATTGAACTTGCAGTACGATACCTTGACCCAGATTTTGACCGGCGATGTGAAACTGACGGCCCGCAATTACTGTTGGGCCGACGAAGTGCACATTGGAGGTAGTTTGTTGGAGACCAGCATTCGTGGTTTGGGTTTTGGCTTCAATCAATCGGTTAAAAGCGCTTGGACGACCGACAGCAATTCCCTGTATTTTGGCAAGAACAACCCCATGGTGGGTTACGTTCATAAGCGGGCTGCCTTGGCTAGCTTGTTTGCAGGCGATGAGCCTAGCATCAGCAATGTACATGAAATTTTGGCCCCTGGTGAGCAGCGAAAGCGTTCTTTCTCAATTGAAGTTCCCGTTTCTGCCATTGATGTGGTCATACCTGATGGGGCTGACTTTGAACCCTATGGTGTCGTGACGGGTCGAGGGAAATTGGCTGATTTTCGCGTATTGGCTTATGCTTGGGAAGCCCAGCAGAACAATTGGACCCAAGAAGACTTTGCCCCCATCGTGGCGGTAGATGAGCAGCCCTTGTGGGACTTGGCCTTGAAAACACATCAGGCTGAGATAGGTTCCATGCAGCTGTATCCCAATCCTGCTAGCGATTGGATCATGATTGTGGCAGAGAAAGAAGTCATTTCGATTTGGGAGTTGATTGACGTCAGTGGCCGAGTGCTCATGAATGGAAGGGGAACTTCAACGGCTTCCTTGCGACTGAATGTGTCTGACTTGAACGCTGGAACTTATTGGTTGAGATGCCAAACGATTCAGGGCCAAGTATTGACTCAGCCCTTCGTCAAAGCCTCATTCTAAGCCCAAGGCTTCATCGATGAGTTCCCAAGCCTGATCCAGGGTTTTGAACGGGGCAAAGCACTGGCCTTGAGTGCAGACAAATATCAAATCTTGATCGGCAGGTTCTTGTTGAGACCAAACGCTGGGACTACCGGCATAGGCGATTTTTACCCATGATGGTAATTTCTTGGCCAATGCTAAGCGGGTTTCAGGTGTTCTAAAACGGCCGCAAAGGGTAATTTCCATTCCTCCGTGCATCAAGGCATGAGCGAGGCGCATGAATTGGCTGTACCACTGTGGTTGCTGAAGGGCCTGTTCGCCGACTTGGTTCCACAAGTCTTCGGCTATTTGGCTGTATTGGCGTTCTCCCAAATGAAGGCCGAGCTCCCAAAGACACAGTGCCATGCTGCTATTGGCGCTGCTGATCACATCATCGGTATTGTCAACCTTGTTGATGGGGAGTTCTTGCTGATCAAGACGCAGCAACATCAAACGCTTGGTTTTGTTGTCGTAAAACAAGGGTAGGGCTTCGGCGATGAGCTGATGGGCTTTGGCTAATATCGCAGATTGGAGATTGGCCTGGTACAAGGCCAACAAACCTTGGGCAAATAGGGCGTAGTCTTCCAATTGGCCCTCGATGTACGCTTGGCCATTGGCATGGGCATGCATCAAACCTTTTGGGCTTCGAAAATGTTCCCACATCCAATCGGCCAATTCCTGAGCCTGCTCGAGGCAATTGGGCTCGTTTAAGTAGTAGGCGGCATCAGCAAGGGCTTTGAGCATGAGTCCATTCCAAGAACACAAACACTTGTGATCGTAGCCGGGGCGAACACGTTGATCTTGAAGGTCCAAGAGTTGGGCTTTCATTCGGGCCAAACGAGCTTGGTATTCAGCCCCGTTGATACCCAATGATTGAATGACTTGCAACGGGGCTTGAACGCTGTGCAAAATATTGCGACCCTCTTCCCAGTTGCCTTCTGGTTTGGGCTCGAATAGGGCTTGCGCCAATTCGAATGTTTCCGCATCCAAAGCCGTCTGAAGTTCGGAATAGGTAAAAGTGTAGTAGTGCCCTTCTTTTCCTTCGGAATCAGCATCAAGGGCACAGCCGTAAGCGCCATCTTGGTAGAGTTCTGTTCGGCAAAAGGCCAGCGTGGCTTGCACGATTTCTTTGTAAAGCTCGGCATCGCTATAAGCATAGGCTCGGGCATACAAGGAGACCAACTGAGCGTTGTCGTACAGCATTTTCTCAAAATGCGGAGCAAACCAAAAGCGGTCAGTTGAGTAGCGGTAAAACCCACCGCGCAAGGTGTCGTAGATGCCACTTTGGCTCATTTTGATGAGCGACAAATGCAGGTATTCACGCGCTGTTTCGGATTCATTACTCAACAGCACATCCAGGTTGTATTCGTGCTGATTGGGCAACATGAATTTGGGGCTGCGTTTCAGACCTCCGTATTCCCAATCCATTTCTTGGCTGAATCGCTCGTAAGCCTCGGTCCAGGATTTTCTCGTCATTGCACTGGGAGCACCGGCCGTCGGAGCTTGGTGCATTTCCTGGAGCTGATCCATCAATTGCTGAGCATAGTCTCGAAAGGTATCGGGTTGAGTGCGCCATCCTTCGGCTAGTTGCAAGAGCACTTGTTTCCATTGTGCATTGGGGAAGTAGGTTCCTGCATAAAGGGGGCGCCGATCTGGGGTGCAGCACACGTTTAAGGGCCATCCGCCGCGACCGGTCATGAGTTGGCAAGCATCCATGTACACGCTGTCTATATCGGGTCGCTCTTCGCGATCGACTTTGATATTGACAAAATGGTGGTTCATGATTTCAGCCGTTTCTTGATCTTCAAAGCTCTCGTGCTCCATGACATGGCACCAGTGGCAAGCGCTGTATCCAATGCTGACCCAAACCAATTTGTTTTCCTTAGCTGCGAGTTCCCAAGCCTCATCGCCCCAGGGCTGCCAGTCTACGGGGTTGTAGGCATGCTGCTGCAAATAAGGACTGGCTTCTTGAAGCAATCGGTTGGGGTAGGCGTCAGGATTGTGGCTCATCTTTGCTGTAACTTGCGGGTGAATGCAGAGCAAAGTTCGTGGTTTTGTGGGTTTGATGACCTTGTTTCTGATCAGTGTGGGCTGTTCGCAGACAAGCGATTCTACCCGGAGAAATTTGCGAGACTCTCTGTTTGCGGCGCATTGGCCCTTTGGCGATAAAAACGATACGGCAGAGGTAATTGTGCCAGCACCGGGCTTTGCCTCCAGTCTGGAGGCGCTGGATACCTTGGTGGCTTGGATCCAAAACAAACGCGCGGTGCCGGGCTATGGCTTTGTTTCAGAGCAACAATTTGTTCGTGAGCTGCGCTTGCACGATACGGCTTCTCCCATGGCCATGGTTCAAGGGCAGTATAAGAACTATGTGTACCAATTCCAGAAAAGTTTTTTCAAATGGCGCAATCAAATAGCAAAACAGAATTTTTCTTGGCGAAATGTGCGAATCAGACCGGAGAAATTGGAATTGCGATCAGCCAATGGATTTCCCGCTACTCGCTATGTCATCACCCTTGAAAAAGGAAAGAAGCTTTGGGAATTGCGCTATGAACTCTGGTGGTTGGGAGAAACCGCTTATTGGGTGAACAAGGTTCAGTTCTTCCTAGTGGAAACGGGGAATTGATGGGGCTTGCTCTTGATACAGCGTCTCAGCGCTTGGCTACATTCAGGCCTTGGTTTAGAGACTTTTCAAGCCCTTGATGATGTTTTTTACGATCCAAGGACCTTCGTAAATGAAGCCGGTATAGACTTGCACCAACTGAGCGCCTCTCAAGAACTTTTCATTGGCGTCGTAGGCATTGAAAATTCCGCCAACTCCAATCAGTGGAATATCTCCACCCACGTGCATAGCTACCTCGGCCAAAGCCCTGTTGGACGTTTCAAAGACGGGAGCTCCGCTCAGGCCGCCAGCTCCAATGCTTGAGATGTGGGAATCGGAATAACTCAAGCCCTCTCGACTTACGGTTGTATTGCTGACAATGATGCCGTCGACTTTGGCTTTTTTTAGGGTTTCTACCAAGCCATGCAGAGCGGCATTGCTGAAGTCTGGGGCAATTTTAATCCAAATGGGTTTGTGAGCTGTCTTGGCGGCTCTTCTTTTTTGCAATTCTTCGAAAAGGCCTACAATGAATCCTTCTTCTTGCAAATCACGCAAACCTGGGGTATTGGGACTACTGATGTTGACCGCAATGTAATCGACATGGTCGTAGAGGGCCTCAAATCCGAGAATGTAGTCTTGAATGGCTTCTTCGTTCGGGGTAAGCTTGTTTTTGCCGATGTTTCCTCCCACAATCAAACCTTCGGGTCGGCTTTTCAAACGCTGCACCATGGCGTCCAATCCTTGGTTGTTAAAGCCCATGCGGTTGATCAAGGCGCGATCAGAGGGCAAGCGAAACAATCGAGGTTTGGGGTTTCCGTCTTGGGGTTTGGGGGTGACGGTGCCGACCTCAACAAAGCCAAATCCAAGGTCCTTGAGCAAGTGTAGCCATTTGGCATCTTTGTCAAAGCCCGCGGCCAAACCTACGGGATTGGGGAAACTAATGCCACCTACCTCAACAGGTTCGCTGTTCTCGGGGCGAAAACTGGAACGAAGCCAAGACCCAATTAGGGGCAATTTCAAAGCTGTGCGCAGACTCTTCAAGGCAAATTCATGTGCCTGTTCGGGAGGCATCAAGAATAGGAAGAATTTGATGAGTCTGTACAGCATGGATTAGTGTTTGAAGTGACGAATACCAGTGATGACCATGGCCATGCCATTGGCATTGCAATAGTCGATGCTCGCTTGGTCTTTGATGCTGCCACCAGGTTGAACCACAGCAGTGATTCCGGCTTTGTCAGCAATCTCCACACAGTCGGGGAAGGGGAAGAAGGCATCAGAGGCCATGACCGCTCCTTCCAAGTCAAATCCAAAGCGGTTGGCTTTCTCAATGGCTTGGTTCAAGGCATCGACACGGCTAGTTTGGCCTGTGCCGCTGGCCAACAATTGCTTGTTCTTGCTCAAAACGATGGTGTTGCTCTTGGTCTGTTTGGCCAATTTCAAGGCGAATACCAAATCTTCAAGCTGCTCTTGTGTAGGATGAACTTCTGTTACCGGCTTCATCTCTGATGGGGTTTCGCTTTGGGCATCTCTGTCTTGAACCAAATAGCCATTCAAGGTGCTGCGACGTATTTGTGTGGGTAATTCAATCCCTGATTTCAATATGAGCAGAATGCGGCTTTCCTTGGCGGCCAAGAGAGCTTTGGCTTCTTCGCTGTAAGATTCTGCAATCAGGACCTCAAAGAAGAGTTTGTTGATTTCGGCGGCTACGGCCGCATCGATGTGGCCATTGACGGCGAGAATTCCACCGAATGCCGATACAGGGTCGCAGGCCAAGGCATCGGTCCAAGCTTGCAGTTCCGATTCGCGTGTGGCCACACCGCAGGCGTTGTTGTGCTTGATGATGACAAAGGTTTTGCCGGCCTCGTGCGAGAACTCTTGCAAAAGGTTGACGGCGGCATCAACGTCCAAAAGGTTGTTGTAGGAGAGCTCTTTGCCCTGAATTTTGTCAAATATTTGGCTCAAATCGCCTTCAAACACTCCTTTTTGGTGCGGGTTTTCTCCGTAGCGCAAGGCCATACTAGAAGAGCCGGCAAACCACTGGGAAATGGCGCTGTCATAGGCAGCTGTAGTTTGGAAAGCCTCGGCGGCAAACTGCTTGCGCTGGGCCAGATTCAAGCTCGCATTCTGCGATTCAATCAATTCCAAAAAGCGGCTGTACTGCTTGCGGTCAGACACAATGGTACAATGGGCGTGATTTTTAGCCGCGGCACGAATCAAGGAAACCCCTCCGATGTCGATTTTTTCGATGATGTCAGATTCCGATCCGCCACCGGCTACCGTTTCGCTAAAGGGGTACAGGTCCACCATGACCAAATCAAAGGTTGGGATTTCGTATTGGGCCAATTCAGCCAAATCTTCGGCCAGTTCGCGACGGGCCAATATGCCTCCGAATACCTTGGGGTGAAGGGTTTTGACGCGGCCTCCTAAAATGCTAGGGTAGGCCGTGAGGTCCTCGACAGCCACGCAGGGTAAGCCAAGATTTTCAATGAAAGCACGGGTTCCGCCTGTTGAGTACAATACGGTGCCTTGCGCGTGAAGGGCTTTGACAATGGGTTCCAATCCGTCTTTGTAAAAGACCGATATTAAGGCTGACTGTAAGGGCTGATTCACTCCTCAAAGATACTGCAGCATCTAGCCAATCTGGGCCAAGGTTTCCACCCCTTGTACACAAAATAACGATTATTTGCTCTGTCGGTTTCCCTTGATATGCTTGGGCGAATAGGGACAATGCCTACAGCCTGAACCGCAGCAAAAACCGCGTTTCAGGTGGTACGCTTCGGTGAAAACCAAATACCCGTTTTCGAAGTAGTAATCCTCGTTGGGAGCTTTGGGTTTCTCTACGCTTGGCCGTGGCATTGCTTGAATTTCTTGCCGCTTCCGCAAGGACAAGGATCGTTGCGACCCACTTTCAATTCGTTTACAACAGGTGCTTGTGGGCGAGGGGTTTGTGCAGGTGCAGGTGCCGCTTGGCCTTGAGGTGCCTGTTCGAATTCGTCTTTGCGGGCTTGAACTTTGGGTTCTTCACGGCGCTGTGGTCCGCGAGACTCAGATACTGCATCGTTCTCCTTGATGCGCGTCTTGTACAAGGATCCCAATACGCTTTGGTTGATGCGTCTGAGCATTTGACCGAACAGTTCGAAACTCTCCAACTTGTAAATCAACAAGGGGTCTTTTTGCTCGTACTGAGCGTTGTTGGCACTCTGCTTCAGATCGTCCAATTCACGCAAATGCTCTTTCCATTCGTCGTCGATGGTTTGCAAGGTGCTGGACTTCTCCAGATCTTGAATCATGCTGCGGCACTCGGTATCGAGGGCTTTTTGCATGCCCACATGCAATTGGAAATCATGAATACCATCGGTCAAGGGAACCACGACATTTTCGATGCGCTCCCCTTGTTCTTGGCGAATGCGGTTGAATACGGGGTAGGCCGTGGTGGCCATGTGTTGAGTTTTGGCCTGGTAGCGCTGACTCAAGCTCGCAAACAAGCGCTGGGTCAACTCTTCGTTGCTGATGCTGCGGTTGTTGTAGTCGTCGGCTGAGATTCCAGGTTCCGTGGCCAAAGCGCGAATGACTTCCCATTCGAATTCCTCGTAAGAGGCAGAATCGCGGCTGTCTTCGATCAAGTCATGACACCAGTTGTAGGTCATGTTGCGCAAATCAATGCTCAAACGATCGCCGAACAAGGCGTTGCGGCGCATGCGGTAAATGTTCGTGCGCTGCTTGTTCATGACGTCGTCGTATTCCAACAAGCGCTTGCGAATGCCAAAGTGGTTTTGCTCCATGCGCTTTTGGTTGCGCTCGATGGTTTTGGTCATCCAAGAGTGTTCGATCACGTCGCCCTCTTTGTAGCCAAATTTGTCCATGAAGGCAGAAACGCGCTCCGAGCCGAAAATGCGCATCAAATCGTCTTCCAAACTCACGTAAAAACGCGATGTTCCGGGATCGCCTTGACGACCGGCACGACCGCGAAGCTGGCGGTCTACGCGACGGCTGTCGTGGCGTTCGGTACCGATGATGGCCAAACCGCCTGAAGCTTTGACCTCTTCTGAAATCTTGATGTCCGTACCGCGACCCGCCATGTTGGTGGCGATGGTCACCGCTCCGGGATGGCCGGCTTCGGCAACGATTTCAGCCTCGCGCTGGTGTTGTTTGGCGTTCAATACATTGTGCTTGATGCCGCGCAATTTGAGCATGCGGCTGAGCAATTCAGAAACTTCCACATTGGTGGTGCCTACCAAGACGGGGCGTCCCGCTTGGGTCAATTCCACTACTTCATCGATGATGGCGTTGTATTTCTCGCGCTTGGTCTTGTAAACCAAGTCGTCAAAGTCTTTACGGGAGATGGCTTTGTTGGTCGGAATGACCTGCACCCCCAGTTTGTAGATGTCCCACAATTCCTGGGCTTCTGTTTCAGCTGTACCGGTCATACCCGAAAGTTTGTGGTACATGCGGAAATAGTTCTGCAAGGTGATGGTGGCGTAGGTTTGCGTGGCAGCCTCAACTTTCACGTTTTCCTTGGCTTCGATGGCCTGGTGCAAACCGTCAGAGTAACGGCGACCCTCCATGACACGACCCGTTTGCTCGTCGACAATTTTCACTTTGCCGTCTTGCAAAATGTACTCAATGTCGCGTTCGAATAGGGTATAGGCCTTGAGCAACTGCTGAACCGAATGAATGCGTTCACTCTTTTCTGAAAACTCCTGCATCAGGGTTTCTTTCATGCGCAACTTTTCGTCATCATTGCTGGCATTGCGCTCGATTTCCAACATGGAAGACCCCACGTCGGGTATGATGAAAAACTGCGGATCTTCGCCGTGGTGGGTAATGGTTTCAATGCCCTTGTCAGTGAGATCTACGCTGTTGGTCTTTTCATCAATGGTGAAGTGCAAAGGAGCATCAGCCAAAGGCATTTCCTTCTGCTGGTCTTGCAAATAGTGATTTTCGGTCTTGGTCAAGATGCCGCGAATTCCGGCTTCGCCCAAGAATTTGATCAGAGCTTTGTTTTTGGGCAAGGCGCGGTGAGCGCGAAGCAAGGCCAATCCGCCTTCCCCTTCTTTGTGACCTGTACTGCCCTCGGCTATCAACTTTTTGGCTTCAACCAAGGCTTGGTTGGCGTATTTCTTTTGGGCTTCAACCAGCGAGTGAATTCGGGGCTTCAAGAAGTCGAATTGTTGCACATCGCCCTTGGGAGTGGGGCCCGAAATGATCAAGGGTGTACGGGCATCGTCGATCAAAACCGAGTCAACCTCGTCAATGATAGCATAATGGTGCTTGCCTTGAACCAAATCGGAAGGGCTGTGCGCCATGTTGTCACGTAGGTAATCAAAGCCAAATTCGTTGTTTGTACCGTAGGTGATATCGGCTTGGTAAGCGCGTTTGCGTTCGGCGCTGTTGGGACGGTGGTATTCCAAACAATCAACGCTGAGGCCCAAGAAGTTGAATACTGGAGCATTCCATTCGGCGTCACGACGAGCCAGGTAATCGTTTACGGTTACCAAATGCACGCCTCGACCGCCCAAAGCGTTGAGGTAAGTAGGCAAGGTGCTCACCAGGGTTTTACCTTCACCGGTGGCCATCTCGGCAATTTTTCCGCGGTGCAGAGCGATACCGCCAATCAACTGAACATCGTAGTGAATCATGTTCCATTTGATCTGACCCCCAGCCGCTGTCCAGGAATTGCGGTAAACGGCTTTGTCGTTTTCGATGCGAACAAAGTCTTTTTGTGTAGCCAATTCTCGGTCTAAATCCAGGGCAGAAACGGCGATTTCTTCGTTTTCGCTGAATCGGCGTGCCGCATCTTTCATGACAGCGAAAGCCTCTGGAAGAATGTCGTTCAATACAGTTTCTAGTTGCTCGTCGCGCTCTTTTTCCAACTCGTCTTGTTGGGTGAAGAGTTCGTTGCGAGCATCGATGTCCCCTTCTGGGCAAGCATCAATGTCTTTTTTCAATTGCTCCAACTGCTGATCAATGCCCGACAAACGCTCAGCAATGGTGCTTTTGAAGCCCAGTGACTTTTGGCGCAGTTCGTCGTGAGACAGGGATTGGTACGATTGGTAATGGGTATTGATCTGGGCAACGATAGGCTCCAGTTCTTTCAGGGCTTTCTCGGCATGACTGCCGCCCAGCATTTTTGTAATGGTTTGTAAGACAGATCCAAACATGGGTAATGTGCAAAAATAAGGCTTTGAACGCGACCCGTTGCGAAAAACGAGCCAATTGTGCGCATCGGGCAAATTGGCAGATTTACCTGCTCTGATGGTGAAAAAAGGGGCTTTGGAAATTCTTCTCTGACAGATTGGCTCATCTCAAAACCTTTACGACCCGATTTTGTTTAAGTTTTGTGTTTAGAAAAGTATCGCTTTTGGTTCTGGCTCTTATGCTTGGTCATCAGGTCTTGCGAGCCCAAAATGGAATTGTACTTCAAGGGAAAATCAAAGATGCTCAAACGGGGAATGCGGTTTCATTTGCAACCATTCAGGCCAATGGTGGAGTGCAGGAAGCCGTCAGCGATAGCTTGGGTTTGTTCAAAATTGGACCCCTTGAGCCTGGCTTTTACCGACTCGAAGCCAGCCGTTCCGGTTACGCAACCGTGACGGTGGCCGAAGCGCTTTATACTTACGATAAAAATGCCCCTATTGAGATTCAAATGGAGTCTTTGGCAGAGAGTGTAGGAACAGTTGCCATTACCCGCTCGGGTTTGCAAAAGCGCAGCGCGGAAAGCCCGGTGAGCAGTCAGCAGCTCAGCATTCGAGAAATCGAGCGAAATCCTGGCGGTAACCGCGACATTTCCAAGATTGTTCAATCCCTACCCGGGGTGATTTCCGTTCCCGGATTTCGCAACGATGTGATCATTCGAGGCGGCGCCCCTGCAGAGAATAAGTTCTATTTGGATGGTTTTGAAATTCCCATCATCAACCACTTTCAAACCCAGGGCAGCACAGGAGGTCCCGTCGGATTGTTGAACGTGAACTTCATCAAGGAAGTCAACCTCTACACCGGTGCATTTCCCATTCAATACGCCAATGGGTTGAGTTCTGTGTTTGATTTCCAGCAGGTGGATGGCAACAAGGAAAAAGGAAAATACCGCTTTACGCTCGGTAGTTCGGACATCGGTTTAACCGCCGATGGTCCCTTGGGCAAGAATGCTTCTTACGTTTTCTCTGCTCGCCAGAGCTACCTGCAATTCCTGTTCAGTGCCTTGCAGTTGCCCTTTTTGCCCAATTTCAATGATTACCAAGGCAAATTGACCTGGAACTTGACTCCCCAAGACCGCATTGAAGTGGTGACCGTTGGCGCCTTGGATTACTTCCGCTTGAACGAGGGGGTCAACGATAAAGTCACTGAACCGCTGCAATACAAATCGAATCAATACATTTTGGGATACTTGCCCGATTACGCTCAATGGAACTACACCTTCGGGGTTTCGTATAGCCACCGCAGCGAATCAGGGGTGAAAACCCGTTATTTCCTATCACGGAGCATGTTGAACAACAAGACCCAGAAGTACAAGGACAACAACGATTCTGATCCGGCCAATAAAATTCTGGACTACACCAGCACAGAAGAGGAGAACAAGTTTCGTTTCGAACGCGAGTCGTACGCCGGTGCTTGGAAAATCTTGACAGGCGCCTCAGCTGAGTTTTCTCAGTACGGGGTGAATTCCTATGCCAAGGTGGTGACACCCCTTAGCGTGTTGGAGGTGAACGTGAACAGTGCCCTAGATATCTGGAAATACGGGACCTTCGCCCGTGCCACTCGGTCCTTCAATGACGGTGCTTTGGTAGGCTTTGGTCTGCGCTGGGACGGTAGTGATTACAATTCCGACATGTCCAAGCTTTGGAAGCAAACTGGGTTCAATCTTTCCGGTTCTTATCCCTTGTCTCGCAAGTGGTCCCTGAATGCCAATATGGGTCAATACCACCAGTTGCCGAGCTATACGGTGTTGGGTTACCGCGAGCCGGGTCAAGGCTTGGTCAACCAGAATCGCATCCATTACATTCGAAACCGTCAAGCCTCAGCAGGTTTCCGTTTTAACCCCGACGGGGAGACGAAAATCACTTTGGAGGGTTTCTACAAACACTACAGCGATTACCCCTTCGCCTTGCGCGACAGCATCAGCTTGGGCAATCTAGGAGTTGACTTTGCAACAGTCGGAAACGAGCCGGTTGCTTCGTTTGGTACGGGCCGAGCATACGGGTCAGAATTGTTGATTCAACGCCGAAGCCAGAATGGTCTCTACGGATTATTGAGCTACACCTTGGCTTGGTCTTCCTTTTCGGATAAAAACGGCGATTGGGTCGCCTCGTCTTGGGACAGCCGTCATACCTTAAGCTTGGTTGGAGGCAAGAAATTGAAGCGCAATTGGGAACTGGGTGCCAAATGGCGTTTTGTAACCGGAAGACCTTACACTCCTGACGATGTTTCTCGCAGCATGCTCATCGCCAACTGGGATGTGAAATCGTATGCCATTCCCAACTACGGCCAATTGAACAGTGCTCGCTTGGGCAGTTTCAATCAATTCGATTTGCGAGTAGACAAGGTTTGGTACAGAGCCAAATACTCCTTGAACCTCTACATGGACATTCAGAACTTCTTCAATTATCAGTTTGTCGGTCCCCAAACACTGATTGCGGCCCAAGCAGAAGACGGGTCTCTGAAGGTCGATCCCCAAGATCCCACTCGCTATGAAGCGGAATATCTGCCCAACAATTCGGGCAATGTCTTGCCGACCATCGGCATTATATTGGACTTTTAAGGTCATAAAAAAGGCGCCCGGCGGGCGCCTTTTTTGGGAATTATTTTGCCGATTAGTAATCGAAAAGGTATCCGATTTCTTGAGGGTGAATGCACATGACCGGAACTTTCACCGAACGATTGACCAACTGTTGGGTTAGGGTACCAATGATCATTTCAGAAATCCCCTTTTCGGTATGGGTCATGACCAATATCAAGTCAGCATTGACAATGTTGCCATAGTTCAGAACTTCAGTGGCGAAATTGTCCATGATGGAATCTTCGAATTTGTAGATTTCGAACTTGATGTTGTGTTCTTTCAAGCGGTTTTCAACCTGTTTGATGTTGGCTGAAATTTTCACCTTCAAGTATGGGTCATCTGATTCGGTATAAACCACGTGAATCTCAGAATCAAAGGTCTTGGACAAATGTATGGCCCAGTCGACTTTTTGCTTGCTTTCCAAGGTCAAGTCAATGGGCATGACAATCTTTTTGTATCCGTCTTTGCCCATGCTGCTGTTTTTTACAACGACGACCGGAACTTCTGCGTATTGAATGGTACGGCTGGAATTTGATCCAATCACTTGTTCAAAACCGCTGGCTCCGTGTGAACCCATGATGATGGAGTCAAAAGATTCAGCATTGGCAATCTGAGCAATGGTTTTGTATACACTGCCCTTGGCCACTCGGGTGTTGATGGTGATGTTGCATCGCTCTGAAAGTTCTTTGGCCTGTTGGTCCAACTTGATTTTCATCGCGTCTTCGATCATGGCACTTTGAGAACCGGCGAACAAACCGCTGAACAATCCTTCTTCCAAGACATACAATAAGGTGATGTCATTGCCATAGGCTTTGGCGACGAGTACGGAATGTTCTACTGCGCGGTCAGCGACTTCCGAGAAGTCGGTAGGGACCAAAATGCTGTTGTTGGTTTTGCGTTCCATGGGCGTGAAATTTTATACAAAGGTAGGGGGCTAAAACGCCAGAAGCCATGACTTTGGTCATGGCTTCTGGTAGAATTTGATTGATTAATTGTGTTGAACGACAAACGGAATGGGTGCGGCTTGCTTGAGGTGCAAGCTGTAATAGCCGTTGGCCAAGTCTCTCACGGGGATGTCCGAACCGGTCCAGATACCCTGCGAAACTCGTTGCCCCATGGCATTGTGTATCTCGTACGAGCTGCCCAATTCAGCGCCTTCCAAGCGAATGCTCTCATGAGCGGGGTTGGGGTAAAGAACCAGGCTTTGGGTTGTCATCTCATGGCTGCGCTTCATGACAACGCTGATGGTTTTGCAGTAGGTGTTGTAACAATTTGACTTTTGGTTGTACACCTTCAGGCAAATGGTGTAAGTGCCACTCTGAGCGTAGGTCTTGGATGGGCTGTACTGGTAGGAATAGCTCGAGTCTCCGAAATCCCAGAAGTAGGTGTTCGCATTGCTGCTGGTGTTGCGCAGATATACTTGACCTTTGGCACCGATGCTGTCAATGACGAATTCGGCTGATGCCGGACAGGGTAGGCAACTGACTTCAACCGTTTTGCATATGGTCGTGTCGCAGTTTTTGCAAGTGTTGGTCAGGGTCAGACATACGGTGTAGGTTCCTTTGTTGTTAAAGGTGTACTTGAAAACGCGGTCGTGACTCTTGGTGTACATGGCTCCATTGATGGCCATTTTCCAGGTGTATTTGATGCAAGTGTCTGCGTAATACTTTCCTTCAAAGGTGTATTTGTTGCAATCGTTGCCCATTCCCCATGAGGCGCCAGACCAGTCGCATTTGCTGCTATTTTCTGTGCATTCGACGCGAATCTTTTGGTAGATCGTTGTGTCGCATCCGGTGCAATGATTCTTCAGGGTATAAACCATGTAATAGGTACCTGTATCCTTAAAGGTGTAACCGAAAACTCGTTTGTATGACGCGGTGTCAACCTTTTGGGTCTTGGGGTAATAGACGCGATTGAAGTAACTCAAACAAGAATCATAAGAGCCCAATTCAAAGGTGTAGGTGCGGCATTTGTTGTTGTAGCCGATTTGCAAACGGCTCCAATCACAGGGTTTGGTCTCGCATTTTACCGCCACTTCCTTGCAGATGGTGGTGTCGCAACCCGTGCAATTGTTCACGAAACTGACGCAAACCACGTAATTGCCGTTGCTTCTGAACTGGTAGCTGAAGTAGTTTTTGTCGTAAGAACTGGCCTGGTACAATACCTGACCATTTTGTTTGATCAAGTAGCGATATGACCAGCAAGAATCGGGGTTGTTTAGGTTCAAATTGCTGTGCTCAACCGTCATGGTTTGGCACTTCAAACTGTAATTCCATTTGGCTTTGCTCAAGTCACAAGTGCCTTTAGCTATGGTGATTTTTTTGCATATAGTCTTTTTGCATGCACCGTCTTTGCTGGTGATGGTCAGGCATACATTGTAAGTGCCGGGCTTGGTATAGGCATGCTTGGGGTCAGCACCTGTGCCGGAATGGCCATCGCCAAAATCCCAGCTATAGCTAAAGCCGTTAGACTTCATGACCTTGAATTGGTATTCCCCATTGCCGTTGTGCTTCATCATGAAATCGCCCTTGATGTTGCAGGGTGAACCGACCCAAATGGTCTTGCAAACCTTGGTAGAACAAGTCTTGTCAGCGTTGTAGGCGGTCAAGCAAATCGTGTGGTAGCCACGTTTGGTTATGCGGTGCCAAGGTGTTTGCCCAACGGCGCTGTTGCCGTCTCCAAAATCCCATTCGAAGTGAGTGCCATTGCCGCCCGCTTTGAATAGCCAATAGGATCCGAACAATTTGTGAACGTTGATCTCAGCTTTGATGTCGCATTTTTTGCTAGGGCAGGTGTCGACCGTGATTTTCTTGCAAATCATGGTGTCCCACTTGGAACAGGTGTTCAATACCTTCAAGCAAATCTCATAGGTTCCAGGTGCCGAGAATTTGTATGTCAGCGGATTCCCTTGTTTGGTTTGGCCATTTACTTTCCAATAAATGGTCGAACAGCTGTCTCCAAGCATAGACCCGTAGGCCTCTGCGTAGGCTTCCAAGCATTTGGAGCCCATGCCAAAGTCAGCCTTTTGTTGCTGGGATTGGCCAATGGAAATGAGGGTCAAGAAACTCAAGACCATCATGGAAATGGATCTCCAAATCGGAGTTAACAAATTGTCATTCATGGGTATGCGTGAATTGGTATGCGAGATACATACCTTCAGACACTAACTATTAGACAAAAGTTGCTTGCCTGCTTTATAATTACAATTCCGAGACCATCAATTGAGAGGTGATAAAATCACATAGGATTCGACCCTGTGTGCTCAAAACAATATGGGTATCGACAAGGCTCAAATTCCCCATTTCCAACTGTTGCTCGAGAAAGGCGCGATTTTGCGCGAGCCAATTGGGACTTAATGACTCCAAGGTGGCGATATTGAGTCCTTCTGACAAGCGAAGTTGAGTCATGATCATTTCGTTGATCTGGTTGCTTGGGTTTAGTGTTTCGGACTCTGCTTGCCAGGAAAGGTCAGATTCAGCTTGGCTCATGTAGAGGGCGTTGTTGGCTATGTTCCACATGCGTTGATGCCCATCGTAGCTGTGAGCTGAAGGCCCGATGCCCAAGTAGGGAGTGCCATCCCAGTATCGGCTAT
This sequence comes from Bacteroidota bacterium, assembly GCA_027621365.1. Lineage (GTDB taxonomy): Bacteria > Bacteroidota > Bacteroidia > NS11-12g > UBA955 > JALRLA01. Next base: position 83,936 of record JAQCBH010000004.1, on the reverse strand, counting down.
TGTGTTGAGCCCGGAAGCCAGGTTGGCAGAGGTTGCTGATTTCGTAGTGGTCCCATTGATTGTCTGTAGCCCATTGTGAGAGGAGCAGGAATTGTTCTTCGGCTCTTTTTTCATCGGGACTTGCTGTTTTTCCAGCGCGAATGCTGTGGTGCAAGGCCGTCTTTTCCTCAACCGTCAGGGCATAGGCCGATAAATGAGGTATGCGATTGTCCAGCACCCACTGTAGTTCGGCCTCCCAGCTTTGATGGTCTTTCCAAGGCGTGCCGTAAATCAAGTCAATGCTCAGGTTGTCAATCCCCATGTCTTGAGATAGTTGCACCGATTGAATGGCTTGATGGCTATCGTGAGCCCGATTCATATGCTCTAAGTCCCGGTCGGAAAGACTTTGAATCCCAATGCTCAAGCGATTGACCCCTGTCTGGGTCCAGGCCTTCAGTCGCTCTTTTTGCAGGTCTTCGGGGTTGGCTTCTAGGGTGAATTCAACCACTTGGGAGGAGTCAACGATATTCAAAAGTCTATCGGAGAATCGCATCCATTCTTCGGGTTCAAGAATGGATGGGGTTCCACCCCCTAAATAAATCGTTTCAATAGTTTTGAATGGCCAATCGGCCCAGCGCAATTCCAATTCTCGTATCATGGCGTCTAGCATGCGTTGACGGTAGTCTTGGGAAGTGCTAAAGTGGAAGTTGCAATAGTGGCAGGCTTTGCGACAAAAGGGAATATGGATGTACAAACCTGTGGGCGCCATGAAGCATTTTTTAGCAAATATCGGGGAGATGCGGGGATGGGGCTAACTTTGTGCTATTGCGGTCCATGCGAAACCTGCTTCTTTGCTTGTGTATGACGCTCTTGGCGTTGATTCCCATGGGGGCGAATTCGCTCGTGCGGGCTGATTCTGCAAGCGTTTTGGTTGAAGATTCCATTGCCATGGCCTTGAGAGCCCGATTGAGGTCATTTAAAAATCAATCGTTCCATCCCTTTATGGATAATTCCGACAGTGCCTACTATTGGAGTTTCTCTCCACAAGGGGTGGGTGTTCCGAGACAAAGAGGAGGACATGCCTTTGATCATTTTTCCCCCTTTTCAAAAGACCTGTTTGTTCGTCAGAGTTCAGCGAAATTCTGGATGTTTGGCCTGGCGGTTCTGTGGCTATTGGTTCTACTGTATTTCCGAAACGCCTTGCCCAAACAATTCGAAATGCGCACCAAAAGCTTATTCAGTTCATACAACTTCTCGGAACTTATGAACGAAAAGTTGGGTTTCGCCAGTGCGGGTACACTCTTGTCTCAGGTGTTGGGTTGGAGTGTGATGGCCATGGTGTTTGTTACCATTTGGGTGTATTCTCAGTTGTTAAATTTGAACAATCCGGCCTTGTACACCTTGGCTTTTTTGAGCATCGTTATTTGGGAACTCTTGGTTTATCTCACAGCCCTGATGTTTGCCGAAGCTACCGGTTTGTATTCCGTGGTTCGGTCGACTTGGCAGCGAAAAGCCAATGCTTCGCTGTGGTTTGGGTTTTTGACTTTCCCTCTTGTTTTGTTGGCCTATTACAATGCGCCAAAACTGCAAGATTACCCATTTGAACAGGGTTTTACCTACTTGGTGATTTCGTTTTTTGGACTTCGCTTGTTTTGGGTTTTCGTTGGAATCATGCGCGATAGGTCACTTTCATTGGCTGCTGTTTTGTATTTTTGCGCCATTGAATGTCTTCCTTTGGCACTAGTTGTGAAAGGTTTGGCAACGAATTAGTCGCTATGAACGCACGAGAAAAATTGGTCAAGAGCATTCTCATTACCCAGCCAGAGCCAGAAGCTGGGAAAAACATTTACGAAGATCTCGCTCAGCGATTTAAGCTTAGAATTGATTTCCGCTCTTTCATCCATGTGGAAGCCATGACTCCCAAAGACATCCGGAAACAGAAAATCAATTTCTTGGATTATTCGGCCATCATTTTTAACTCGAAGAATGCAGTCGATTACTTTTTCACCCTGGCCCAAGAAATGAAAATTGATATGCCTGTTGAGACGAAATATTTTTCCATCAACGAGAGCGTATCCAATTATGTCCAGAAGTACATCGTGCCCCGCAAACGCAAAATGTTTACGGGAAAAGGTTCTGAGAAGGATTTCTTCACCTTGTTCAAAAATCACAAGTCAGAGAAAATTCTCTTTCCCTGTTCGGACATTCGCAAACCCTCATTGCCTGATTTCTTCAATGACAATGGCTATGATTTTACCGAATGCATCATTTACAACACCGTAAGCAGTGATTTGAGTGATTTGAAAGAAGTGTTTTACGACATATTGGTGTTCTTCAGCCCAGCGACTGTTAAGAGTTTGTACGACAACTTCCCTGATTTTGTTCAGAATGACACTCGCCTGGCAGCCTTTGGTGATAGCACACAACAAGCCATCCATGAACATCCTGAGCTCATCTTGGACATCGAGGCACCTCAGCCCGGTATGCCCAGCATGTTGGCTGCACTTGAGGACTACATCAAGCGAGCCAACTCCAATAAGTAAATTTTAAGAGGCCGAGACCAACCAAGCCACGGAGCCTTTTCGGTTTTGGGTAAGGAATACATATTGTTGGGAGCTTTCCTGTAGCCCCAATTTCTTTTTGACTTCTTCAGCCGATAATTTGCATTCTCTTACAGTTACAGAGGCCTCATGCACGTTTCGTTTGGCTAGTTCTCGCTGAATGGAATTCAAGGAGCCTTCCATTTTGGCTTCTATGCGATAGCGGCGGCCTAGGGCTTGGGGTCCCTGAAAATTCGTCTCGAAAAAACTAGCATTTGGCGTAGCAGAACGGTACAACGGCGAGTTCAATTCACGGTTGAACCGAGCGGCAAATGCGGCAGAATGGGGTTCGAACAAAAGGGTTGAAGTGCTAGGGCTATGCAGTTCGTCTGCTTGCAATTGCGACCATGTATCTGCGTAACCCGATTCATGAACAAACAATATGTCTTTTTTACCGCTGGCTTGGTCGTGAACGTGCAGCAAGAGTTCTTTGGTTTCCGAACCCAGAGCCACCCAATAAGCGTCGAAGGGTTGATGGATGTGGTTTTGGATGGCTTGAAAGTCAGTGATTGGGCTCAACTTGATGAGCCAATGCTGCTCGGATTTTCTTTGTTCCAGCCAAGGCCAAATATGTGGTTGGTATGCGTCAAGGCTAGCGCCTAGCCGCTTGTCTCCATCTCTACGATCAGGGTCAACCAAGAACAAGACCGATTGCTTGTCCCATTTGGGGAATTCGATCTCCGCTTCCGATAAAATGCGTTGGGTTGGGTTAGGCAAAAAAGACAAATTGCAGACCGCTAGGTTGTGCAAAGAGGGGTCTCTTTCTACGGCTGTGACGGATCTTCCCAATTGAGCCCAGGCCCATGAATCGACTCCGAATCCGGCGCAAAGATCGAGAATCGGTAGATCGGGAATGAGAGACTGGAAAAAGTGGGCCTTTGCTTTGGCTACGGCACTGGAAGTACATTGCTCCAAACTGCGTCGTTCGAACAAACAACCGGCATGCATCCATTCGGGTAATTTGGCGGCCGCCTTGTTGTGCAAAGCCCATTGTTCTGCAGCGATGGGTGTCAAATCCCCCCATGTTTTTCGAAGGGAAAATGGAGAGGGAGACTCATTCTCGTTCCAATGTGTATGAATTTCGGAAAGCAGGCCCAAGGTGGGCTCGCTTTGTTGTAATTTTGAATAAATTTCCGAAATCATGAAAGTAGCAAAAGTACTAATCGCAATGGTGTTGCTCGTTACCGTTTTTAGCAGCTGTGGAGCAAGCCGCAAAGATCGCTGCCCAACAGTTGGTCAGCAGAACTGGTCCAAATAAGTTGCGTTTTGAATAGCGCCTGGAACATATTGGAAACAAATACAGACTTGGTTTCGGCTTTTGAAGAGTCGTTTTCACGGCCTGTTATTCTGTTCAAACACAGCACTCGCTGTTCCATTTCTTCCATGGCCTTGAATCGTGTAAAAGGCCTGAGCGATGCATTTTTGCAAAATACTCCCTTTTACTATTTGGATTTGATTGCCCATCGCGACTTATCGGCTTCCATTGCCGATCGCACAGGGATTCGCCATGAATCCCCGCAAATTTTGATCATTGACAAAGGGGAATGCCGCTACCACGCTTCTCACATGGAAATCTCAGCGGCCTCCATTCAGACCGCTTTGGCATGAAGAGAAATGCAGAAGTTGGCGATCTAAGAGTCATTCGCAAATGCGTCGCTGATTCAGATTTGGCTGAATTTGAAACGGGAGTGGTTCATCCTTTTTACGGCACATTTGCCTTAGGGCGAGATGTTGAATGGGCTTGTCGGCAATTTGTCCTCGACTGCAAAGAGGAGCAGGAAGAGGGCATCGGGACCTTTTTGAATATTGAGCATCAATCTCCTGCTATGCTGGGTCAGGAGGTTTCGATTGAAGCCACCTTGCACGAATGGGAGGGCCACAGTTTGGTGTGCACATTTGAGGTGAAGGTGGGAGATCGTTTGATAGCCAGAGGTACCCAAGGCCAGAAAATTCTGCCCAAAGAAAAAGTTCAACGCCTCATTGATTCCATCCAAAATGGCCAAGGTTAAGCGAATTGAGATTGAGAACCGCAAGGCTCGCTTCAATTTCCACATTGAAGAATCGTATGAGGCAGGAATCTCATTAACGGGCTCTGAGGTCAAATCCATACGAGCCCAAAAAGTCAATCTTGGGGAGTCGTATGCCTTCATGGAAAATGGCGAATTGAAGATTCGGGGCATGCACATATCTGAGTATGAAAACGCTGGATACAGCGGTCATGAACCCACACGAGAGCGTGTGCTCCTGTTGAATCGCCGCGAGCTTGATCGAATCGATTCACGAATCAAAACCAAAGGTTACGCTGTGTTTCCCATTCGTCTGTATGAGAATGAGCGAGGATTTTTTAAGCTGGAAATGGGTTTGGGAACGGGTAAAAAGACCTTTGACAAACGAGAAGATCTCAAGGCCAAAGACATTGAGCGCGATTTGCGCCGTCAGAATTAAAACCCTTCAATAGGCAGATGACAGCGCTCGTGCAAGTAGCGCATTTGGGGTTTGTCCCAGCGCCGTTTTTTGGTGTGGCTGCGGTAGCCTTCTAACATACCTGCCATGTTCTCGCAATCGTTCAACGCGTAGTAACACAGAGCGGCATTCCAATAAGCCGTTGAAAATTCGGGGTCAAACCAAACGGCTTGTTGAAAGTGCTGAATGGCCTGGTTGGCTTCTGCTTTTCGGTGGTTGCGTAAAAAGTTGCGGTAGAGGCACCATCCCATATCCTCGTGCCAAACCGCTCGATTGGCATCGTCCATACTATCTGGCGAAAATGAAGCCACTCGCATGTGCGTTTCAGGTATGAGGCTGTCACCAAAGGCTTTGGAGTTCTCTTTCAATAGCCCGATGCGCCATTCTAAATAAGTGGATTGCTGCGCCTTCAATTCACCTAAGGAGAAAGCCAAAAGAATAATCAAGATAAACTGGATTCGTGACATGGTATTTCTACTACTCGTAAACCTTGGCCCTCTGCTTGATGGATGCATTCAGAGGCACTGCAACGAAGATAGGAAACCCCATATTGTTCGCACAAGCCTTTCAAATTGACTTGGTGGGGACTGCTGATTCGCTGTTGCAAAGCCGCCCAATTTCCGGGCCCTTCGATTTGTTCAAAAATGCGACCGCCCCCGTTATTCAATACCCAAATGCGCAAATTTTGTGGCCGCCTATTGGACCAAAGCCCGTGCTGGTCATAGATGAAAGAGACATCCCCTATGAGCAACACGTGGTCCTTGTCGGGCATGGCCAAGGCTGCTCCAATGGCCGTGCTCATACTGCCGTCAATGCCACTGGTTCCGCGGTTGCTGCGAACTTCACAGTTGAGTTTGCCGAACCAAGATGCATAGCGAATGGGCATGGAATTGCCCAAGTGCAAAATGCAATCGCTGGACAGAGATTGTAGTAGAATATGGGCTTCGGCATATTCCTGAGGCCGTTTGCCTTGTAGGGGTTTTGCGGCCTGAGATTCTGCCTGCCACAGTGCTCCGAACCTGTATTCCTGCGGTAGAATGGCATCTAGCGCCGCTAAGAAATCAACCTCATAGTGGCACTTGTGCTCCAGTTCTGTTCCAAACGGATTGCCGATTTCAGATTCAGGGCTGATGTGCCAATGGGGCAATTTCAAATCCCGCATTGCCTTGTGCAGTGGTTTGGAAAGATGGCTGAGGCCTAGGGTGATCAGCAAGTCGGGTTTCAACTCTTCTGACCATTGGGGGTATTGGAACATCAATTGCTCCCAAGGCCCGCTGCTTTGAGCTTGGTGCTGGCTGCAGACATCGGCCCACACGGCGATTCGTTCATTCAATGATTCTACGGCCTGTTGTCGTTCCTCGTGAGGGTTCATCTGACCAATAACCAAAGCGATGCGCGAATAGGGAGACAGAGCTTCTTTCAACTGCTCTTCATGTACCGGCTTTGCATTGGGCTTGGTCCATACATAGGGCTTGGGTTCGTAGACCTGAGCCTTCTGGTCTTGCATGCCTTCGTAAAGCGGTTCTCTCAAGGGGAAATTCACGTGCACCGGTCCAGCGATGGGGGTTTGAGTGCGGGTGATTGCTTCGTGGAAGATTCCTTCTAGGCTGCTGGACTGTTCACGGCTGTCAAGATCGTCTGAAACGCGCCATTCCCCTCGAACGTGTCGATGAAAAAGCCCGTCTTGACGTATAGTCTGCCCCATCCAATTGTCTACCGCTTCAATGGGTCTGTCAGCGCTGACCAATAGCAATGGGATGCGTTGGTAAAAAGCTTCGGCCGCAGCTGGAAGCCAATTGGCCGCGGCTGTTCCACTAGTGCACAAAGCCCCACAAGGGTAATTCAACTGTTGAGCCATTCCCATGGCCATGTAGGCGGCGCTTCGCTCGTCTATCTGTTCGTGCAATTGGAAAAAGGGGCGGCGCATCAGTGCTGCGAGCAAGGGCGCATTTCGAGAACCGGGGCTGTATACCCAATGCGATATGCCGCATTCTTCCATAATGGCGGCCCAGGCGTCCAAATGCTCTCGCAATACGTTCATGGGCTAGCGAAGGTGTTCAAAGAAGGGGTTTCTGGCCTTTTCTTGGCCAACGCTAGTGGCGGGGCCATGGCCAGGGTGTAACTGAAAATCGTCGGGCAAGCTGAACAACTCCTGTTCGATGTAGGCGAGCAACTGATCGTGGTTGCCTCCGGGCAAGTCGGTACGCCCGATGCTTCCAGCAAAAAGAGTGTCGCCGACCACGGCCCATTTTTCGTGGTGGTTGCAAAAGACCACATGTCCTGGAGCGTGCCCGGGAACAAAGCGAACTTCGAGTTCTTGTTTTCCTATCTGTAGGGTTTGTCCGTGCTTCAGTTCATGATCGGGCAGAGGAGACTCGTGGTAATTTAGGTTCCATACCGCCGCCATGGCCTTGCTGCGTTCGATCATAGGCAAATCAGCGGGATGCAAATGATAGGGGACCTTGTAGGTGTCCAAGAACCACTGGTTGCCAAAAATGTGATCGATGTGAGCGTGGGTTCCCCAAATGGCTATAGGCTTAAGGTTGTTGTTGGTCAGGAATTCACGCATTTCTTCTTGCTCCCGACGATCGTACATGCCCGCATCAACCACCACACATTCACGACTCTCTTCGCACCACAATACATAGGTGTTCTCTTGCAAGGGGTTGAGGGTGAATCGTTGAATTTGCATGGGGCAAAGATAGGCCTTGCAGGCAAGGCGAAAACAAAAACGCCCGGGCTTTGCCCGGGCGCCTCCATCCCCTAAGGGAGCTATCGTTTGATTTCTAGCCGTCCTTGGAAACTAGCTCCAAATTCGACTCATTCTTACAAGTGAATGCACTCGCCGTAGGCTTGTGCAACTGCTTCCATGACGGCTTCGCTCATGGTTGGGTGGGGGTGAACCGATTTCAAAATCTCCAAACCAGTCGTCTCCAAATTGCGGGCAACAACGGCTTCGATGATCATATCGGTAACGCCTTCACCTACCATGTGGCAACCCAGCCATTCGCCGTATTTCTTGTCGAAAATAACCTTAACGAATCCTTCTTTGTGGCCTCCTGCGCTGGCTTTGCCACTCGCGCTGAAGGGGAATTTGCCGACCATGATGTCCATGCCTTTTTCTTTGGCCTGGGCTTCGGTCAAACCTACGCTGGCTACCTCAGGGTGAGTGTAGGTACAGCCTGGGATGTTTCCATAGTTCAAAGGCTCTGGGTGGTGACCACAAATGGCTTCCACGCAAATGATGCCTTCAGCTGAAGCTACGTGAGCCAATGCGGGGCCTGGAACAATATCACCAATGGCATAAACGCCAGGGGCCGTGGTGCGGTAGAACTCGTCAACCTGAACCTTGCCTTTGTCGTGTTTCACGCCCATTTCGTCCAAGCCCAAATTTTCCAAGTTGGTTTGAACACCGGCAGCGCTCAATACGATATCGCACTCGAGCATTTGCTCGCCGCCGGCCGTTTTCACTGTCACGTGGCAACGATCTTTTTTGATGTCAACCTTTTCGACGCTGCTCTTGGTCATGATCTCAATGCCGCGCTTCTTGTAGGTCATTTGCATGGTGCGGCTCACCTCTTCGTCTTCGATGGGGAGAATGCGATCCATGAATTCCACGATGGTTACTTTGGTGCCAATGCTGGAATAGAAATAAGCGAATTCCATTCCGATAGCGCCGCTACCGATGATGACCATTTCTTTGGGTTGCTTGGGCAATACCATGGCCTCACGGTATCCGATGACATGGGTGCCGTCAATTTTCACATTGGGGAGCTCGCGAGAACGAGCACCTGTAGCCAAAATGATGTGGTCAGCTTCTACGACAGAAGACTTGCCTTCAGCATCGGTGACGTTGATTTTGCCTTTGCCCGCCAATTTAGCCGCACCGGCAATCACCTCCACCTTGTTCTTCTTGAGCAAGAAAGTCACTCCTTTGCTCATGCCAGCCGCTACGTCGCGGCTGCGTTTTACCATGCCGTCGAAGTCAGCTTTGTGTCCACTCACGCTGATGCCGTAGTCGGCAGCGTGGTTGATGTAGTCAAATACTTGGGCTGATTTTAGCAATGCCTTGGTAGGGATACAGCCCCAGTTCAAGCATACGCCACCCAATTCCGCCTTTTCAATGATGGCGACTTTCTTTCCCAATTGAGAAGCGCGAATGGCGGCTACGTAGCCCCCAGGTCCGCTTCCGATAACAACAATATCAAATTTCATGAGACGAGGTAGATGTCAAAGATAATACTTTCCCGCTTAGGCTTCAGCCGATAGCTTGGCGTTGGCTGCGCGTTTGCGGTCGTGTTCGTTCAATAAGATTTTGCGAAGGCGCAAGCTCTCAGGAGTCACCTCTACATATTCATCGGCTTGGATGTATTCCATGGCCTCTTCCAAGGTGAATTCGTGGGGAGGGGGCAAGGTGCTGTTGTCGTCCTTACCGGCAGCGCGGAAGTTGGTCAACTGCTTGCCTGTGGTGATGTTCACAACGAGGTCACCGGGCTTGATGTGCTCGCCGATGATTTGTCCCAAATAGACGTCTACGCCGGGCTCCAAGAAGAAGGTTCCACGGTCTTTCAATTTGTCCATGGAATAGGCGGTGGTGCTTCCGGCTTCTTTGTTGATCAACACGCCGTTGATGCGACCAGGCATTTCTCCTTTGTAAGGTTCATACGCCTTGAAACGGTGAGCCATGATGGCTTCTCCTTGGGTGGCTGTCAAAAGGTTATTGCGTAGACCCATCAATCCGCGGGAGGGAATTTCAAATTCCACGCGAACCATGTCGCCTTTGGGCTGCATGCTGGTCATTTCGCCTTTGCGCTGGCTGACGTATTCAATGACTTTGCCGCTGTGGTGTTCGGGAACGTCAACGGTCAAAACTTCAATGGGTTCGCAGGTCTGACCATCGATTTCCTTCATGATCACTCGGGGCTGGCCCACTTGAAGCTCGTAGCCCTCGCGTCGCATGGTCTCGACCAAAACACCCAAGTGCATAACACCGCGACCAAATACCAAGAACTGATCAGCTGAGGCCGTCTCCTGAACGCGCAGGGCCAAGTTTTTCTCGGTCTCTTTGTTCAAGCGATCGCGTACGCGCTGGGAGGTAACAAATTTGCCTTCTTTGCCAAAGAATGGAGAGTTATTGATGGCAAAGAGCATGCTCATGGTGGGCTCGTCAATCTTCAATACGGGCAGGGCCTCAGGCTTTTCTACATCAGCCACGGTGTCGCCGATTTCAAAGTTTTCCAAACCGGTAATGGCGCAGATATCTCCAGCCATCACATGTTCCACCTTTTGTTTGCCCAAGCCGCTGAACGTGTACAATTCCTTGATGCGGTGTTTCTCGACTTTTCCATCGCGCTTCACCAAGGCTACCTGTAGGCCAGTTTTCAAGGCTCCGCGCTTTAAGCGACCCACGGCAATACGGCCGGTAAAGCTGCTGTAATCCAAGCTGGTAACCTGCAACTGTACAGTTCCTTCGGTCACTTCAGGCTCGGGAACGACTTCCAAGATGGTATCCATCAAGAAGGTCAAATCTTCGGTAGGCTTGTTCCACTCAGGGCCAAACCAACCTTGCTTGCCGGAACCGTAAACAGTGGTAAAGTCCAGCTGTTCTTCGTTGGCACCCAAGTTGAAAAACAGATCGAAAATATCGTCGTGCGTGCGCTCGGGATCGCAGTTGGGCTTGTCTACTTTGTTGATGACAACGATGGCTTTCTTGCCCAGCTCCAAGGCTTTTTGAAGCACAAAACGCGTCTGGGGCATGGGGCCCTCAAATGCGTCAACCAACAGCAATACGCCATCTGCCATGTTCAAGACGCGCTCCACCTCTCCGCCAAAATCGGCGTGACCGGGAGTGTCAATGATATTGATCTTGACGTCCTTCCAGTTGACAGAAACGTTTTTGGCCAAAATGGTGATGCCTCGCTCGCGCTCCAAGTCGTTGTTGTCGAGGATCAATTCTCCAACTTCTTGGTTGTCTCGAAACAAGCGGGCTTGGTGTAACATTTTGTCAACCAAGGTGGTTTTTCCGTGGTCAACGTGGGCGATGATGGCGATGTTGCGAATGCTCATGTGTGCTAAAAAATTGCGCGAATTTCGGCAGAAAAGCCGGGATTAGGGTCAATTCACTGTTTCTTTTCGGTTTCTTTTCAAGGTTTCCCCGGCCAATGCGGGCTTGCATCGCTACTTTTGCAAAACTTTTTGGGCCAGCTTTTTGCAGATTTCGCGAAAAGTGCGTCCAAATCGATTGTCCCTATGGCCTACGAAAACGAGATATCCAAGCGAAAGACCTTTGCGATCATTTCCCACCCTGATGCGGGAAAAACGACCTTGACCGAGAAGTTTCTTTTGTTTGGTGGTCAGATCCAAACGGCCGGTGCCGTTAAGTCCAACAAGATCACCAAAACGGCGGCTTCCGATTTCATGGAAATTGAAAAGCAGCGCGGTATTTCGGTGGCGACTTCGGTGATGACGTTCCCTTACAAGGGTAAGTGGGTGAACATTTTGGATACTCCGGGTCACAAAGATTTTGCCGAAGATACCTACCGAACCTTGACGGCTGTTGATAGCGTCATTCTGGTCATCGACTGCGTAAAGGGGGTAGAGGAACAAACCGAGCGCCTCATGGAGGTCTGTCGCATGCGCAAGACCCCTGTGATTGTATTCATCAATAAGATGGACCGCGACGGCAAAGATCCCTATGAGTTATTGGAAGAGGTCGAGGAGAAATTGAACATCAAGGTTCATCCCATGAGTTGGCCCATCAATGGCGGCCGTGATTTCAAAGGGGTGTATCTCTTGGCCGATCAAAGTTTGAACTTGTTTGAAAGCAGCAAGACCAAAAAGGCCGATGACGTCGTCGCCATTCAAGGATTGGACGACGAGCGTTTGGATCAGATGCTCAACGAGCGCGATGCGGCCAAGCTGCGCGAAGATGCAGAACTGGTTGACGGTGTTTACGGTGCTTTGAACAAGCAAGACTATTTGGATGCCGATGTCGCTCCTGTGTTCTTCGGCTCTGCTTTGAACAACTTTGGTGTGCAGGAATTGCTGGATACGTTTGTAGAGCTGGCCCCCAACCCCTTGGCTCGCCCTACCAACGCCCGCGATGTCGCCCCTGAAGAAGCCAAATTCACCGGATTTGTGTTCAAAATTCACGCGAATTTGGATCCTCGTCACCGAGATCGAATTGCCTTCTTACGGGTGTGCAGCGGTCGATTTGAACGCGGCAAACCCTATTCTCATACCCGCTTGGAGAAGAATTTCAAATTTGCCAACCCCTATCTGTTTTTGGCCGATAGCAAGGAGGTGATGGACAACGCCTATCCGGGTGATGTTGTGGGTCTGTACGATACCGGAAACTTCAAAATTGGCGATACCCTGACCGAGGGCGAAAAGCTCCAATTCAAGGGAATTCCAAGTTTCTCTCCTGAAATATTCAAGGAGTTGATCAACCTGGACCCCATGAAGAGCAAGCAGCTCGAAAAAGGAATTCAGCAGCTGACCGACGAAGGCTTGGCCTCCTTGTTTGTTCAGGAGCCGGGCAGCCGAAAGTTTGTGGGAACCGTGGGAGAGCTTCAATTTGAAGTGTTGCAGTACCGATTGGAGCACGAATACGGGGCCAAGTGCCGATTCGAACCTAGGGCCATTCACAAGGCCTGCTGGATGAGCGGCCCTGCTGCTGATTTGGCTGACTTCATGAAATACCGCAGCAACAACATTGCCTACGACAAGGATCAGAATCCCGTGTTTTTAGCCGAGACGGCCTTCATTCTTCGCATGGCCCAGGAGAAATACGAATCAATCGTGTTCCACACCACCAGCGAATTCAAAGTAGAAGGCTGATTTTCTTGATTCAGGTTAAGGGCTTAGCCACAAACCGAGGCCTATGTTTGCAGCATGAACTTGCGATTGTTTCCCGCTGATCAACGCGGCCATGCCCAACACGGCTGGCTGGAGAGTTACCATAGCTTTAGTTTTGCTTCGTACTACAATCCCGAGTGCATGCACTTTGGGGCTTTGCGGGTGCTGAATGACGATTGGGTGGCTCCTGGAATGGGCTTTGGAACCCATCCACACGACAACATGGAAATCATCAGCATTCCTTTGTCAGGTGATTTGGAACACCGCGATTCTATGGGCAATCGCTCGGTGATCAAGGAAGGCGAAATTCAGGTCATGTCGGCAGGTACGGGAATTACCCATTCCGAATACAACCCCAATGCTGATCGAGAGGTGCGTTTTTTGCAGATTTGGCTCTTTCCAAGATCGAAGAACCTAACTCCCCGATACGATCAAAAACCCATTGCAGATCTGCTCCAGCCCAATGAATTGTCGGTGGTCTTGTCACCGAATGCGCAAGACAAAGGCGTATGGATACACCAAGATGCCTGGTTCAGTATAGGAGAATTCGATCAAGCGGCTCAATTGACTTACGACTCCAAGAAGTCCGGCAACGGAGCCTATCTCTTTGTGCTTGAGGGTTCGGTAGAATTAGAAGGCCACAACTTGGGCCGCCGCGACGCCATCGGTGTCTGGAACTATGAACAATTGGCCCTGAGTATAAGCCCTGGTTCTCGGCTTTTGTTGATGGATGTTCCTATGCAAGCTTAGGGCTCGTCGAGATTGGGCAACGGAGGCCTACCACTGTCGTATATAGCCAATTCCCAGCACCCAGGAATTCATCCACGCGCTTTGGCCTAAAGGAAATAGGTCCTGGTCGTAAATGGAAATAAGGGTGTAGTTGAGTTGGATGTGATCACTGAGTTGAGCGCTCAATCCAAGGTCAATTCGACTGTCTAAGGTAGGGGCGAGGCTGACATAAGGAGCAAAACCTAGATAGTTGGTTTTTACCTTGTACACCTGCCCAGGGCCAAAGGCAAATTCATAGCCCATTTGGAGCTGAACGCCGAGCTGATTGTCGATGTATTCGCCTTTTGAAACGCGGGCGATCATTTCCGTGTTACGCAAGGCGTACAGGTTTTGATTCAATACATACGATTGCTTCAAGGTGAAATAGCCCAGTCGCAGGAAGTAATTGGGAATGGGTTTGAGTTCCAATCCAACTGCCATCTGAACTTGGCCAACACTCATGAAGCTCGACGTGAGTTTGGATACGTCTCTTCCGAGCAAATCTTGGAAATAGGTATAGCCGGGCAACAACTGGGTTTGCAGGTTGAAACCACCGTATGAAGTCAGTAGGTCGTATTGCTTGAAACTGTGGCCAAACTTGCTGTCGATAAAGAGGTTGTCTAAGCTTTTTTTGTTGCTCCAATAGCGGTTTCCGAAATTATCAGAGCGACGGCTAGCAATGCTGCCGAGGTTGACATTCAAGCTGTTGTCCCAACTGGTTTTGGCTCGGGTAAGGTTGTACTTCGCGCGAATGAATCCGTTGATGTTGATGTTGTTGTTTGCGCCACCGGTCCAGTTGGGGCTGGTGTTGGAGATGGAGAAGTTGAACCCCATGTCTGCCCCGTATTCTTTGATGCGCTGAGCCGTGCTATCCCGAATGGAAATAAAATGGGCAGGTCCAGCGAGCGAACTCCCAGAACCCATCAGACAATAAAGGAAAACAGGCAAAAGCTTGCGCATGGCGAAAGTCTTTGCAAAATTCGTACAAAAGCCGCTAGGGCTCTCCACAGAACCTGTGGTGGGTAGTGGGTTGGACAATTAGCCCTTCAATACTTTTTCTACCAGCTCAGCAGCCTCTTTCAATGCAATGGCAGAGAATACTTGAAGACCACTTTCGTCGATGATCTTTTTGGCTTCTTCTGCGTTGGTACCTTGCAAGCGAACGATGATGGGGATCTGAATGTCGCCGATTTTGCGGTAGGCCTCTACCACGCCATTGGCCACGCGATCACAACGAACGATACCGCCAAAAATGTTGATCAAAATGGCTTTGACATTGGGGTCGCTCATGATGATGCGAAATCCTGCTTCTACGGTTTCGGCGTTGGCAGTACCTCCCACGTCCAAGAAGTTCGCGGGCTCACCACCAGACAATTTGATGATGTCCATGGTCGCCATCGCCAAACCTGCACCGTTTACCATGCAACCCACGTTTCCGTCAAGCTTCACGTAGTTCAGATTGTAGTTGCCGGCTTCAACCTCAGTAGGATCTTCTTCGCTCAAATCGCGCAAAGCAGCGAAATCTTTATGGCGGAACAAGGCATTGTCGTCCAAGCTCACCTTGGCGTCAACGGCAATGATTTTGTCGTCGCTGGTTTTCAACACGGGGTTGATTTCAAACATGGCTGAATCAGTTGCATCATAGGCTTTGTACAAAGCCGATACGAACTTGACCATTTCTTTGAAGGCAGTGCCCTCCAAGCCCAAGTTGAAAGCAATTTTTCTAGCCTGGAAACCTTGAAGACCCACGGCAGGGTTGATCCACTCTTTGTGAATCTTCTCGGGGCTGTGCTCGGCTACCTCTTCAATGTCCATACCGCCTTCAGTGGTGTAAATGATGACATTTTGCTTGGTAGTGCGATCCAACAACACGCTCATGTAGTATTCTTTGGGCTCGTTAGGACCAGGATAGAATACGTCTTGAGCCACCAAAACTTTGCTGACCAACTTGCCGATAGGGCCTGTTTGAATGGTCACCAATGTGCCTCCCAAGAGATTGGATGCGATTTCAGCCGCTTGTTCGGGGTTTTTGGCCACTTGAACACCGCGTTGCTCGCTGCCCATGACCTTACCTTTTCCACGACCACCTGCGTGGATCTGGGCTTTGACAACACACCAAGAGCTGTCGTATTCTGTCTTGACGCGCTCGGCGGCAGCTTTGGCTTCTTCGGCGGTTTCGGCGACAAATCCGTTCTGGACGGCTACACCGAAAGTCTTTAAAATCTCTTTGGCTTGGTACTCGTGAATGTTCATGCGGGGTTCGCTAGAATGCGGGACAAAATTAATTAACTTTGGACCGTACGCCAAGCATTGTGATTGATTGTCGCGAAATACAGAAAAGTTATGGTTCGGTAAATGTTCTCAAGGGCCTGGATTTGAGCATTTCTGAAGGAGAACTGGTGGCCATTACTGGTCAAAGTGGAGCGGGTAAAAGTACCCTGCTGCACATTTTGGGAGGCTTGGATGTGCCCGACTCGGGTACGGTGAGTATTGCGGGCAAAACCTTGTCCAGCTTGAATGAAAAACAGAGAGCTCATTTTCGAAACCGCGATTTGGGCTTTGTCTTTCAATTCCATCAACTCTTGCCTGAATTTACGGCTCTCGAAAATGCCTGCATACCGGCCTTGATAGGGGGGGCTTCTTGGAAGGAGGCCAAATCACAAGCCCGTCATTGGTTGGAGTATTTGGGGCTCGCCGACCGATTGGAGCACAAGCCTTTGGCCTTGTCGGGTGGGGAGCAACAGCGCGTTTCCATTGCCCGTGCTTTGGTGAACAAGCCTTCGGTGATTTTTGCCGACGAACCCAGTGGCAACCTCGATTCTGAAAATGCGGCCAAGGTTCACGAGGCCTTCCAGAATTTGAAGCGAGATTTCAAACAAACGTTTGTAGTGGTGACCCACAACCAAGCCTGGGCCGAGGTCTGCGACCGGGAAATTCGGCTGCACGACGGTCGAGTTTTATCCTAAAGACCATGGCCGATTCAGGATCTCAACATCTTCAAACGGCCTTGGTGTTGCTTCAAAAACACTGGGGTTACAGCCAATTTCGTCCGGACCAGGTGCCGGTCGTTGAGGCCATTTTGCAGAAGAGAGACACCTTGGCCTTGTTGCCGACAGGCGGAGGAAAGAGCATCTGTTTTCAAGTTCCGGGGTTGTGTTTCGGGGAATTGACTTTGGTGGTTTCGCCTTTGATTGCCTTGATGAAAGACCAGGTGGAACAGCTCAAACGTCGAAACATTTCAGCCTTGTTTTTGCACTCGGGCATGTCTTGGCAGCAGCAGCGTCTGGAAATGGAAAATGCACTCAAAGGGCACTATCGATTCCTCTATGTTGCCCCAGAACGCTTGGCTTCAACCTCGTTTCGGGAGTATTTGCCCCATCTCAAATTGTCATTGCTCGTTGTAGATGAGGCTCACTGTTTGTCCATGTGGGGCCATGATTTTCGGCCGTCTTACCGAAAAATACACGAATTACGCAGCGAATTGGGACTGAAAGTACCGATTGCGGCGTTTACGGCTTCGGCGCCAGAATGGATTCAAAACGACATCAAAGCGGGCTTGGGCTTAGAGTCTCCAGCCGTTGTGAACGGCAATTTCTTTCGGCCCAATTTGCGCTTTAAGGCTCAGGAAACTGAGAATCGATGGGATGAGTTGCTGTCGGAGTTACATGCATTGGGCTACCCGGAAAAGCAGGAAACAGCGATCATCTTTGCCAGCAGCCGAAAAGAAGTTCAAGAGGCGGCGTTATTTTTGAAAGAAAAGGGGTTCCCTGCTGAGTTCTATCACGCAGGATTAACCCATGCGCAGCGCTCCGACAGGCAGCGATCCTTCATGAAGGGCTCGATTCCGATCATGGTCTGCACCAATGCCTTTGGTATGGGGGTAGACAAGCCCAATGTTCGACTGGTTTTTCATCTGTCCCCGCCTTCAAGCCCTGAAGATTATTACCAGGAAGCGGGCCGTGCCGGGCGCGATGGAAAACCGGCCGTTTGTGCCATGGTTTACTCTACTGCTGATTTTGATTACCGCGCCCAATTGATTCATCGCCAATTTCCAGAAAGCAAAGAACTCAAAAGGCTGTACAATGCCGTGATGAATGCGGCTGGTATTTTGCCGGGTGCAGGACGTGAAACACATATTCCGTTGGACTTGGAAGCGATTTGCCAACGCTACAAATTGCCTGCGTATGAATCGCATTTTAGCATCAAAGCTCTGGAAAGTTTGGGTGCTTGGAGCCTCATGGAATCAGGGGTTTGGGGGTCGCGGATCTTAATGAAATACAAAGCCGAAGAGGTGTATGAATTCAAGGTGGCTCATGCCGAATTTGAAAACACCTTGGATTCGTTGATGAGAAATGTACCGGGGCTCTTTCAAGGCGAGCAAATTGTGTCTGAGCAACAGTTGTGCAAACGGGCTGCTTGCTCTGAGTCGGAGTTCCGGCAACAATTGACAGCCTTGCACAACAGAGGGGTGCTCCTATATCATCCTTCTCAGGGTGAGCAGCAGCTGTGGTTGTTGGAAGAGCGGCACATTCACCCGGAGTGGGATATGAAGCCTTTGGTGGAACTCAAGAGACGCCGTCTTGTGGCTCTTAAAGCGATGCATGGCTACGGATCTTTTGCCGATTGCAGGGCTCAGTATTGGAACGACTATTTCCAGTCAAAATCACCCGCTTTTTCTGCATGCGGTGTGTGCGATAATTGCCAAAAGACCGAATCGCACAGCGCTTGGCCTGAGTTTCGAGAATCTGTATCGAAAGGAGGGTTGTCCCGCCTGGAACTGCTGAGAAAATTGCCCCAAACCAGTCCTGAGCTGCTTGAAAATTGGATCAAATCAGGTTTGGAAGAGGGCTGGCTTATGGAAACCCGGGATCAGGGGCTATTTTTGGCACAGGGCCGTAGTGCCCCCGAACAAGCCCCGCAGTGAAGCCTCGAATTTTGGTATTGCTCTCCAATGATTTGGTCTTTGACCAGCGCATGAGCCGTATGGCTCAGGCTTGGACAGAGCAGGGCTATGCCATTGCGTTATTGGGCCGACGCCGTCGGCAATCTTCGGCTTTGGGAACCAAGCCCTACCGGCAGGTTCGCATGAGATTGCTGTTCGAATCGGGCAAGTTGTTTTACGTTGAACTGAACCTGCGCTTGTTTGTGTACGGGTTGTTTGCCAGTTACGATGCCTTGTGCGGGGTCGATTTGGATACAGCTCCGGCCGCTATGGCTTTGAAACGCTTGAGAAACAAGCCCTATGTGTACGACGCGCACGAACTGTTTCCACATGTACCTGAGGTCAGCAGAAGGCCTCGAATACAAGCTTTTTGGCAGTCAGTCCAAGATCGCGTGTTTCGCCGTTTTGATGCGGCCTACACGGTTGGATCAGCCATTGCTGACTATTTTGAAGAAATGTACGATCGTCCGGTCGGGGTCGTGCGCAATGCCCCCATTCGGATAGGTGAGCCTAGCTATGAACCCGATCCCGATCGATTTGTCTTGTACCAAGGGGCCTTGAACGAGGGTAGGGGGTTGGAACCCCTGCTAGAGGCCGTTCAGCTCACAGGTTCAAAATTGGTTTTGGTGGGCGAGGGAGATTTGTCTGCCCGTTTGCGACAGCAAGTAGCTAATCGGGAATTGGGCTCTCAGGTCAGTTTCGCGGGTTTTGTGCGCCCTGAAGATTTGCCCGCTTGGACCCGGAAGGCCTATGTGGGATTCAACGTTTCGGAAAACCTAGGTCTGAGCTATTACCTATCGCTGAACAACAAGTTTTTTGATTACGTTCAAGCCGGATTGCCCTCCTTGATCAATGATTTTCCCGAGTACCAGTCGTTGGTGGCGGAATACGAAGTCGGCGTGCTTTTGGATGCTCAGCCCCATCAAATTGCAGTGCAACTCAAACGGGTCATGAACGATGACGCCTTCCATGCCCATATGCATCAAGAATGCGTGAAAGCCGCTAAAGAGTGGGTTTGGGCCCGAGAATCTCAAAAATTGGGCGAAATTTGGTCCCAGGTGTTGCCCTTGCCAAAATGAGTAAAAAGCGAGTCCATATCGTGTGCTTTGATCAGCCTTATCCTCCCAATTACGGCGGATCAATCGATATGTATTTCAAGCTCAAGGCCTTGGTCGATTTGGGCGCCGAGGTCGTGTTGCACGTGTTTTTGTACGACGGAAAAACCGCTTCCCCCGACTTGGATGCCCTTTGCCTGAAAACCTACTATTACGAGCGAAGACGATTCAAAAATCCCCTTTTGGGTGACCTGCCTTACGTGGTGATTACCCGGGACGACGAACGCCTCTTATACCGCCTTCGTCGCGACAAATACCCCGTATTGTTCGAGGGATTGCACTCCACCTTCTTCTTGAATCATTTTGACTTGAAGCAGCGCGTGAAAGTGGTGCGGGCCCACAACGTGGAGCACCATTATTACAGCGCCTTGGAACAGGCAGAAGGGTCCTTTTTTAAGAAGTACTTCTTTCGCATCGAATCCGAGCGATTGAAAGCATGGGAGCCGGTATTGAAACACGCCCAAGCCATTGCCGCCATTTCCCCCTTGGAGACCCAGTATTTCGAGGAGATGTACGGGAAGACCAGCTATGTGCCGGCATTTCACCCCAACTCCGATGTAAATAGCCCAGTGGGTCGAGGGGAATTTGTGCTCTACCACGGCAATTTGGCCGTGCCAGAAAACAACCGAGCGGCCCTGTATCTGGCCCGAGAAGTGTTCCCTCACATTTCCCATCCTTGTGTGATTGCTGGCAATCATCCGTCGGCAGAATTGCAGCAGGCTGTAGCCCGATACGATCACATCGAACTCAAGGCCAATATTGGCGCTGAGGAGGTCTTGGATTTGGTTTCAACCGCGCAGGTAAACGCCTTGGTGACCTTTCAATCGACGGGAATCAAGCTCAAATTGCTCAATGCCCTGCACCGGGGTCGACATTGCGTGGTCAATGGCCCTATGATTGACGATACAGGACTGGAGGAATTGTGTGCCATTGGGCGAGATTCGACCGATTTGGTTCAAGCCATCAATGAATGCTGGAATCTTCCCTTTGAACAGGGTCAAATTGACCTGAGAAAAGAACGGCTCGGACAGCAGTTTGACAACCGAGCGAATGCCTTGGTTTTGGCCGAATTGTTGGGTTTGGAGCTCGGGGCCTAAGCCCATTGTACACTGCAGGATTCACCCCTGAATACGGTGCATAAAGCCTCGCTTTTCACGCGCACGCGTGGGGTAGATTTGAAGCATGAGGATTGCTTTCCTTTCGTTGCTGGCCTTGGCTAGCTCAGTGGCGTTTGCTCAACAGCACGCAGTGAATCGTATGCCCGGAATGTTCCTGGATCGGGGTATGGAGTTGTATCAGGAAGGGCGCTACAACGCGGCTATTGCCCAGTTTGAGCATTATTTGGGTTCGGAATTGTCGGAGTCGCGATTGGATGAGGCTGAGTTCTATTTGGCCATGTCCAAGTTGAAAGCGGGGCATGTCGATGGAGAAGTGACCTTGTTGCAGTTTTTGGATCGTCATCCAGGTTCCATTCAGTCCAATGAGGCCAACCTGGCTTTGGGTGACTACGAATACGAGAAGCCTCGCTACCGCTCGGCCCTGCGCTACTTCAAAGATGTTGATGCCGCAGCCCTGAGCCCCGATGATCGCAATCGCTTCGCTTTTCGCCGTTCCAACTGTTACCTCAGCGTGAATGAATACGACAAGGCGGCCGAAGGGTTCAAGCCTTTGACCCAGACCGGTGGCGAATACAAAAACTTGGCACAGTACTACTACGCCTATGCCGAGTTGCGAAATCAGCACTATCAAGAGGCCATCGAAGCCTTCAAGGCAGTGAGAGATTTGGGCTATGCCCGAGTGTCGTTCTACATCGCTCAGATTTACTACCAGTTGGACAACTATCCATCGGCTCTGGCTGAGCTCGAAAAGCCCCAGAAAGGCGTGGATCGCAGCGAAGTAGAGATGTTGAAAGCCAAATGCAACTACCGTTTGCAGAACTACCCCAAGGCTGCCGAAGCCTTCTTGGCGGCTGACCCCAACCCCGAATCCCTGTCTACGGCTGAACAGTACGAAATCGGTTATTCCCTGTACAAGTCGGGTTCGTTTACCGAGAGTTTGCCCTGGCTTCGCAAAGTGGCGGCTCAAGGCGATTCCATCAGCCAAATGGCCAGTTTTAGCTTGGGTAATGCCCTGTTGAAGCTCAAAAATTACCGCGAAGCTCAAACCGCTTATGGTGAGGCATATCGCAGCGGATACAACAAAGAAATCGCTGAATTGGCCTTATTCAATCAAGCGAAATTGGCCGTTCAATTGTCCGATCCCAACAATATAGCCTTGCTGGACCGCTTTGTAAAGTTGTTTCCAAGCTCGGCCAATGCCAAGGAAGCCACCAAGCTGAAAGCGCGTTTGCTCTTGGAAACTGATTCCTACCGCGAAGCCGTCGCACTCTTGGATCAGCTCGATAATTTGGATGCTCAGACCGAGATGTTGTATCAGCGTGTGACCCTTAACCGCGGCAAAGAATTATACAAAGCCCGCGACTTCAGTCAAGCCATTGAATTGTTTGAAAAATGCTCGTCTAAGAAGGCTGACAAAGCCATGGCGGCTGAGTCTCGATTTTGGATTGCTGAGGCCAATGGTCAGATGGGCAATGTGGCCGAATCCCAAAATGCTTACCTCAAGTTTTTGGACATGAGCGGGGCCTCTGAAGTCTCAGAATACGCTTACGCTTACTACGGCTTGGGTTATATCTCGTACAAAGACAAGTTGTACGCCAGAGCCGCGCAGTACTTTGACGGCTTTACTGACCGTGTCTCCAAAGGCCGCTACGACGAGCGTTTGGTGCAAGACGCTTATTTGCGGTCAGGCGATTGCCACTTCATGGCCAAAGAATTGGATGAGGCCTTGAAAGCTTATGCTTATGTAACCGGTAAGCGCGGCGCCGATGCCGACTACGCCCTGTTCCAGAGCTCGTTGATTTACGGATTGAAAGGAAATGCCGAAGAGAAAATCACCACCCTCAAGCGCTTGACCAACGAATACAGCGCCTCTCGCTTTTTGGTTGATGCCTACAGCGAGTTAGCCGCTGAATACATGATTTTGGACCAACCCAATCAGGCGGTGAAGTATTTGGAATACGTGGTTCAACAGTTCCCCAACAACTTGGCCGCCAGCCGAGCCTATTCTACGCTGGGTCGCTTGTACTACAACCAAGAGCGAATCGAAGATGCCGTGAACGCCTATACCCAGTTGTACGACAAATACCCCGGTACTCCCGAGGCCAAAGCGGCCGCTCAAATGGTCAAGGGTATTTACCAAGAAACGGGCCGTGCTCCTGAGTACGTCAAATGGGCCAAAAACCGCGGGGGCATTCGCTTCAGCGAACAGGACAGCTTGTTGTACGAGACAGCCTATGCCTTGTACGAGAAATCTCAATATCAACAGGCCATCAACAGCTTTGAGTCTTATTTGAAGGAGCAGGAGAGCGGTGCTTTTGTGATCAACGCCAACTATTTCAAGGCCATTTGCCACGAGACCTTGGGTCAACCAGCCAATGCCTTGGTCCACTACAAAAAAGTGGCCAAATCCAGCAGCGTAGATTACAAGGAAGACGCCTTGTTGGCCACCTTGAAAATTCTGGGCAAAGACGCCAAATGCGAAGACATTGTGGAATACGTGGTCGAACTGGAGGCCATCACCAAGTCGCGCGATACCCGCACCCAAACCTGGACTTCGTTGTTGTACTGCTACCAAAAGCTGGGCAAGACCGAAGAACTGGAGTTGTTGGCCCGCAAGGTGATGGACGATCCTGGCGTGAGCGGCGATTTGCGCACGGAGTCAGAATTGATCTTGGCCAAGTCTCACATTCGCTTGGGCAAGACCGAAATGGCGAAAGCAGCCTTGGAGTCCATTTTGGGCAAAGATGACAACCGCTTTGCCGCTGAGGCCCAATTTCGTCTGGGGGAATTGTACTACAACATCGACAGCTTGGAGCTCTGCAAAGAGGCTTGTTACGCAGTGTTGGACCGATTCAACGGTTACGATTACTGGGTGGGTAAGGCCTTGATTCTGTTGGGCGACGCTTTTTTGAAAGAGGGCGATGAGTTTAATGCTCAGGCTACTTGGAATGTGGTCATTGAGAGCTTCGGTTCTTCTGAACTGGCGGAAGAGGCCCAGCGCAAGGTGCAGGCCTTGGGCAAGCCTTAAAATTTCGGGGACTACTGGGGCCCGGAGAGTATAAAAAAAGCCCGGTTGCGCAGCAGCCGGGCTTTTCTTAGTCTATTAGATTTAGAGCAAATTCAAAATGGCAGAGCCCATTCGGTATCCTTCGCAATACAATTCGATGGAGTATTGTCCAGAAGTCAAATTTTGAACGGGTTTCCAAATAGTGGCGGGAACCACTTTGGCTTCACTTTCAAATACCGTGCTCACTTTGTAGGTGTAACGGCTTGATTTATCCAAATAGTCAAAGGTTCCCCCTTCGTTTCCTTTCGACATAGTTACACCCTCAGGACTGGTGATTTTTACATAAATGGTTCGCTCTCCGGGTTGTGCAAAATTGTTGTCTGCAATACTAAAGCTAATGCGGAAAGCCTCGACATCTTTGGCGCGAACGGTTCCAGTTTCTTTACCGGTTAACCATTTTTTCTTCAGGGTTTCAATTTTTAAGTCAGCGCTTTGCAACCGTTCGGCAAAACTTTTCAATACACGTCCTTGTTTGGCCAGCGCGTCATTTTCTGTATTTAGCGTACTAACTTCTTCTTTCAATTCTTCATTTCGGGCTACCAATTCAGAATTTTCTTTTTCCAATTCTGCTATTCGGTTGCGCAAATCCAACAACTGAGTATTTAACTCTTCGATGGTGCTTTGGCTGAGTTTGGTGTCGCTCTTGATGCGGGCCACCAATTTCATGATTTCGTTTTTCTTGGCAACCAACTCGGCTGAAATGGTTTTGTTGTTTTCGGCCAGGATCAAGCTATCAGCACGGTACTGGTCTATCAGCAATTGAGCTTGCATCAGGGCTTCTTCTTTGCCCGTCAATTCAGCGGTTAATTCGTTGTTGCTGACTGTGAGTGCTTCTTGTTTGGTGTTGCCCGTTTGCCATAGGTAGGCGAGCCCCACATTCAAAAGCAAGAGAATGGCGATAATGAAATAAAGCAGGGTCTTGCTGTTGTTTTTCTCTTGATTGTTTTGCATACTGGTTTTTCGATTTTTCCTTTGTGTTAAGTATCAAATATCTTGCCAAAGGTAGGGTTTTGTGCTTTGTATCGTTATGCACATAGAAGAATTACTGCCTGGTTTACTGCTAATTACGCCCAAAGTATACGAAGATCACCGAGGCCTTTTTTTTGAAAGTTTTCGTTCTGACGCCCTTCAGAATCATGGAGTTGCCGATCAATTTGTGCAGGATAATCAGAGTTTGTCCAACCGCGGTATTCTGCGCGGACTGCATTTTCAGCTACCCCCGCATACCCAGAGCAAATTGGTTCGCGTGGTTCAAGGTTCGGTGTTGGACGTAGCCGTTGATATTCGCAAAGGCTCTCCAACCTACGGGCAACACGTGGCGGTTGAATTGAGTGGCCAAAATCACAGACAATTGTACATACCAGAAGGGTTTGCTCATGGGTTTTTGACCCTAGAAGATCAGACCTTGTTCTTGTACAAGTGCAACAAATACTATGCTCCTACCAGTGAACAAGGCCTGCCTTGGAACGATCCAGATTTGGGCATTGATTGGGGAATTGACCAGCCCACCTTGTCGGCCAAAGACGAGTTGCACAAAGCGTTTGCAGAGTTTGAATCACCCTTTACCTTTACATCTTAAGTATGGCACAGACTGAAAAAACGCAAAAACTGCTGGAACAGCTGTTTGAGAAATACAAATTGAGCGGCCAGAACATCGATGATTATTTGGAGGGATTGTTGGTGTCGAATTACGAGCCCTACTGGCGTTACATCGCCTTGGATACGCTCTTAAGTTTGCAACAACCCAAGACCGATATCCCCGACGAAACCATTTTCATCGGCTATCACCAAATCACCGAATTGTACTTCAAGTTGGCCATTCACGAATTGGAGCAAATGAAGGTGATGGGCTATGATCAGCCCGATCGCTGGGCCGATAAACTCAATCGCATCGTTCGCTATTTCCAAAACCTCATTCATTCCTTTGACGTAATGATTGACGGCATGGAAAAGGAGCAGTTCTTGCAGTTCAGAATGGCCTTGCTACCCGCCTCGGGTTTTCAAAGTGCCCAGTTTCGAATGATTGAAATGGCTTCTACCCAGGCCATCAATTTGGTGACAGTCGAACAACGAGATGCCCTTCGCAATCAAGATTTAATCGCTCAATACAAGGGCATTTACTGGCGCAACGGTGCCATGGACTTGGCCACGGGTCAAAAGACGCTGACTCTTCAGCAGTTCGAAGATGCCTATGGCCAGCGATTCCAAGAGTGGATGCGCAGTTGGGAAGGCAAAACCTTGAACGACCACTGCGAAGAGCTTCAAAAACAAGGGGCATTGACCGAAGAGTTGAAGCACCAGTTTCGCCGCTTAGATACCTATTTGAACGTCAACTGGCGTTTGTCGCATTACCGCTCAGCCGTTCGCTACTTGCAGAGCAAGTCGGGCGATGCTTCAGCCACCGGCGGTACCAACTGGCAGAAGTTCTTGCCTCCGCGTTTCCAGAAAATAGTTTCATTCCCGTCGTTGTGGACCAGCGAAGAAATCGACAATTGGGGCAAAGGTTGGGTAGAGGAACAACTTCAATACAAACCCAAAGGTGTATGAGCAAGAGTCCCAGCCTAGAAGAAGTACAAGCTCGAGTCGACGAGTGGATTCGTACGGTGGGTGTTCGCTATTTCTCGGAGCTGACCAACATGGCCGTTCTGACCGAAGAAGTGGGTGAGTTGGCCAGGATCATGGCCCGTCAATACGGCGACCAATCTTTCAAAGCGGGCGAAGAGGGCAAAGACCTCGGCGATGAAATGGCCGATGTGTTGTGGGTCTTGGTGTGTTTGGCCAATCAAACAGGAGTGAATTTGACCGAAGCTTTCGAGCGAAACATGGACAAAAAGACTCAGCGCGATCAAGATCGCCACCGAAACAATCCCAAGCTTTGATTTGTTACCTTTGCTTTGCACGTGAACGATTCTTCTTTGAGTTCCCGCAAGGCCGATCACATTGAACTGGCTTTTGCCGCCCAAACCCCTGAGGCTGATGCTCGTTTTTATTACGAGCCCATTCAGGTTGGGCATCCTACAGGCGATCAGCCTTGGGGCATTACACCCATAGCGGGCCGGAGCATGCAAGTTCCCTGGTGGATCAGCAGCATGACCGGAGGAGAGGCTCGCGCAGCGAGCATCAATGAGCGCTTGGCCAAAGCCGCCGCCAAATTTGGTTTGGGAATGGGCTTGGGCTCCTGCCGTCCCGTTTTGGTGGATCCCAGTACCCGAGCTGATTTCGCGGTTCGCCGTTACATTGGCGACCAGCCCTTGTTTGCCAACCTGGGTGTCGCCCAGTTGGAGGAATTGATCCAGTCGGGTCAGTTGGCTCGTGTGACCGAAATGGTTCACTCTTTGGAAGCCGATGGCTTGATCGTTCACATCAACCCTTTGCAAGAGTGGGTTCAACCCGAAGGAGATCGCCTGCACCAGGCACCCCTTGACACGCTAAAACGGGTGATGGACGAGTTGGGCATGCCCATCATTGTCAAAGAAGTAGGGCAGGGTTTTGGTCCAAAAAGTTTGAAGGCCTTGATGGATTTGCCCTTAGAGGCGGTTGATTTCGGCTCGTTTGGAGGGACCAACTTCGCCCTGATCGAGGCCATGAGAAGCCAAGCTTCCAACATGGAAGGCTTGAAGCCCGTTGCTCAAGTGGGCCACACTGCCGAAGAAATGGGCAATTGGATCTTGAATTGGACCCGTGAAGGCTGGAAGCCCCAGGCCAAACAGATCATTGTCAGCGGCGGCATTCAAAACTTTCTCGACGGATATTACCACATCAAGCGCTTGCCCGGCAGCGTTCTTTATGCTCAGGCCTCAGCCTTCTTGAAACCCGCATTGGAGAGTCAAGAAGCCCTGGATGCTTTTTGTGAAACGCAAATCAAGGGCCTAGCCATGGCCCATCAATACTTGGAACTTCGATCATGAACCAAAGACCGACAGAAGCCATTAAAGGCTTTTCAAAGCTGAGCAAGGAACAGAAGCTGGACTGGCTTTTGAAGCACTATTCGACGCATCCTGACGCCACCCGCGCCATGTTGGAAGGCTATTGGCACAGCAGTGGAGAGGTGCAAAAGTTGCACGATGAGTTCATCGAAAATACCCTGTCCAACTTCTACATGCCCTTTGGTGTGGCGCCGAACTTCAAGATCAACGGGAAGGTCTATGCCATTCCCATGGCCATCGAAGAAAGTTCGGTCGTCGCAGCAGCTTCCAAAGCAGCGAATTTTTGGTTTGACCGCGGCGGCTTCAAGGCCAGCGTGATTTCCATGACCAAAATTGGGCATGTTCACTTTGTGTGGCAGGGTGGTGACCCCCAGTGGTTGGAAGCCTTGTTTGCCCAGACTCAAGATCGTTTCATGGCTGAAACCGAGGCTCTGACCCGCAACATGCGCGCCCGGGGTGGTGGAATCCTGGATCTGAAACTCAAAGACAAAACCGACAGCGAACCCGGTTACTACCAAATCGAAGCGCGCTTTGATACCCGTGATTCTATGGGGGCCAATTTCATCAATTCTTGTTTGGAAGAATTGGCCAAGACTTGGACCCTAGCGGTAGAAGAAAACCGCGGCGATCGACCGGGCATACAAGTAGTGATGAGCATTTTGAGCAACTTTACTCCCGAGTGTAAGGTTCGTGCCGAGGTGACTTGTCCCATTGATCAAATCAACGAAGGCAGCGGCATCGGCAACCAGGAGTTTGCCGAGAAATTTGTCCGCGCCTTGCGAATCGCTACCGTTGAGCCTTACCGCGCCGTCACCCACAACAAGGGCATCATGAATGGCATTGATGCGGTTGTGATGGCTACCGGCAATGATTTTAGAGCCGTTGAGGCCTGTGCGCATGCTTATGCGGCCTCGCAGGGCTCTTACCGTTCCTTGACTCACGCAGAGATTGCCTCTGGAACCTTCCGTTTTTGGATCGACATCCCGATGTCATTGGGTACGGTAGGGGGTATAACCAGTTTGCATCCGCTGGTGAAATTCTCCCACGAATTATTGGGCAATCCCAACGCAGAAGAATTGATGCAAATCATAGCTGTAGCGGGCTTGGCCCAGAATTTTTCGGCCGTTCGCAGCTTGATTACTTCGGGCATTCAAAAAGGGCACATGAAAATGCACTTATTGAACATTCTCAATCAGTTGGAGGCGACCGAAGAAGAAAAAGAACAGATTGTTGAGCATTTCAAAGACAAGGTGGTCAGCTTCTCAGGCGCGGTTGAAGCCTTTTTTAAATTGAGGGGCATAGGCCCTGATGCATGAAGAGTTACTACGCAGCGGGGAAAGTGATGCTCATCGGCGAATACGCCGTGAAATTGGGCATTGAAGCCCTGGCTTTGCCGGTGCGAAAAGGGCAGCATTTGCGCGTTTGGGAATACGACAGTCCTAGCGAAGATTCCTTCATTTACCAAGCCTATGACAACGAAGGTGCCCGCTTTGTGGATCTTCAGTTGAAGCTTCCTTTTGTCGCTGCTGATTTTGAATCGAGCGATGATTCGCGGTTCATTCGCCAGACCTTGGCCTTTACCCCGCCTTCTTTTTGGAAAGAGGGCAAGTCGTACCGTTTTGAAACCCAGTTGGAGTTTGATCGCTCCAGCGGATGGGGAAGCAGCAGCACCTTTGTGGCCCTTTGGGCACTAGCGACCGGCATGGATGCACAGCCATTGCAACAGGCCCTTTTGGGAGGATCTGGATACGATGTGGCCGTGGCCGAATTGGGCAAGCCTCTGGTGTTCTGGATTCGCGATGATCAACCCCATTGGGATACTTGGTCTCTGAACCCAGATTGGACCCAGGAATGGATGCTGTTGAACCCTGGGAAAAAGGTGGATTCGCGCAAGAGCATGGAATCGGTGGCTCAGGCCCTGGAAGCCATGTCCGAAGATCCCTTCATGATGGGTCAGCTGCAAAAAATGGTCGATGCCTTGAAAAATGCAGGACAGAAAGCCATGCTGGAGTCGGGCCTGGAATGGTGGCAAGCCTTATTGGCGAGCCAAATCGGCTTGCCCACTCCTTACCAGCAATTGAACCTTAGCCCGGTCAAGGGGGGGCTTTGCAAGTGGCTGGGAGCATGGGGTGGTGATACCTTGTTGGTGAACCGAACCTTTTACGAAGCTCATAAAATCAACTTTGAGGCCTGGCAGAGCTGGGCTTGGAACGATATTGTAATCAACGAATGACGAATACTGTTTTCCCTACCTTGGCTTTTGAGCCTGATGCACAGGCCGCTTGGTCTTGTCCGAGCAACATTGCCTTGGTTAAATACTGGGGCAAAAAGGCTGGGGCCGTTCAATGGCCAGCCAATGCCAGTATCAGCTGGGCCTTGGGTGATTTGAGAGCTCAAACACGCTTGAGCTACCGCAAAGGGATACAGCCAGGCAGCATAGAATTCTTTTTGGATGGGCAACGCAAGGAATCGTTCGAGCCCAAAATCAAGGATTTTTTTCAGCGCGTGTACAACGATGATTCTTGCTCATCGGCTTTGAGAGAAGCCATTGATGGAGGGAGTTTTCGCATAGATTCGACCAACAATTTCCCGCATGGAACGGGCATAGCCAGCAGTGCAGCGGGATTTGGGGCTTTGGCTCTCTGTCTGGCCGATTTGCAGCAGCAGTGGGATACCCAGCGGCCCATGCAAATGTACTTGGCCAGTCGCTGGGCTCGTTTGGGCTCGGGGTCGGCTTGCCGCAGTTTGTACGAAGCACCCGCCATTTGGGGATTGCACATAGATGTGGCTGATTCGAGTGATGATTACGCTGTTCCACATACAGGCGCTGTTGCTTCGTCCTTGCAAGGATGGAAGGACTGTGTCTTGATTGTCGATGCCGGTGAAAAGTCGGTTTCCAGTACCCAAGGGCATGCGCTGCTAGATAGCAATGCCTATGCTCAAGTGCGATTTGAACAGGCCCAGGAAAATTTGAGTCAGTTGCTGGTAGCCTTTGAGAAAGGCGATGTCGATACCTTCATAGAAGTCGTGGAAAGTGAGGCTTTGCAACTGCATGCCATGATGATGGTTTCCAAGCCTTCCTTTGTGCTCATGAGGCCAGGAACATTGGCCATTATGGAGGCCATTCGCGCTTTCCGATCTCAAACAGGGGCTCAGGTCTGCTTCACACTTGATGCAGGTGCGAACGTGCACATGTTGTTTGCTCCCGTCGACGAAAACCGCATTGTGAACAATCTGTTGCCTTCATTGTTATTTCATTGTCAGGACAAGCAATACCTTTGTACAGCACTGGATCGCGGCCCTGAACCATTGAAGCTATGAACAACCCCTTGTACTACGCGAAAATTTTACTCTTTGGCGAGTACGGCATCATCGAAGATTCGATGGGGTTGAGCATTCCTTACACTTTTTTCAAGGGTCAATTGGGCCAATCGGAGTCATTGACTCCTGACCAAATGGCCTCCAATCAGAGCATTCGTCAGTATGCCATTGAGCTGCGCAGGTGGAGCCGAGAAAATCGTTTGCCCGCCGGCATTGATATCGATCGCCTGGAAGCCGATGTCAATCAAGGATTGTACTTTGAAAGCAGCATTCCTCAGGGCTTTGGAGTGGGCAGTTCAGGAGCGTTGGTAGCGGCCTTGTACGCTGAATATGCCGGGCAAAAGTATACCGCTGACACGGTGATGGAAGACGGCAAGTTGGCTGAATTGAAACAAGATTTGGCCATGTTGGAATCGTATTTTCACGGCAAGAGCTCGGGATTGGACCCGCTGATCTGTTATTTGAATTTGCCCATTTTGATCAAAGGTCAGGGCGATTTGGATGCGGTCGGCTTGCCCACTGAAAACAGCGAAGGTCAGGGTGCTATTTTCTTGATGAATTCAGGTAGTCCCGGAAAGACGCAGGGAATGGTCGCCATTTTCTTGCAAAAATTGAAAGACGAGGGATTCCGCCACTTGGTGCGCACCCAGTTGAAAAAATACAACGACGCCTGCGTTCAAGCCTTTTTGAAAGGGGAGACGGGCTCCTTGTTGGATAATGTTAAATCCTTGTCAGGCTTGTTTTTAGAGAACTTCAAGCCCATGATTCCCGCTCGATTTGAGCAGGTTTGGAAACAGGGATTGGAAACCAATGCCTACTACCTCAAACTCTGCGGTAGCGGGGGCGGAGGTTTCGTTTTGGGCTTTACCCATGATTGGAAGAAGGCCCAGGAAATGCTCAAAGGGCATAACTTGCAGGTGATTTACAAAATCTAACCCGCTATGCCTAGGGCTCCATTGCATCGCCCATTCATCAAATTGCTATTGTTGCTGCGTGTCATACGCTGGTACAATGTTTTGGCCCTTTTGTTGGCCCAAATTTTAGTGGCATGGGTGGTGTTTGCAGAAGGCCAATGGCGGCCTTTGGTCTCTGATGCCAAACTGGTTTTCATGGTGGTCGCCTCGGCCTTTACCGTCGCTGCGGCCTTTTTGATCAATGCCTTTTACGACAAAGACAAGGACTTGGTCAACAACCCGAATCAAGTGATCATGGGCAGGCTGATGAGGCAGGGGCCTTTGATGAATGTGTATGCCTTGCTGGTCTTGATGGCCATTCTGGTTTCGTTCTGGGCTTCCTTGAAAATTGGGTTGTTCTATCTGGCCTACAACATTCTTTGCTGGTTTTACAGCCATAAATTGCAAAAACTGCCTTGGTTAAGGGAGTTTTCGGCTACACTGTTGACCCTTTCTCCACTGCTAGCTGTCTGGTTGCACTTTGGTCGCTGGCACTGGGGCTTCGCCTATTACATGCTGGGCTTGATGCTTCTTCTGTTGACCCGGGAATTGTGGAAGGATTTGATGGGTCACCGAGGCAATATTGTCTTCGGTTACCTTACCGCAGCAGTACAAACGGGTTCCAGTCGATTGCGCACCCTCTTGCCCTTTATCCAAACCGCTGTGGTCTGTGCCCTGTTGGGTTGGAGCCAATGGAAAGGCTTTGAATTTGATTTCTACTACAGCGCGACCTACGCCATAGCTCTGTATTGTTTGATACTCTCAGCCTTCATGGCCTTTGGGCGTACGGAACAGGTCTGGTCGAAATTGGATTTGGGTTTCAAAATCGGGGTGATCGCTTATACACTAGCCTTGCTGCTTCACGGAGGGTCCTGGTTATGAGTCAGGAGCGAATCACCCTCTTTGCTGAGGTGCTCTTGCCTTTGCCCTTGCCCAAGCTTTTTACCTACCGCGTACCCTATGAGTGGAACGATGAGGTGCAAATAGGGCAGCGAGTGGCCGTTCCGTTCGGCGGAAAAAAGATGTACTCGGGAATTCTGTGGGAACTGCACGATCAGCCCCCAAAAGGGTACAATGCTCAGTACATCACGGAATTGTTGGATGACGCCCCCATTGTAACCCCCAAGCAAATGGATTTCTGGAATTGGACGGCTCGCTACAGCCTATGCTCCTTAGGAGATGTGATGGCGGCCTCCATGCCCGCAGGGTTTCGCGTACAGAGCCAAACTCAACTGGTTTTGCATCCCGAATTCGACCCAGAATGGACCTTGGAGTTAGAGCCACGTGAACAGGAGGTCTTGGATTTACTGAAGGCCTCACAGCCCCGTACTGTAATGGATGTGCAAGAGGCTTTGGGCATTCGAAGCGTTATGCGCTACCTCAAGTCCTTGCATTTGAGAGGGGTCATTGCCTTTCACGAGGACATGCGTGAGAGCTACAAACCCAAGTTTGAAGAATGGGCGGTGGCCGATGAGCTTTGGGAGTCTGAAGCTGCTGGGGAGCACTTGGATCAGTTGGAAAAACGGACATACAAGCAATTCGAGTTCATGATGCTCTTGTTGAGTGCTGTTGGGAAAGAGGCCCGAATTAAGGACTTGGTCCAGGATCATGGATTGAACCGAACGCACGCCAAGGGCCTTGAGAAAAAGGGTCTGATTCGAATAGAATCCAGAAAGGTGGATCGATTCAAAGCGGTAGAGTCTGAGGCTTGGCCGCTTGAGTTGTCTGAGCCTCAAAAAGAGGCCTACAACCAAATAGAGCGAGCCTTTGAAAACCAGGTTCCTGTGCTCCTGGATGGGGTCACAGGTTCAGGAAAAACCTGGGTCTATGCGGCCTGCATTCGCAAGGCTCGAGAAGAAGGCAAGCAAGTGTTGATTCTCATGCCGGAAGCGGCATTGACCGAATACCAGGTTCAGCGGCTGGCCGCTTTGGTGCAAGAGCCGGTGGGGGTCTGGCATCACTGGGTGCATGCCCAAGAGCGAACCGAGTTGTATGCCCAGATTCTATCGGGTGAGGTTTCGGTGGTTCTGGGAACGCGTACCGCCCTTTTTGCGCCATTTCAATCGCTGGGCTTGATCGTCATGGATGAAGAGCATGAGGGCTCCTACAAGGGCTTTGATAAGCGTCCCCTCATCCATGCTCGGGAAGCCGCTTTTACCCTGGCCCAGCAACACGGAAGTCAACTGCTTCTCGGTTCCGCCACTCCCAGTTTTGAGTCTCTTCATGCCGCTCAAGAAGGAGCCTTTACTCGAGTAAGGTTAGAGAGCCGATTTGATTACAAAAAACGCGCAGAGCTGGCCGTATTGAATTTGGCCCTTTTCAAGCAGCAGAATCGCTTCGATGGTTTTTTGTCTGAACCTCTTCAAGAGGCCATGGCCGAAGCCTTGAAGAATCAAAAAGGCATCCTGGTGTTTCATCCCCGAAAAGGCTATGTCCCCTACGTGCAATGCGAATTGTGCGGCACGAGTGTTCAGTGCCATCACTGCGACATTTCCTTGACCTATTACAAGAGCTCTCAGCAGTTGAAATGCGGCTACTGCGGGTATTCCCAGAGCATTCCACACGCCTGTGCGGCTTGCGGTTCCACCTCTCTGCAAATGAAAGGAATGGGTTCAGAGAAGATGGCTGAAGAATTGGAATTGCATTTCCCCGAGGCCAGGATCGAGCGCTTTGATCAGACTTCTTTGAGAAAGCGCAGCGATGTGCAGATGGTCTTGAATCGATTCAAACAGGGAGAGATCGATATTTTGGTGGGTACTCAACTGTTGGCCCGCGGATTGGATCTCGAGCGTGTCGATTTGATTGCCGTTCCGCAAGCTGATTCGCTCTTTTTGAGCCCTGATTTTCGGTCTTCAGAGCGAGCCTATCAATGGTTGCATCAGTTGATGGGTCGAGCGCCTGAGGGCAAATGCTACATCCAAACTTTTCAGCCCGAACACCCTGTCTTGGAGCATCTGAAAACACAGGACTACGAGGGCTTGTCAAATCTGGAACTTCCACAGCGCAAGGAATTTCGTTATCCGCCGTATGCGAGATTGGTGCAAATGGAATTGCAAGGTTCTGATCCCGAACAATTATTCAAAGCAGCCGCTTGGTTGT
This sequence comes from Bacteroidota bacterium, assembly GCA_027621365.1. Lineage (GTDB taxonomy): Bacteria > Bacteroidota > Bacteroidia > NS11-12g > UBA955 > JALRLA01. Next base: position 48,728 of record JAQCBH010000004.1, on the reverse strand, counting down.
CAGAGAATTTGCGGCAGCAGCTGGGCGATCGCATCTTGGGGCCACAGGTTCCCAATGTAGCGCGGGTCAAAAACTTGTTCCGACAGCAGATTTTGGTCAAAATTGACAAGCAACAAGACTCACCGAGCAAAATCAAGCACTACTTGAATGCCATGGCCGAAGAGATGAGCAAACAAAAGGCATTCAGAGGGTTGCGAGTGTCATTCGACGTGGACCCTCACTAGGATAAGGTCGCGGCGATTTTCCTCTTATCTTTGCATTCTATGGAGACTCAGACCATGCCGAATGCTACGGCTGTTGATTTTTTGCCCTTAAATGGCACCGATCATGTTGAATTCTACGTTGGAAACGCCAAGCAAAGCGCATATTACTACCAAGTAGCCTGGGGCTATAAATTGGTGGCCTACGCAGGTCCTGAAACAGGGATACGCGATCGCGCTTCCTACGTTTTGGAGCAAAACAAAGTTCGCTTGGTATTGACGACCTCCTTGTTGCCCGATAGTGACATTGCCGCCCATCACCAAAAGCACGGAGACGGTGTGAAGTTTTTGAGCTTGTGGGTGGATGATGCGCGCAGCGCGTGGGAAGAAACCACCAAGCGTGGCGCTCGTTCCTTTATGGAGCCTACTGTCATGACCGATGAGTCTGGCGAAGTGGTTGTTTCGGCCATCTATACCTATGGAGAGACTGTTCACAAGTTTGTGGAGCGCAAAAACTACAAGGGCGCGTTTATACCTGGATTCAAAGCCGTTGAGAATGCTATGGAAGTGAAGCCTGTTGGCATTCGCCATGTCGACCACTGTGTCGGAAACGTGGAGTTGGGTCGCATGAACGAGTGGGTGAATTTCTACGAAGAGGTCATGGGTTTCAAATTGCTGTTGACCTTCGATGACAAGGACATTTCGACCGAATACAGCGCTTTGATGAGCAAGGTGGTTTCCAATGGATCAGGCTATGTGAAATTCCCGATCAACGAGCCCGCTGAAGGAAAAAAGAAGTCCCAAATTGAAGAGTATTTGGATTTCTATCAAAGTGCCGGTGTGCAGCACATTGCCTTAGAGGTATACGACATTCTTGAGACCGTAGCAGAATTGCGTCGACGGGGCGTTGAGTTCTTGTACGTTCCCGATAACTACTACGACGATGTATTGGACCGTGTCGGTGAAATCGATGAAGAATTGATGGCCTTAAAGGAGCTCAATATTTTGATTGATCGCGATGAAGAGGGTTACCTGCTTCAGATCTTCACCAAACCAGTTGAAGATCGTCCTACCTTGTTTTACGAAATCATTCAGCGCAAGGGTGCCAAGAGCTTTGGCAAGGGCAATTTCAAGGCCTTGTTCGAAAGCATTGAGCGCGAGCAGGCCGTTCGAGGCAACCTTTAATGTTGCTGGTTTGAGCATAAAAAAAGGCGCTGCGTGAGCAGCGCCTTTTTTCGTGTTATTCGGGTTGAGAGGGGGGGCGAATGGCCTTGATGTCGATATCGAAATGGAAGGAATCGTGAGGTGGGTTTTTGCTGAGATCTTCCTTGAGCTCGGCGATTCGTTTCGTGAAATAAGCACCTTCACGCATGTCAAATCCAGTTTCGCCCATGGCTGTAGCATAACGCTCACAATCTTCCCAGCGTTCTGCGGCTAAGCACAATGCGGTATTGTTCCACAAGCAGGCATAGCGAAATTTGCGGCTGAATTTATCGTCACCATCATTGGCGTTGACGATGGAATCGAAATACTGCACGTGCGATTCGATTTGAGCCAAATCTTGAGGACCCCATGCTGAGTTCGGCCAAGATTCGATTTCCCTGACACAATTGAGTACATAGCCGTCAAATTCAGCTTGACCTTCCCATTTGCGGGAATCACTGCCCATCATGATCAAATCGTCGCGGGTGCGCATGTATCCCCATCGACGGTTCATTTCGTTGTTCAACTGCAAGATGCTGTTGTCGACGTTTTCTCGCAGCAGACGCTCTTTGATGTTGTCATCGTTCATGCGTTGCCAGCGATAGGCCTCGCTTTGAGAGTTGAATTCTTGACTATTGAATCGGCCCATGCGCTCTGAAACCAAGGAGCGAGCCGAACTCAAAGCATCTCCGTGTTGATTGGTAGTCGAATATTGGCTTTCAAAGCGGTATTTGTACTCAATCCAATAGTAATTGTACGTCCTGCTAGAACCGTCTTTGTTTTTCACCTCTTGTTGACGGGTTTGAATTTGGGTGCCCAACATCTGAAAGTCGGTGAAGCGAAGCAGGATGTTCAAGTGGGCTGGTGATTCATTGTATTCTTTCCAGCCTTCTAGCTTCAAGCGATCCAACAAAGCACTTTCACGGGTGGGTTGCTGGTAATACACGGTTGAGGTAAAATCATAACCCCAGTCAAATTTAATTTGATAGGTGCGGGGGGCCAAGCTGTCGACTTCGTTTTGGCCTTGCAAAGGGTCTTGTGGAAGGCTGGTTCTGGGAACTTTGACACTGTGCTTATCAAGGTTCAGGTTTTGGGCCTGCAGAGTTGTCGCCAACATCATGCCCAAGGCCAGAAAGGAAATTCTCATATCAAAATACTTTGGAAAAATAACACGGCCATGGGCCCCCAACAAATCCCAAAGTACAGGAGCCAGGCCCAGCGAACTCGCGATGAATGTTGATTGAGCAGAAGCATCCAAAAGGGAGCTCCCAAAGCAGCATTCCGGTAAAGGGCTACATCGGGGCTAGCGCCGTAGGGCAGTGCCCACAACAATAGCAGGGCCAAAGCAGAGAATTTGATCAAGCTATGAGATTGAAATAGACCCTTTTGCGCGGCTATCAATAGAAGGAAGATCCAAATTCCGAAATGCTGCAATTCGATGAATCTCTGAATTCCGCCCCAACTTTTTAGCAGGCGTTCGGCGTGAATGCCCATGAATTTGAGGGGCTGATTCAGGGTGTGGCCGTATTTGGCCTGTACCATAAATGTGGCATTCCAATGACCGGTACTCCCGTATTCGTACCCCAACAGAGCAAGAAAGGATATCGCTGCGGCAATGAGCGCTTGTCCGCTCAATTTTTTTATGGGGCTTGGGTCGTCAATGCTGTGGGAATAGGTCCATAGTAAGAACAGAAGACCGAGAAAGACGAATCCGATGCTGTAGATCCACATCAGAGCTATGGCCGAGACCCATACCCAAGTCCTGCTGAATGTGGATAGCCCGTGGTAGAGACCTAGTGTGAAAAACAGGGTCCAAGAAAGGGGGAATGCGGCATAGAAGTAGATGGATCCAGGTGCTAAGAGCAGAATGGCAAGATGCCACAACAGGGTTTGGGTGCTCTTGCCTTTGAGCATGTGGGCCACCAATAAGAAGCTCGCCAACAGGCCGGACCAAGCGACGATGACCGAGCTCCATTCCAAAGAATGGCCGGGAATCAGATAAGAAAACCATCGAACCAAATAGGGGTAAAGGGGTGCCCAGCCGGCATTTCCGCACCATTTGTTGGGATCATCGGGACAGGGAACCAGGGTATGGCCATTTTTGGCGATGTCCAAGTACAGGCCTGAATCCCAGCGAATCAAGCAGTAGGGATTCAGTCCTTCCCAGCAGTGGCTGTGAATGGCCAATAGGTGAGTGCCGACTAGTCCTAGAACAAAGGCCAGTATGGCCAGAGAGTATCGCGTTATTTGCTTTGCCTCAAATCCCATTGGGCTTGTGTGAATTCCATCAAGCGTCGAATGTTCTGAGAGCTAAAATCAAACGAAACACCCGCGCTGTGGTAAATTTCGGAAATCGAACGGGTATAGCCCAATTCTAGGAAAGATTGGTAGTCCTGAATGGCTTTGGCTGCATCTTCGCAGTGGTTCTTCCAAACCCCGATGGCGCCCAATTGGGCAAAGCCATACTCGATGTAATAGAAGGGCACTTCAAATATGTGCAATTGCTTGTGCCAAGCATGGGTGAGGGCTTCCTCGTAGCCAGTGTAATCGACAAGTCCCGTTCCGAATCGTTTTTGGATGCGGAGCCAGGCCTCGCTTCGCTCGGCCGCGCTGTGCCCAGGATTCTCGTATATCCAGTGCTGAAAACAGTCAACCGTGGCGATCCAAGGCAAGGTGCCAATGACCCCTTCAATTTGTTCCAATTGGGCTCGGTTGAGTTCGTCTGTGCTAGAGAAAAAAGCATCCCATTCGCCCATGGAAATCAGTTCCATGCTCATGGAAGCCAACTCGGCTACTTCTGAAGGGGTGTTTTTGAAGCCGTTCAACGCCAAGGGAGCCATTTTGAAACTGTGAATGGCATGGCCTGCTTCGTGCAGCAAGGTTTCTACATCGCGCAAATTGCCGCTGGCATTCATGAAAATGAAGGGCATATTGGTGCGAGCCAAGGGGTAGTTGTATCCGCCGGGAGCTTTGCCAATGCGGCTGTCCAAATCCAGCAGATTCTCGCGCTGCATGGTTTCCAAACAGGCTCGGAAATACGGATTCAGACGACCCAAGATCTCCAAACTTTTGGCCAGCAATTCATCGCCGCCGCTGAAGGGTTTCAAGGGTTGTTTGCCCTCAGGATCAACGGCCGTATCCCAGGGTTTGAGGGAGTCAAGGCCCATGAGCGATTGGCGCTTTTGCATCAAGGCCCGGTGCAGGGGAACGACATGCTCTTCGACTGATTGATGGAATTCAAAACAATCGCTAGGGTTGTAATCGTAACGCCCAAGGGCTTTGAACATGTAGTCGCGGTAGTTGGCAAAGCCGGCGTTTTGTGCCATTTCATGGCGTAGAGCGACCATTTTGTCAAAGATGGCGTTGAGTTTGTCGCTGTCTTCCAAGCGGCGCTTGCTCATGGCTTCCCAGGCTCTCTGACGCTGCTCGCGATCGGTGCGCATGAGCCAGTTTCCGGCTTGCTGAAGGGTGAGGGTTTCGCCGTCCAACTCTACACTCATAGCCCCTTGAATGCTGCTGTATTCTTGGGCTAGCGTCGCCAATTGGCTTTGTATCTCGACGTTCTCTTCTCGGTAAATTTCGATGGCCCCTTTGATGCCGCGCAAATAGATTTGATGCGCCGAATCGGTCAAGGACTCCGCCCAAGAAGATTCGGCTATTTTGCGGTTCAGGCGGTCTTCGTAAGCCGCCAAATGAGGCTGAATATTCTGAACAAAATCCAAGTAGCGCTTCTCGATGTCGGCATTCTGCGTATCGCAGGTCATGCGTATGTAGCGCCAAGCCATGTCTTCAGACAGAGCACTTTCCAAATCGGAAGTGTCGGCCAGCAAGGATTGGTAATCAGCCGCGCTATTGATTTCGCGGTCCAATAAATCTTGAAAAAAAGGAAGAACATCGTCTTTGCTTTCGATGTTCCAAGGGTTGGGAAGCCAAGTGTTCATGCGAACGATTAGCTCATTTTGCGGGGAACGTTGGTTTGGCTCTTGCCCGCGGCTTTGCTGGATGTTTTGGCGCTAGATTTTTTCGCCGTGTTGCTTGTTTTTACGACGTTCTGCTTGGTTTTCTTGGCCAGGGCAGTGGCAGCATCTTCTTCTGTTCCTTCTGCACTTTCGCTGCTAGCCGCAAAATCCATTTTGCCTTTCAACAGGTGATACCACACGAACAATTTCTTCATGTCGCTGGGGTATACTCGCTCGCGATCGTAGTCGGGGAGAGCCAAGGCCATGTAAGCGCGAAATGCATCGTTGTCGGCTTTGTGGTCAGGAGCTGTTTTGCCGTCTGCCTCTAAGGCTTCAATGCTTTGAAAGACTTGTGCCAACTTGGCTTCGCCCTCTTCGGTGTAGATGGCGATATCAGCCAAAATGCTCACTCGCTGGCGAATGGTAGAGGCGAACTTCTTTCCGTCTGCCAGTGATTCCAACACCAAGCCGGTTTTGTTTTGACCAATGATTTTGTGCAAGCCAGGCATGCCAGTAACGGCAACTACGTCTTTCATTTCCATGTGGGCAAAATTCGCTTAAAGTACTGAACTGTACAAGGGCAAAACCGAAGGTGCAAAAGGGGGTGGATTGCCTTGGGTTTCAGCTCCAAGTTTGCCTTGGAAATGGGTAGACGGTTTTGCGAAAATAAGGAACTCTCTGGGGAGGAGCGATGCAACATTTACAGAGTATGCGTGTTCCCTGCTGTTTACTGAGCCCCGCGAGTCTTGCGGCTGCTCGAACGGCTGCAGTCTTCGTTCCGGGTTTAAATTTATTCGCGTTTGCTATTGAGCCCCACGCGTCTTTCGACTGCTCGAACGGCTGCAGTCCCCGTTCTGGGTTTAAATTTAGTCGCGTTTGCTATTGAGCCCCACGCGTCTTTCGACTGCTCGAACGGCTGCAGTCCTCGTTCTGGGTTTAAATTTAGTCGCGTTTGCTATTGAGCCCCACGCGTCTTGCGGCTGTACACCTTTTGAAAGCAGCGAAGCAAAATGGCTTTGGCCTGATTTTCTGCGAGCTCTCCCTTCATGTTTCGGGCTTTCTGCCATTGCGATTGACTCAAGTCTACCCGAACAACGGCTTTCAAGAGCAAGGCAGGGCGCTCTTGTTGGGCCTTTTCAACCGCCAAAACGAGCTCGGGTAACATGGCGGCCAAATGCGGATATTGGGCTTTTTGAAACTCAAATCCAATCAGGGACAGGTCTTTTTCAATTTGAAATTGGACGGAATCCATCAAGCTTTGAGGGGCATTTTGAAGGGCGTCTAAGTTCATGCTTCTGCAATAATAACCCCCAAAATGGAGTAAGTTTGCTAGGCATGATTGTCGTTACAGGTGCTGCTGGTTTTATTGGTTCGGCCTTGCTGGCCGAATTGTCCCGTTTGGGTTACGGTGAACTGGTCGCGGTTGACGATTTTTCTTCGGGTGAAAAACGACGCAATTGGGAGCATTTACCCTTGAAACAGCAAGTTGAACGTTCTGAGTTCGTCTTCTGGCTGGCCCAGAATGGTCGAGATGTTCAATTTGTGTTTCACCTGGGCGCCCGCACAAAAACCAATGAATTTGATGAAGCGGTGTTGGCGTCTCTGAATTGGGGCTATAGCCAATCGGTTTGGAATTTGTGTGTGGAACATTCCATTCCTCTGGTTTACGCATCTTCGGCAGCAACCTACGGTGATGGAAGCCAAGGATTTGGTGATCAGCCTGAAGGGCTAGCTGCTTTGAGGCCCATGAATCCCTATGGCAGAAGCAAGCAGAAGTTTGATGTCTGGGTGCAGGATCAGGTCAGGGCTGAACATTGCCCACCGTATTGGGCCGGATTCAAGTTTTTCAACGTCTTTGGTCCCGGAGAATACCACAAAGGCCGCATGGCGAGCGTTGTGTTTCACGGATTCAATCAGGTGCTTAGTCAAGGTTACATCAGCCTATTCAAAAGCTACAAAGAAGGATGCGCCGATGGTCAACAAGAGCGAGACTTTGTCAGCATTTTTGACGTGCTTAGGGTCTTGGTCCAGGCTATGGAACATCGCCGAAATTCAGGCATCTACAATTTGGGTACAGGCCAGGCTCGCAGCTTTTATGATCTTGCGAGGGCCGTATTTCAGGCCATGGGGCGTGAAGCCGATATTCGATTTATCGATATGCCCGAAGACATTCGAGGCAATTACCAATACTTTACTCAAGCCGATACCCAGAGATTGGTGAAGGCGGGTTATATACAGGCGTTTTCGACGCTTGAAGATGATGTGGCACGCTATGTGCAACGATATTTGATGGCGAACAAAACTCTGGAATGCGGTTGAGGTTTTCTTCATCGGCCTGGTTGAACGTGCTCTTGGGGCTCGTGCTCATGGCTGTTTCCAATTTTGTGTTGCTCAGACAGCACAACTTGGGCGCGGAAGAAGCCTTGCAGGCTAAAGCCGAGCAAATGTTGCTGTCCATCGAGGAGGTTCAAAGCAAGCTGGATTCTTTGAGCGATATCCCCCTTTCTTTTGATGGGGCCAACTCCGAATCAGACATACAATCGGAAGGTTTGGGAGAACTGGGATTGGACATGTTCGTTTTTGATCAGTCGGGACCTAGGTATTGGACGACCCACGAATATTCGGTGAGCATCAACGCTCAAGGATCAGATCTGGTGGAACTCCAAAAGCACGGTGACCTGTATGTCTTGTGTTGGCAGAAGGTGAGCCAGCGTCAAACGACGGTCTTTGCCTTGCCCTTGATTCGATCCACCCAAGAGTTAGATAGTTTGCAGAGCAAAGGCCGGAATGCCGAACGCTACGATATAGTGGCCAACCCTGAGCAAGGAAGTCTGCCTATTTCAGTGGCTGGGGTGCCCTTTTTCTATTTGAAAATTGTGGAATTCCGTGCGCCAATTTATTGGGATTTGATTTTCATTCTGGGGCTAGCTTTATTGGGATTTGGAACCTTCAACTTGTTTCAAGGTTGGCGAGGAGGCATGGCCGGTAGGTTGTTGGCCTTGTTCTTGTTTGCCACAGTTGAATATTCGTTTCGAAATGGTACCATTCTGCCCAACCTGAATCATTCGGCTTTGTTTGCCTTTGAGTTTTTCAAAGCCAATCGCTTCGATGCCAGTTTGGGGTTGCTTTTCGTTCATGCCTTAGAAGGGCTACTTCTGATCGACACACTGAGAATTTTAACTGGCCAAGTTCGAAGCTGGGGTCGCGCGGGCATTCGCCGTGTGTTGGCCTTTATTCTGCTAGGGCTGGTTTTGTTTTCGACGGCTTATGTTTTGAGTATGGCTTCGACTTTGGTTCAAAGGGGTCTATTCTCGCTTGATCTGAAAAAGCTGCATTTGCTGGAGCCTCTTTCTTTGGCGGCACTCCTTGCTTTGGCCGTTTTATTCATGGCGTTGCACTGGCTACTTCGCCTCCTGGTTTCCTTGATAACTCATCAAAAAGAAGCCATTTTGATAGCGGTTTTCACCCTGATCGTGCCGGCCGTATTCGTGCTTCTCACGGGTACCTCTTGGCGCTTGTACGCCTTGGGAGAACTCCTGGTATTGGGTTGGGGCTTGTTGGAGTTGGCTTGGTCGGGTCAGCGTGAAAATGGATTTGCGGCCTTGCGCATCGTGGTGCCTTGTTTGGTGATCGGGTTGCACTTGAATTTGGAGAACAAACTCAAAGAAGAGCGCGTGCAGTATGAACTGATCTGCGAAATGAGTTTGGCCGAGCATGATGTTCCCGTGTTAGAGTTGTTGAATGTTCAGCGATCCTTTCCAAGCGATCCTGGATTGTTGAATTACTTCCGCTACAATACCGGTTCCAAAAGTGAATTTGAACAGCGCATTCGTCAGATTTATTTGCCCGGTACCGAGCAAAAATTCCAACTGAGCATTTACGATTTTGATCCCAATGGCGTCGACAGGCAAGGGGTTTCGGTCTTTGACGAGGCTACCTTGAGAACGCTTTTCCATTCACCCGAATCGAAAACCATTGGGGAGAAGTTCAAGCGACTGGAATCCAAAAGTTTGTACGGGTCCTATTTGGGTCGATTTGAGGTTCGAGATGGTCAAGAAAATTTGGGCACAGTGTATCTTCTCTTGTCACCTCAAACCTCCAATTCGAATGGACGATTGACTGAAGCACTGAGGCCCAGTGTTCTCAAACAACAAATTGCCGATTACGGATACAGTTCAGCTCGATACGTACAGGGAAGGCTTAGCCACCAAGAAGGCAGTTTTCGATACCCCATAGCCCTGTTTTCGGGCTTAAAACAGCCCTTGGTTTTGTTGGATTCGTCGAAAATAGGCCATGCCGGCGAGTACCGAATTTCGCAAAAAGAGCGGTCGGGATTTTGGAAGGAAATGCCGGGGTACCGCCATTTGGTGTGGCTCGATGAGAACGGCAACGCGACGGTACTGAGCAAGCCCCAAGATCGCAGCATTGAGAACTTGACCAGCTTTACCCTGATTGCCTTGTTTGGATTCTTGGTGTTGATTGGGAAGTATGCCGTCGAAGCTTGGATGCGCTTTTGGAAGCCCCGTTACTCGCGTTGGTTGACCAGCGAATTGTGGGAGCAGGAATCAGGTGAGGAGGAGCGAGAATTTTTCTTGTCCAGTCGCTTGAGAATGTCCGTGACTTGGCTGGTGTTTGGGATCTTCATGGTGGTCTTGTTCATTACCATCAACTTCTCCAGTACAAATTACGAACGGCGTCAGCGCGAGTTCCTATCGGAACAAGCTGCGGAGATTTCCACTACGCTGCAGCGACAAGCCAACTTGAACGCCTTGTTTGGGCGCTATGAAACCGGCATACTCGACGAGCTGAGCGAGTATTACAATACCGATATCAACTTGTACGATACCAAGGGTCGCCTCTTGGTATCCAGCAATGAAAGCCTGTTTCGCGATTACCACCACGGTCGTTTGATGAACCCAGAGGCATACAGAGAATTTCAGCAAGACCGCATTTCGGCTTGCATCAAGACTGAGTATTTGGGTGAATTGGAATACATCTCAGCCTACACCGCCTTGCTCGATAACGATCTGAATACGGTGGGCTACTTGAATTTGCCCTACTTCTCAAACCGAAGCGATTTGTACCGCGAATTGAGTGAATACGGCTCGACCCTGATCAATTTGTTCGCCTTGGTCTTTGCGCTGGCCGCATTTGTAGCGAATGCCTTGGCCCTTCGCATTTCTCATCCCCTGAATTGGATTCGCGATCAAATGGGAGCCCTGCATTTGGGTAGCAGTCATCAGCGATTGAGCTGGGAAAAGAAAGACGAGATTGGGCTATTGGTGGCCGCGTATAACACCATGGTGGAGCAATTGGAGGCCAGTTTGAATCAGTTGGCCGAAAGCGAACGTCAAGGTGCTTGGAGAGAAATGGCCAAGCAGGTGGCTCATGAAATTAAGAATCCGCTGACACCGATGCGATTGTCATTGCAGCACTTGCAACAAGCCATTCGCCGGGGCGATGAGAATTTGGTTGAGAAGTTTCAGCGAACCTCCGAGCTATTGATCCAGCAGATTGACGCTCTGAGCAATATGGCCGAAGAATTTTCCTCTTTTGCGAAAATGCCTGACCCGGTGATGGCGCGCCATGATTTGGTTGAAGTGCTCTCGAGTGCGGTGGCCCTGATGGGCAAGGAACATGCCTCGCCGCTGGAGTGGAATCCGCCGCGCATTCCCTGTTGGGTTTGGGTGGATCAGCAACAGCTGGGTCGGGTATTTAACAACTTGATTAAAAATGCGATACAGTCGATTCCGGAAGATCGAATGGGCCACATTCGGGTAGAACTGCAGGCTGAAGAAGCTAGGGTTCAAGTTCGCATTACCGACAACGGAAAGGGCATTGCCGAAGACTTGAGAAGCAAGATTTTCTCGCCGAATTTCAGCACAAAAAACAGCGGCATGGGCTTGGGTTTGGCCATGTCCAAGAAGATGATTGAGCAGTTTGGTGGAGAAATTTGGTTCCGATCGGAACTGGGTCAGGGTACGATTTTCTATGTGTCTTTGCCTGTGCTCTCAGAGTCTGAATCGACCGAGAGCGAAGCCTGAACCTGTAGCTGAAATTTGTCAAAGCCCGTTCGCGTAATGGGGCTATGACCGAAGTGCTCGCTCCACGAGTTCGGGGTCAGGCGATTCCAGTCTTCTTTGGTCCAGTTTACCCAGTGACCGACGGGTTCAAATCGTGGCTCTTGATGGGCGGTGGCGAAGCGGTTCCAAGGACAAACGTCTTGGCATACATCGCAACCAAAAGCCCAGCCGTTCAACATTCGTTCTTGTTCGGGGCTCAAGTTTTCCTTTTGTTCGATGCTCAGGTAACTGATGCAGGAACGGCTGTCGATGACTCCGGGCTGTACAATGGCCTGGGTTGGGCAGGCGTCAATGCAGGCCGTGCAAGTGCCGCAGTGGTCGGTCGTTGGAGCATCGGCGGCTACAACGGTGCTGCACAGTATTTCAGCCAAAAAGAAGTAGGAACCTTCGCCTTTTCTCAGCAGCAAACTGTTTTTTCCGATCCAACCCAAGCCAGACAGGGCGGCCCACTGCCGTTCCATGACCGGTGCGCTGTCGACAAATACCCGGCCTTGGCTTTGGGGGTCGCATTGTCGAATGAAATCAAATAGGAGATAGGCCTGATCTTTGACCACCCGGTGGTAGTCTTCCCCATAGGCGTATTTGGCAATTTTGGGGCTGCCCTCCTCTTGTTCGGTAGAGGGGAAATAGTTGTAGGCCAAACTGATGACGGATTGGCAACCGGGCACCAATTCACGTGGATCCAGTCGTTTTTCTACGTTTCGTTCCAGGTAACCCATGCTGCCGTGGTAATCTGCGTCGAGATAGGCTTGAAAGTGCTCCGATTCCTCACTTAGGGCTCGGGCTTGAGAAAAACGGCAATCCAAAAAACCCAGCTCAAGGGCTTTTGCTCTGATGGCCTTGGCAAGCGCTTCAGGCGTCATGGGCGTTTAAAATAAGCCGCCTTGGGGCTTGTGAGACATCTTGCCCAAATGGTTGAAGGCCGCTTGGGTAGCTTCGCGGCCGCGGGCTGTGCGCTGAATGTATCCTTCCTGAATCAAGAAGGGCTCATAAACCTCTTCAATGGTGCCTGCATCTTCACCTACCGCTGTGGCTATGGTGTTCAATCCGACGGGGCCTCCCTTGAATTTCTCAATGATGGTCAACAAAATGCGGTTGTCCATTTCGTCCAATCCATTTGCGTCGACATTCAGTGCTTTGAGGCCAAACTGGGCAATGTCCAAGGTGATACGGCCATCGCCTTTGATTTGGGCAAAGTCGCGAACACGGCGCAACAAGGCATTGGCGATACGCGGCGTGCCTCGGCTTCGGCGGGCAATTTCAAAGGCTGCATTTTCGTCAATGGGCGCTTGCAAGATCCCAGCACTGCGGGAAATGATGCCCTGTAGGGTATCGGCCTTGTAGTATTCCAATCGGCAATTGATGCCGAAACGTGCCCTCAATGGAGCCGTCAACAGACCGCTTCGGGTCGTAGCGCCTACCAAGGTGAAGGGAGAAAGGTTGATTTGCACGCTGCGCGCATTCGGCCCGGTATCGATCATGATGTCGATGCGGTAATCTTCCATGGCCGAGTACAAGTATTCTTCTACGACTGGGCTTAGGCGGTGAATTTCGTCGATGAACAACACATCACCCTCGCTCAGGTTGGTCAAAAGGCCGGCCAAATCACCCGGTTTTTCCAATACGGGGCCGCTAGTGATTTTCATGGAAGAACCCATTTCGTTGGCCACAATATGGCTCAAGGTCGTTTTGCCCAAGCCTGGAGGGCCGTGCAGCAAGATGTGGTCCAAGGCTTCGCCGCGTTGTTTGGCGGCTTGAACGAACACCTTGAGGTTCTCCAATATGTGATCTTGGCCCGTGAAGTCGCTGAAGTCAGCGGGGCGCAGAACCTTTTCCAGTTCGCGTTCGCCGGCATTCAAGGGGGCTTTGTTGGGGTCAAGATTGGGGTTCATGGATTAAAATTGTTGGGCCATTTGGCGCAGGCGTTGATCCAAAGCAGGATTCACATCGTACAAGGGTGGGCGAACGGTCGTGCCGCACAATCCCATTTCGTTCAAGACGGTTTTGATGCCTCCGGGGCTACCATCTTCAAAAATGGCATTTGAAAGGGCCAAAGATTGGTAGTGCAATTCGCGTGCCTGCGTCCAATCTCCGTTCAAAGCGGCGCGAACCATTCCGGAATAAATCTGGGGAATGGCGTGGTTGACCACTGAAATGACTCCGCTCGCGCCCAATGCCATCATGGGGAAGGTCAAGGCGTCGTCACCACTGATGACCAAAAAATCATCGGGTTTGTCGCGCAAGATGTTCATGATCAAATCCATGTTCCCAGAAGCCTCTTTGGTGGCCACAACATTGGGGTGTTCGGCCATTTTGAGTTGAACAGCGGCCGAAACACTGGCGCCGGTTCTACCGGGAACATTGTACAAGATGACGGGCAGTTTACTGGCGTTGGCCACAGCCGTGTAGTGGCGCAAAATGCCTTTTTGATTGGGCTTGTTGTAGTAAGGACTAACGCTCAAAAGGGCGGTGAATCCGCTGATGTCTTGCTGGGAGATCGAATCGGTCAATGCGGCTGTATTGTTGCCACCCATGCCCAAAACCAGGGGCAAACGACCGGCATTGGCTTCTTTGATGCAAGCGATGACCTCTGATTTCTCGCTGGAAGATAGGGTGGCGCTTTCGCCCGTAGTGCCCAATACAACCAGATAGTCGGTTCCGCCTTGAATTTGCTGTTCCACAATTCGGCCCAGGGCTTCAAAATCTACCGTTCCGTCGGCGCGGAAGGGGGTGATCAAGGCTGTGCCGGTTCCTATGAGTTCTTTCATCCTAAATTCTTGATGTGCAATTTGACATCGCGAAGGTACTGATTGAGGTTCGTTGAGGCCGAGTCGCGAATCAGGATGTTGTAGAATCCCTCGTACGATTTGTGGTAGTGCCCGATTTTACAAGCGGCATTGACCGTAGCTCCCATAGCGGCGATGGGCAAGGAGTCGCCCATGTCAGCCGAAATGAACAAATCAAAGGTGTCTCCGCGCAGCAGGTGAATCAATTCTTCGCTCAAGGGGAAATAAAAGCGATCAAAGTCCCAGCGGCCCCAATGGTGCCGGTTGGGTTTGGACACCAAGGGCAGTTGATTTTTGTCTTTGGTGTTGAAATAAATGGCATGCACGACTTTGATTCGATCGCTTTCCAAATCCAGGGAAAATCGTTCAATGTCTTGCAGTTCTGAGGCTGAAACGCTGCTGGGATAAGCCATCAAAACGCGTTTGGCTTGGGCGTAATTGGGTACAAATCTCGCCTGCGGATAACGGGCTGACTTTCTCTTGATCAGAGCCAGTGCTATGCGATCGTTGATGCTTTGATTTGCCATGCCTAGGTGTCCAATAATGCCAAGAATTCGTCTTCGCTTAGCAAAGTAACGCCGAGTTTCTCAGCTTTTTCCAATTTAGAGGGCCCCATGCCGTCACCGGCTACCAAATAGCTGGTTTTGGCGCTGACTCCCGAGGCTACTTTTCCGCCATTGGCTTCGATGATCTCTTTGATTTCGTCTCGGCTGTGCTTGGCAAAGACCCCGGAAATGACAAAGGTTTTTCCGGCCAGTGCGTCAGACTGTTTTTCTTTTTTCAGGGTCTGGGTTTGCAGTCCCAATTCTTCGAATCGCTGGGCGATATCTCGGTTTCGCTCTTGGGAAAAGTGAGCGATGACCGCTTCGGCAATGCGTTCGCCGATTTCATCTACCTCTATAAGTTGGTCAAAATCGGCCTGCATGAGGGTTTGCAAACTGCCAAAATGGGCGGCTAGTTTTTTGGCTACCGTTTCTCCCACATAGCGTATGCCCCAGCCGAACAAAAGCCGCTCAAAAGGCTGAGTTTTGGAAGCGGCAATACCATCCAAGATGTTTTGGGCGCTTTTTTCACCCATGCGCTCCATACTCATGAGTTGCTCGAACGATAGGGTATACAAATCGGCCGGATTTTTTATCCAACCGGTTTGTACCAAGTCTTCGGCCATTTCAGCGCCGATGCTTTGAATGTCCATGGCTTTGCGGCTGACAAAGTGTTCAATGCGTCCAGCCATTTGGGGAGGGCAAGCCAGGGCATTGGGGCAGTAATGCTGGGCTTCCCCTTCATTTCTGATTAGACCCGTGCCGCATTCTGGACATTCGTGTATGTAGAGATGAGGCTGGCTTTCGGGGCCACGTTTGCTAAGGTCAACGCCCACGATTTTGGGAATGATTTCTCCGCCTTTTTCGACAAAAACCCAGTCGCCCACGCGCACATCCAATCGTTCGATTTCATTGGCGTTGTGCAAGCTGGCTCGCTTGACAGTGGTTCCCAACAAAGAGACAGGATCCAATTCGGCTACTGGCGTAATGGCACCGGTTCGGCCCACTTGGTAGCTGATGCCCAACAACCGCGTATGGGCGGCTTCGGTTTCAAATTTGTAAGCGATGGCCCAACGGGGAACCTTAGCGGTGAAACCCAACTCTGCTTGCAGAGCCTTGTCATTCACTTTGATGACCACGCCGTCGGTGTCGTAACCCAGGTTCTTGCGGGCTTGATTCCAATGATCCAGGTAAGCTTTGACTTCCGATAGACCATGGCAAACGCGGCTCTCTTTGGCGGTTTTTAGGCCCCATGAAGCGGCTGCTTCCAAACTCTCTGAGTGCTTTTTGAAGCGATTTTGGTCTTCCAATACCTGATACAACACGATATCCAAGGGCCGCTTGGCCACTTCCTTCGGGTCTTTCAATTTGAGCGATCCCGAGGCGACATTTCGGGGATTGGCGTAGAGGTTTTCTCCCGATTCAGCCCTTTGAGCATTGAGTTTCTCAAAGCCCTTTCGGTGCATGAAGATTTCGCCTCTTATCTCAAATTCTTCGGGGTAGTTGCCGCTTAGTTGGGTTTGAAGGCTACGCAATGTTCTGGCATTTTCGGTCACATCATCGCCTTGGCTGCCATCTCCTCGAGTCAGGGCTTGAGCGAGTTGGCCGTTTTGGTAATGCAGCGCTATGGCCAATCCGTCGATTTTGAGTTCGCAGTTGTACTCGATGTCTTCCAAGCCCTTAGCCTTTCGAATGCGCTGGTCAAATTCGTCCAAGTCTTCATAGGAATAGGTGTTCCCAAGCGACATCATGGGTCGTTTGTGCAGGACAGTTTGGAACCCATCCAAGGCTTGGCCTCCCACCTTTTGGGTGGGGCTGTTGGGGCTCACCCACTGCGGATACGCCTTTTCCAATTCGGCCAATTCAGCCAATAGGGCATCGAATTCCCGGTCAGAAATACTGGGTTCGTCCAATACATAATAGCGGTAATTGTGCTCGTTGAGCGCTTGGCTCAGGGCTTGCATGCGCTGTTGGGCATCGAAAAGATCCATGGGTGTAGCGAATCTACAATCACGGGGCGCGGGGCTCTGCCCATTTTATGCACAAAACGCTTGATTTAGGCACAGGAAGAAGGGGCTTTGCGAACTATGTAAGTTCTTTGAACCCATGAGCAATCAATTGACTGTGGCCGCCAATCGCGTGGTGAGCCTTTCGTATACGCTGTTGTTGAGCAATGGCGAGTTGGCCGATGAAGCTGACGCTGAGAACCCGCTGTTGTTCATTCACGGCATTGGTCAAACCCTTGAGGCCTTTGATGCTCAGTTGGATGGCATGAAAGTAGGCGACAAATTTGCCTTTGCCTTGTCGGCTGAAAATGCCTACGGTGAGAGCAATCCCAACTTCGTCGTGGATCTTCCTTTGAACATTTTTGAAGGGCCCGATGTGCCTGCTGATATCTTGTCTGTTGGTGCCACTTTGCCGATGCAGGATCAGGATGGCAACCCGATGGATGGCCGCGTGCTTGAAATTGGAACCGAAACCGTGAAGATGGACTTTAACCACCCTTTGGCCGGCGAAGAGTTGCATTTCAAAGGAGAGATTTTGGAAGTGCGCGAAGCCACGGCTGAAGAATTGGACCACGGTCACGTTCACGGCCCCGGCGGTCATCACCACTAATCGCTGTAGCGAGGGTCGGGGAGCGGCTCTGCTTTCTGCATGCGCTCTACTTCCAAACTGTACACCCCGAAATCTTCGGTAACCCGGCCTTCTAGGCGGTACACGCTTCGGCCCTTGAAGGGGTATGCCCGGAGCGATGGGGGAAAGTGTACGCTGTCGAAAAACTGCCCTTCGGCATCGATCCAGGTGCCAAAATTCATCTCTTGCCCATTCTGGGTGCGGGTGGGTTTAACCGTCACCAAATACCCATCGATGGCCACGCGCTTGCCGTGTACCTGGGCAAAGTGCCGGGCCCGAATGTGGCTGCGCGGGCCATCTTCCTTCACCCATAAAAAAGGCGAACTCAAGGAAAAGCCCAGCAATTCCTTTTCGTCATAGGCCAGTTCGAGCGGGCTGTCTTCCAAGCTAGGGAGGGTATAGGCTTTCTCTTCCCGTTGAAACAGGGGTTGAACGCCGATGGTTGTTTTGAGTGCTTGCCCCATCAGGCTATGCGCCTCCCAAAGCAAGGCTTTGCGCGATTTCTGGGTAAAGCGAAGGGCGCCTAAGCGTATGAGGACTTTGCTTTGCTCCAGCCCTGGGTTGCAGCGCTCCTTGAAGTCGAGCAGGCCACAATAAGGGCCGCGCTCGCTTCGCTCGCGCAACAGCCTCTCCGCCAACTTCTGTTCCAAGCCCTGAACCAGTCCCAATCCCAACCACAGCGTTTGTCCCTCCAGGTGAGTCAGCCAGCGGCTGTTGTTCAAGCAAGGGGCTTCGACTTGGGCTCCGCACATGCGGGCGGCGTGCACATAGAATTCAGTGCGGTAAAAGCCGCCGAAGTTGTTGATGACCGCCGTGTAGAACTCCAAAGGGTAGTAGGCCTTGAGGTACAGGCTTTGGTAGCTTTCAACCGCATAACTGGCGCTGTGTCCCTTGGCAAAACTGTAGCCCGCAAAGCTTTCAATTTGCTGCCAGACCGATTGAATCAGAGCGGTGGGTTGCCCCTTGGCCTGGGCCAACTCGAAAAAGCGGTCTTTGACTTGCTTGAGCTCGTCTTTGCTTCTGAACTTGCCGCTCATGCCTCGGCGCAGTACATCGCTTTCGGCTAGCCCCAAGCCCGCAAATTCGTGAGCCACCCGAATCACGTCTTCTTGGTAGACCATGATGCCATAGGTTTCGGGCATGATGGCGTGCAAAACGGGATGGGCTTCCTTTCGCTTGTCGGGTTGAACGTGCCGTTCAATGAAACTGCGCATCATGCCGCTTTGGGCGACCCCAGGCCGAATGACGCTACTGGCAGCCACCAAAGTAGGGTAGTCGTCGCAGGCCAGCTTGCGCAGCAGCTGGCGCATGGCAGGGCTTTCTACATAAAAGCAGCCCATGGTGTGCCCGCCTTTGAGCATGCGGGCGATGCGGGGGTCCTGTTTGAACTCCCGAGTTCGGTGAGGATCGACGGTTTCGCCTCGGTTTTCGGCAATGATTTTCACCGTGTCTTTGATGTGCCCTAGCCCGCGTTGGGAGAGAATGTCAAATTTGGCCAGTCCCAAATCTTCGGCCTCCAGCATGCTGAACTGCACCGATGGGAAGCCCTTGGGCGGCATTTCGAGCGGGGAGAAATGGTAGAGGGTTTTGTGGCTGATCAGTATGCCCCCCACGTGCAAGCTGCGGTAGTTGGGCAAGTTGTGAATGCGCTGGGCCTGCCGCATGAGTTGGCTGTAGAGGTGCTTTTTGTTCTGCTCGTTTGGGGTTTCGCTTCCGCGTCCCAGTTTGCGGCTGCGCACCCGCTTGCCCATGCCCGGTTGGCTGTAAATATCGCCGGGGCTGGGGGCGCTGTATTCTTCAAAGGTAGAAGGGCTGTAGTAGCTGGGTTTGTTCAGCAAGTGTTCGATCTCGTGTTTGGGTAGGCCGTACACCTTGCCCAATTCGCGAATGACCGCATTCGTTTGAAAGGTGTTGTAGGTGCCCAGCAAGGCGGCGTGCTCTTGTTCGTATTTCTGAAGTATATAGGAGGTCACCTGGTCCCGGTCTTGCCAAGAGAAGTCCAAGTCAAAGTCGGGCGGGCTGCTGCGAAAGGGGTTGATGAAGCGCTCGAAGTACAAGTCGAGCTCGATGGGGTCTACATCGGTGATGCGCAGGCAATAGGCCACCATGGAATTGGCGCCCGAGCCTCGGCCCACATAAAAGAAGCCTTCCTGCCTGGCATAGCGGCAAATGTCCCAGTTGATCAGGAAATAGGCGGTGAAGCCCAATTCGTAAATGGCCTTCATTTCCTTTTCCAAGCGCTGGGTGGTGGCGTAGGTGAACCGCGGATAACGGTATTTCAAGCCCTCTTGGGCCAGCTCGCTCATCATGCGGTAGTCTTCGTCAGGGTCTCCGCTGTAGGTCTTTCTGTTCTGTGCTTCCTTCCAGTCGAACTGCCAATCGCCTCCTTCTAGCAGCCGCTCGGCATTGCGCACCAGTTCTGGAGCTTCTTCGAAAGGTTTCAGGGCGTCGGCTTGGCGTTGGAAAAAATCGTGCGGCCCTGCCTTGTTGACCTCGGGAAGGGTAGAGTGCAGGCAGTTGGCGTCGATGCAGCGCAGCGCATGGTGGGTTTCGGCATCTTCGGGGCTCCACAAACTCATGCGCTTGTAGGCCAAGAGCCGTTCCGACTCCCGTTTCCAAGGCGATAGGCGCAATCGGGGCAGGTCTTCGGCCCTGACGGCGACCCAGGCGTGCATGGGCAAGGAGCCGGGGTCTTGTTTGTGCCAGTCTTTGAAGAAAACCAAGGCGTCACAGTCTTTGAGTCTCGGCGGATGAACAGGAAAGGGCTTCTCTCGCAAGAGACAATCGCTGACAAAACGGTTGATGGCCGCAAACCCTTCCTGGCTGCGGCTGATGAGCAGGTACAGGTCTTGCGGCCCGTTCTTGATGTGAACGCCTACATGGGCGCGCGCTTCGCTTTGCTCTCGCGCCGCTTTCAGCCAGTTGCAGGCGGCGCTCGCATTGTTAATATCCCCCAATACCAAACTCATTCGCTCGCGCCCTGCCCAAGCCATGATGTCTTCAGGAGCCAGGAGTCCATACCGCAAACTGAAGTAAGAATGAATGTGGAATACCATTGTTAAAAATATTGACAAAAGAATGTCTATAAATGTAACAATATGGCGTGAATTGCAAAAGTTAATTCTTCAAATGACCCTGACCTGACGCTTGGTTTCGAAAGGTTGGTAGCTTAAACAAAATGTTATAGAATGTTAGGTTTTATAACTATGTTATGAGGACGTATGGTTGTACTTTTGAACATTCGAAAGATGTGTCTAGTGGGAATATCGCTAGGCTTAATGAAATTGAACTTAAAAAGTATGCAGAATAAATTCTCAAAACTTACAGCGCTCCTAATCGCAATGATTGGTGCGTTATCTACCCAACTGCTGAATGCGCAGATCAGCTCAAATTTGAGTTTTTCTACAACAAGTGGGCCTCTATTCTATGTGGATGCTAACAGTTGTGGCGTGGCTGCGCCAACGGCAAATTTTGTCACGGTAAAAGCGACAAATTCGGGGTCAACGACCATTGATGTTGGAACCTTGACCTTGGACTCCATGCCTTCTGGTTGGGTGGTTCGAGGACCTGCAAATGCAACGGCAGTTATTGGTAAATTGGTAGCTGGCCAAAGCAAAGTGGTATATTTTTATGTCCATGCTAACTGCGCTGACAAGGGCAAGGCTGTAAAAATTCGATTCAAAGCAAACAATGGTGCCAATACGCAGTATTATCGAATGCCCCTTGATGTTGAAGGTGTCATTACGGCGGCATCAGCAGGTTCTATATCAAGTACAGTTCAAAAACTTGACGTTATTGGCTCGATAGTGACAGATCGCGTAACGTTTGCTTATCAGGGCTTCAGCTCTGGAAACCATTTGTTCTGTTCTCCTTCAACGTTGTACACGTTCAAGGGTGATTTGTTGGAGTTGATTTCTGTCGAAGTTGACAGTTGTGCATCCGGACTAGGTTTGACTGCTGGCGATAAAGATAAGTTGTACTTCAACCCTACGTTTAAGGCATCGGGTAGTACAAACTATGCGGTACGCCAGATTTTTAAATGGCGAATTGTTGGATATGGAGATTCTACTTTGTTGGTGCCCTTTAGTATGAACCAGCAAGGTGGGACTAACTTAAAAGGTTTGGTGGCTGATTCTTCTTGGAGTAAGGCCACGGGTAAGCCCATAGTTGTAAGTGCCAATGCCAATACCATTTCAGTATCCAAATCCTGTGATAAGATTAAATATTCCCCTGGTGTTGATACATTAACTTATACCATTACCATTGCGAATTCTTCTTCGAGTGCAAGTGTAAGCATTGATAAAATTGTCGACGTGCTGCCGACTGGCTTTGAATATGTTCGTTTGGCTGCTGGAACTGATTATACTTTGTCCAAACTATCAAGTGTTCCTGCTGCAGGGGCGACAGGAACTCTCAACTTTGTTGGTGGTGTTACAGATGCTACCTCAGGTGAAATTTCATTGGTTGTGCCAGCTGGGAGCTCCAAAACTCTGAAAATTCGTGTATTTGCTACTGCCTCAGCTACGGGTTCTCTGACTAATACGGCTTCTGCGTATATCTACACCAATTTGTTGGATACGGGAGTTGTGACAATAGTTGAAGGCGGCGCACCAACGGTAACTGTTGTTACAGCAACAAACCCTACCTGCAATGGTGGCTCGGACGGCTCCGTGAAAATCTCGGGTTATGACGCACCTCGTCCGTTCACATGGAGTAAAGATGGAACAACCTATGGGAATGATTCCGTATTCACTGGATTGTCAGCAGGTACTTATACCTTCTACGTAAAATCAGCATCGGGTAAGGTTTCGACCAAGGTGGTTACCTTGACTGATCCGGCTGCAGTAACCATTACGGGTACAACATCTGTTTGTGTGGGTAGTACTACCACCTTAACCGGTTCGGGTACGGCTGCCAGCAGCAACCCTTGGGTCTCTGCTAGCACAGGAGTCGCAACTGTGAATTCAAGTGGTGTTGTAACCGGCGTTTCTGCTGGTAGCTCGGTTGTTACCTACACCGACAACAACGGTTGTACGGCAACTGAAACGGTTGTGGTCAATGCCCTGCCTACAATAACTGGGACATTCAGCATTTGTGGTACCGGAACTTCTGCTTTGACAGGTTCTGGCACGGCGGCCACAAGCAATCCTTGGGTTTCGTCTGCCACATCGGTTGCAACAGTAAATTCTAGTGGCCTCGTTACTGGGGTTTCAGCCGGAACAAGTTCAATTACATATACGGATAATAATGGTTGTTCAACGTCTCAAACCGTTACCGTTAATAACAGTCCATCCATTACAGGAACTACGGGAATTTGTGGAACTTCCACGAGCATGATTTTTGGTTCGGGAACACCAGCCACAAGCAATCCATGGGTTTCCGCCAGCACGGCAGTTGCGACCATTAATTCTAGTGGCGTTGTAACCGGTGTGTCAGCTGGTACTTCTGTTATTACCTATACAGATAACAATGGTTGTACGGCTACTGTTACCATGAATGTTTATTCGGAACCAACGGTTTCGGGCACCTCTAGTATTTGTGGAACAGGTACAACGTCCTTGACCGCAACAGGCACTCCAGCAGCTAGCAATGCATGGGTTTCCGCATTGACGGGTATTGCGACCGTTTCGGGTTCTAGTACGGTCAATGAGACCGTAACGGGGGTTTCAGCGGGAACGGCTTACATCATATACACTGATAACCACAGTTGTACGGCGACTGTTTCAGTCTCTGTTTATTCCAACCCGACTGTTTCTGTTTCTCCAACAAGCGCAACCATTGTGCAAGGCAACTCTCAATCCTTGACTGCTTCGGGTGCATCAACCTATTCTTGGTCTCCGGCTACTGGCTTGTCAGCTACAACAGGTTCATCTGTAACAGCGACTCCTTCCAGCACGACTACTTATACCGTAACTGGCACCGATGCCAACGGTTGTACCGGAACAGCTACATCAGCCATAACCGTGACTTCATCTTTGTCAGGTGGAACTGTAGCTAGCAACCAAACCATTTGTTCTGGAGCGACGCCTTCTAGTTTCACATCCAGTGTAGCTGCTTCAGGTGGAACGGGTACATTGAGCTATCAATGGCAGTCAACTTCTGCTGGTGGATCATCTTGGACTGACATAAGCGGTGCTACATCTGCCACTTATTCGTTCTCTTCTGGATTGACCTCAAGCACCGATTACCGCAGAAAAGTAACCGATGCCGCCAGTTCGGTTCAATACTCCAATACTGTTTCTATTACAGTAAATGCGAACCCCACAGCAACAATAGCATCTTCAACAAACGTTGGATGTTATGGTGCATCTACGGGATCGATCAATTTGACCGCCAGTGGAACAGCCACGCTGTCTTATGCCTGGACTGGACCAAACAGTTACACGGCTACAACCGAAGACATTTCAAGCTTGGCAGCCGGTACTTACAATGTAACCGTTACTGACGGCAACAGCTGTACGGCTACTACCAGTGCTACCTTGACGGAGCCTACTGCTGCCTTGAGCTTGAGCAACTCTAGCCAAACCAACGTATTGTGTTATGGAAATTCTACCGGTGCAGTTACTGTGGCTGCTGCCGGTGGAACGAGTCCTTACACCTATAAAATCGGAACTGGAACATACGGTTCTAGCGCAACCTTCACCGGTCTTGCCGCAGGAACTTATACCATTACAGCACAAGATGCGAACAACTGTACGCAAACCTTGAGCGTAACCATTACCCAGCCAGCGGCTGCTTTGAGTTCAAGCAGTGTTGCCATTACCCATGTAAGTTGTAATGGTGGAAGTAATGGTGCAGCCGATATCACTGTAAGCGGTGGTACTACTCCATACACGTATGCCTGGAGCGGACCATTTAGCTACAATTCTACTTCAGAAGACATTACTGGTTTGTCAGCTGGCACTTACTCTGTGACAGTAACGGATGCCAGTGGCTGTACTTCCACCAATAATAGTGTGACCGTTACTCAGCCTACTGCTTTGAGCGCAAGTTCAGTCACTGTGACCAACTTGACTTGTAATGGTTCTAACGACGGTTCTGCCGCCTCTTCGCCAAGTGGCGGAACAGGAACGTATACCTACTCTTGGAGCACGGGTTCAACGAATGCTAGTATTACGGGATTGAGCGCTGGAACATATTCTGTAACAGTTACCGATGCCAACTCATGTACAGCTGTCAATGCTAGTGTGGTAGTGACAGAGCCAACAGCTGTTTCTGTAACGAACTCTAGCCAAACCAATGTTCTTTGTAACGGAAACTCAACCGGTGCCGTAACGGTTTCTGCTAGCGGTGGTTCTGGTTCTTATACCTATCAAATCGGTTCAGGTTCCTTTGCTTCAAGCGCTACTTTCAGTGGCTTGGCCGCCGGTACTTATACCATCACGGCAAAAGATGCCCAAGGCTGTACGGGTACTTTGAGTGTGACGATTACCCAACCTGCCGCGTTGAGCTCTAGCAGCGTATCGGTAACAGATGTAAGCTGTAATGGTGGAACTGACGGAGCTGCTGATATCACCGTAAGCGGTGGTACTACTCCCTACACGTATGCCTGGAGCGGCCCATCTAGCTACAGTGCAACAACAGAAGACATCACTGGCTTGTCAGCGGGCACCTACACCGTAGTAGTAACCGATGCCAAAAGCTGTACTTCGACCAACTCAAGCGTAGTGGTAGGCTCGCCTACGGCCTTGACCTTGAGTAACGGCAGCCAAACGAATGTGGCCTGTTACGGCAATTCTACAGGTTCAGTAACGGTAACAGCCGGAGGCGGAACCAGCCCCTACACGTATAAGATCGGCACAGGCAGTTACGGCGCAAGCTCCACCTTCGGCAGCTTGGCGGCTGGAACTTATACTATCACAGTAAAGGATGCCAACAACTGCACCCAGACCTTGAGTGTAACGATCACTGAGCCTGCTGCCGCGTTGAGCGTATCATCTACTGTAACCACAACCCCGGTTTCTTGTAACGGAGGTAGCGATGGTACGGCTGATATCACCGTCACTGGCGGAACCACTCCATACACTTTTGCTTGGACAGGAACAGGCTCTTACACTTCCTCAGTTGAAGATCCGAGCAATTTCGCTGCTGGTATCTACAGTGTATCAGTTACTGATGCAAACGGATGTACGGCAAGTAAAGCGAGCATTTCCATTACAGAACCCGCTGCTGCCACAATCTCTTCAGTAACTTATACAGATCCTTCTTGTGACTTGGCGTCTGATGGTACTATCACCATTACGGCTGCAGGAGGAAACACATTGACCTATAGCATTGACTCCGGTACAAGCTACCAGAATACTGGATCATTTACTGGTTTGTCCAAGGGCCCATACAAGATTGCTGTATCAGATTCCAAAGGATGTACGGTAATCAATAATGCATCAACCAATATCACTTTGGTCAATGGTGATTACACAAATCCAGTAGCTTCTGCCAAGAACGTTACGGTATACTTGAATGCTAGCGGTAGTGCTAGTATCAACTATACAGATATGGACAATGGTTCCAGCGATAACTGTGAAATTGTTGATTATAAACTCAGCGATTCCACGTTTGATTGCTCTGAGGTTGGATCTAAAACAGTAACTATGACGGTTACTGATAAAAATGGAAACAATGCTAGCACGACAGCTACAGTAACCGTAGTAGACGCTCGTAGCCCCATTCCATCAGCGAAGAATGCAACGGTGTACTTGAATGCCACTGGTGCTGCTAGCATCACCTGGTCAGACATCGACAACGGAAGCAGCGATGCTTGTGGTATTCAGAAGTTTGTATTGAGCGATTCGACCTTTGATTGCAATGATACTGGGGTCAATGTTGTGACGGTTACAGTTTATGATGTGAATGGTAACACAAGCACATCTACAGTGAATGTGACCATTCAAGACGTAACCAAGCCCACAGCGATCACCAAGAACATCACCGTGAACTTGAACGCCAGCGGCAGCATCAGCATCACCGCTGCTGACGTGAACAACGGTACCAACGACAACTGCGGCATCAAGAGCTTGAGCGTAAGTCCTTCTAGCTTCACTTGTTCCGATACAGGGGTGAACAAGGTAATATTGACCGCTGTAGACGGCTCTGGCAATACCGACACGGCTCACGCTTACGTGACTGTGAAAGACGTGACCAAGCCAACTGCCATTACCCAAAACATCAGCATAAGCCTAGATGCAACGGGTGCGGTTAGCATCACCGCTTCTGACGTCAACAGCGGTTCGAATGACAACTGCGGCATCAAGAGCTTGAGCGTAAGTCCTTCTAGCTTCACTTGTTCCGATACAGGGGTGAACAAGGTAATATTGACCGCTGTAGACGGCTCTGGCAATACCGACACGGCTCACGCTTACGTGACTGTATCCGATACTACGAAGCCCATTGTGTTAACAAAGAACTTGGTGTTGGCACTAGATGCCAATGGCCAAGTGAGCTTCACTGCGGCTGACATTGACAATGCATCCAGCGACAACTGTGGCATCAAGAGTCTCAGTGTCAATCCATCGACCTTCAGCTGCGCTGATACGGGTAAGTTCAATGTAGTGACTTTGACTGCCGTAGACGGTTCAGGGAATACCCAGACCGCTACCGCTACGGTACGTGTATTTGATACCAGTGCACCTACGGTGAAAGCACAAGACATCACGGTTTACCTCGATGTCAATGGGGTTGTAAGTACGAACTATACCTTGATCAACAATGGTTCGTTCGACAACTGCTCGATTCGTGAATACAACATTGTAGACAGCAGTTTCGATTGCTCGGATACCGGGGTGCACAATTTGATGTTGATCGCTACTGACTACTCAGGCAACAGCGCCTTTGCGGCCTACAATGTAACCGTATTGGATACCATGAAGCCTGTGGTTGTAACCAAAACCCATACCGTTTGGTTGGATACGGCGGCCAAAGCCAGCATGGTGAATGTTGACGTGATTGCCAGCATAACCGACAACTGCGGTACCATTGATACCTTGGTCAGCCAATACACCTTCACCTTGAACGATACGGGTTGGGTAGATGTCGATGTTTGGGTGACCGACAAGAACGGCAATACCACAGGGCCTGTTCGCACAAGAGTTTTGGTGTTGATTCGCGATTCTGACAACGATTCAATACCTGACTACATCGAAGGTTCTGATGACAAAGACGGAGACGGAGTTTACGACTTCATGGATTTGGATTCCGACAACGACGGCATTTTGGATGTGGTCGAGAACGAAGGAAAAGACTATCTCCTGGATCTGGATTTGGATGGCACGCCTGATTACAAAGATTTGGATACCGACAACGATGGCTTCGACGATGTGGTTGAAGTTGACGGAAACGATCCTGATTTTGATGGAATAGCAGGAAACGGACCTGCCGTCGTAGACGCTAACGGTGTTCCGACCATTGCTAACGGCGGGTACGCCGAAGTATTTACCGATGCCGATGCTCAGCCTGACTACAAAGATCTCGATACCGACAATGATGGAATCCTAGATAGCGTAGAGCGTGGCCCGTCCAAAGATCCGGTTGATACCGACAGCGATGGAACTCGTGATTGGCGTGATTTGGATTCCGATAACGACGGCATCAGCGATCAGATCGAGACCGACATCGACACCGATGGTGATGGTACCGGTGATTGGCGCGATTTGGATACAGACAATGACGGCATCAGCGATCAGATTGAGACCGATGTAGACACAGACGGTGATGGTACGGGTGACTGGCGCGATTTGGATTCCGATAACGATGGTATCAGCGACCAGATCGAAACCGATCGCGACACCGATGGTGACGGAACCGGAGACTGGCGAGATCTAGATACCGACAACGACGGCTTGGGTGACGACATCGAAACCGACTTTGACACCGATGGTGATGGAGTAGGAGACTGGCGCGACTTGGACGTAGACAACGACGGTATTTTGGATATTGTTGAAAACGAAGGTCAAAGCACCGAGCTTGACTTGGACGGTGACGGTACACCTAACTACAAAGACTTGGATACCGATGACGACACCATCGATGACATCATTGAGGTAGACGGCTCTGATCCAGATTTGGACGGTATTGCCGGAACAGGTGCTCCTGTGGTCGATGCAAACGGTGTCCCTGTTATTGCTGCCGGCGGATACGCGGAAATCTTCACCGATGCCGACGCCTTGCCTGATTACAAAGACATCGATGCAGACGAAGACGGAATTTTGGATTGGATTGAGCGCGGTCCCACCAAGTTCCCTGTCGACACCGATAGCGATGGCAAAGGCGACTGGCGCGATTTGGATTCTGACAACGACGGAATCAGCGACGAAATCGAAACTGACATCGATACCGATGGTGACGGCGTAGGCGATTGGCGCGACTTGGATTCTGACGATGACGGCATCAGTGATGAAATCGAAACCGATGTAGATACAGACGGTGATGGCATTGGTGATTGGCGTGATTTGGATTCCGATAACGACGAAGTCGATGACGCGACCGAAGGAACCGGTGATCGCGACAAGAATGGCATTCCTGATTGGCGAGATCCGCAGGTGTTCATTCCAGAAGGATTCTCACCCAACGGTGACGGTACCAACGATGTGTTGTACATCAAAGGCTTGAAGAACTACCCCCAAGCCAAATTGACGGTCTTCAACCGTTGGGGTCAGATTGTATACGAATCTCCACGCGGATACCAGAACGATTGGGATGGTGTATACAATGGAAAGACATTCAGCATCGGTCAAGGACCCTTGCCTGAAAACGTCTACTTCCTGCTCTTTGAATTCAATGGGACGGGTGAACCTCAATTCATCAAGGATCCTATCTCTGGAAACCTTTACATCAAACGATAAAACAACCCATGAAGAATATCATATTCACTGCGGTTTTGGGATTGTCTGCTTCTGTTGCCATGGCGCAACAGGAGCAGATGTACACCCATTACGACCTGAACTCGCTGGCTATGAATCCGGCGTACGCAGGCACCCCACGTACATTTACGGCTTTGGCTATGCGCAGAACTCAATGGACTGACTGGCCAGGAGCCCCTGTATACAACAACTTGGCGATTCACAGTCCAGTTGGGAAAGACGTGGCTTTGGGCTTGAACATCCAAAGCGGTACCATTGGAAAATTCCAGCAGGCCTCTCCCTTGGGAGAGACCCATGTGGGATTGAACTTGGCCTATCACAAGAGTTTGAATGCCGATTGGCGTATGGCCGTTGGTTTGCGTGCCGGTTTGTTCAATTACCGATTGGAAATGTCCAAGTTGGTGTTGAACAATCCTGGTGATGGCTCTTTCAGTCAAGATTATTCCATCACAGCCCCCATGACCGGGTTCGGCATTTACTTGTACAATGAAAAGTCGTTTGTGGCTTTCAGTTCCCCTCGAATGGTTTTCGTTAAGGAAGACATTCAGAACCAAGTTGATGTCGCCTATGCGACCCAAATGCACTATTTCATTTCAGGTGGAATAGTGCTTGATGCGGGCCCAACCTTGAAAATCAAACCGACCACACAGGTGAAAATGACCAACGGAGTTCCCACTCAGTTGGATGTGAATGTGCATGCCATTCTCAATGAGAATTTGAGTTTGGGTACATTTTACCGCACCGAGGGTGATGTGGGATTGATGGTTAACGCAGTTTTGGCCGAGAATTTCCGAGTCCTGTATTCCTATGATTACCGTTTGAATCGTTTCAACGGAGCAACCATGGGTTCACATGAGTTTGGCGTTCAGTATCAGATACCATACAAGACGCAAGGACGGGTACCCGTTCCTCGATTCTTCTAAAAAGAATGCACATGAAGAAAATTGTTTCTTTTTTATTAGGCTACACAGCCTGTGGGTTGGCTATGGCCCAAACTTTTTATAGCACCGATGCGAAGAACTTAGAATTTGCTGAAGTCATTCATGCGAACGGTTCATCAACACAGGCCAGGAATAAAAACTACGAGGCCCAGCACGATTTGGCTCTGTCTTATTTGTTGGTTCAAGATGCTGGTAAAGCGCTGGCGGCATTTGAACATTTGCAAGCCAATTATGCCGATCGCTACAACGACGAAGATCGCTTTTATGCGGCTTTGGCTCATTTGAGAATGGGCAATGTTAGCACGGCTAAAATATTGCTTGACAAAGCAAAAGCCAATGGTTACTCAACGGCCGTAAACGCCTTTTATACTACCGAAGTTACAGAGTCTTTCTGGAACATGGAATCCTTTCAGACCTTGTTGGATCCCAAAGCCTATGGTGCCTATGGTTTGGTCTTGGCTCAAGGTGAAGGCGAGGGCTTGGTAGCCTTGTATTCAGCCAATGCCGATGTATTGTTGGATCGCAAAAAGAGTTCGGTCTTTGATCGTCCGTACTATGCTTTGTTTGATTCCAAATTGGGAGTGCTGCAAGCCGATGATGCCGATAGTAAAAAGCAATTGTACATTCAGGATGCCCATCGTTTGAACCCTGATTTGGCCACTTATTTGCACCATCAACCTTCGCAGTATTGGCCCGAGCGCAACGCCCTGCTGTATACACAGAATGCCGAAGAATTCAATCAAAACAACGAGCGCTTGTTTGAAGTATACCGTTCCGATTGGGATGGTTCAAAATGGGTGGCGACATCCTTGAATATCAACGACCCCAACATTTCTGTTTCCAGTATGGTCATTTCACCCAACGGTAAGTTGGCTGCCTTTGCTAGCAACGGGTTCGGTTCCATCGGGCAATCTGATATTTTTCTGGCTGATGTTGTTAGCTGTGAAATGGGCAAATTTGAGGTGACCAATGTTCGTTCATTGGGCGCTCAAATCAATACCTCACTAAGGGAGAATTTCCCTTTCTTTTTGACCGATGAAGTATTGGTGTTTTCTTCAGAAGGCCATTATGGTAAAGGGGGCTTGGATCTGTTTCAATTCCATTTGCAAACCGGTGAATTCAAGCGTTTGCCCGGTCGATTCAATTCCGAGTACGATGATTTTGGTTTTTCCATGGCTGCTGGCTGGATTAGCCTGAGTAGCAATCGCGTGGCCGGAACTTATATGGATGATATTTATGCCATTCAGGCTACTGCTGGTCCACGAAATGGTTTTGATCCATTCGTCCTGGACGAGCCTGTTGTTGCTCAGAACGATGTGAAAGTCGAAACCCCAGTGGTGAAGACCAAGCCAGTGGCGAATCCAGAAATTCGTGTCGTCAACGAGTTGGACGGTCAAAAAGTAGCAGCCTTCAAGGCGACGTTCATTGATGAAGATGAGTCTGATGAAAATCCAATGGGGAATGCAGCCACTGCTAACACAAATGGAGCCTCTGGTACTCCTCCCGCTTCTGGAACTGCCGCTAATGGTACTGGTTCCAACCAAGCCGGTAATACCTCTGGTTCTTCGACGGCCGCTTCAGGCAATGCTTCAGGATTGAATAATGCAGGATCTTCAACCAACGGGAATACTGCGAATGGCGCCAATTCAACTGGAACAGCCAGTGGCTCTTCTGTTAGTCCTGCTGCGAATGATCCTTTGCGTAAAATTAAAATGGAGCGCAGAGGCTACTACTCAAAGGTGGTCAAAGTACGCCAGTCTGTATTGGATACTGGAGTTGTAGAGGTTCAACTGACCCCCATGGTAAAGGGTGATTTGCTGGGGTCTGACTTGGGTATCGGTCCTGTTTATTACGAATTGGATCGCACCGAATTGGATGCTGCAGACAAAGAGAGTTTGGATCAATTGGCTCGATTCATGAAGGAATATTCCTACGTGGTTGTGGAACTGCGCTCGCACACCGATGCTCGCGCTAGCGATTTGTACAACCAGAATTTATCGATGCGACGCACGCGTTCTGCATTGAACTACATGTTGACCAAACACAACCTTCCTTCCAGTCGTTTTCGTTCTACTTGGGTGGGAGAAACTCAACTTGCCGTTCCTTGTCCTGATGGAGTGCCCTGTTCAGAAACGCAGCACGCGCTCAACCGAAGAACGACTTTCCATATCGATCGATTCTAATAAAAAAGGGCCCTGCGTAGGGCCCTTTTTTTATGGTGATTTGGTTTTGACTTTTTCTCCCGGTTGAAGGGTTTTGGCCACGGTCATGGTTGGGCCTGAAATGACGACATCGCCTTCTTTTAATCCGCTGAGAACTTCATAATAGTCGAGGTCTTGAACACCCACTTCAATGGATTTGATCACGGCCTTCCCGTCACTGAGAACGAAAACCGATTGGCCCGAAGAAATGGAGTCGCCGAACGAACGGGTACACAAAGCCGAAATCGGAATGCTCAGGGCTTGCGAGGATGTTCGGGTATGAATGTCAACTGTTGCGGTCATGCCTGGAAAAACTACCAATTGACCTTGAGTTTGCAGGTCTTGGTAAGAAGCAGGATCGAGTTGAACCTTGACAATGAAATTGCTGCTTTGGTCATTCATCGGGGTTGCGGCGTTGAATCGAGCCGAATTGGCTACTTCAACCACCTTTCCTTTGAAGGTCTTCCCCGGATAAGCATCAACGCGTACGTCGGCTTCATTGCCGACACGAACACGAACAATATCATTTTCATTGATGTTGACTTGCACTTCCATGCGGTCTAGGTTGCTGATGCGCATGATTTCTGTTCCTGTCATTTGTTGGGTACCAACCACGCGCTCGCCCTTTTCTGCGCTCAGTTGAGTGACAACGCCAGCGGTGGGAGCGTAGATGGAAGTTCTTCCCAAATTTCGACGACCTTCTTCCAAGCGCGCTTGCAGGCTCTTTACATTGTATTGCGATCCCAGTGCATTTTTCTCAGCGGCCAGGGCGTCG
The DNA here is from genome assembly GCA_027621365.1 of Bacteroidota bacterium. Lineage (GTDB taxonomy): Bacteria > Bacteroidota > Bacteroidia > NS11-12g > UBA955 > JALRLA01. The sequence continues at coordinate 15,549 of JAQCBH010000004.1, read as the reverse complement.
CTCTTGGCCAATGTTTGCTGCAATTGAGCGTTTTCCCATTCTTGTAGGGAAATAGCTCCGGCTTCAAACAAAGGCTTCAGTCGCTTTGCGTTGGCATTTTGCTGCAATACATTGGCTTTGGCTTTTTCCAGTTGTGCCTCTGAGGCGGCCATGCCTGCCATCGCATTGTCCAAATTGGCTCTGAGCTGATTCAAAGTCGTTTCGTACAACTCTGGATTGATGCGCAACAACAACTGACCCTGTCGAACAGTGTCTCCTTCTGCAACGGCTAGTTCGATGATCTCTCCACTGACATCGGCAGAGATTTTTACTTCAAACTCCGGTTGAATCTTTCCGGAAACACTGACCAATTCAGTGATGTCTCGGCGAGTCACCTCAGTGGTTTCCACTTCTGCAGTTTTCGTTCCACCCTTTTTAATGCTGGCAACAATGACAATGCCCACCAATGAAAGGCCGGCAATCCAGATCCACTTTTTATTCATAATATACAGTCTTTGTCAATCCCGACGGATTGGCGTAATAATCCAAAATCAACCGACGAAACTGGTATTCAAATTCGGCTTCAATTCTCGTTTGTACAGCGTTGTTGTAATTGAATTCGCTGACCCAAAAATCGACTTGTGAAGCCAAGCCTTGTTCAAAGCGCATTCGTTGCAACTTGATACTCTTTTCTTGGGCCTTCTCGGCGCTAGAGCTGGCGAAATACTGGGATTTGGCGTTCTCATGTTGGAGCCAAGCGCTTTGAATTTCGTTTTGTGCGTTCATGCGCGTTTTTTCCAAATTCAATTGAGCGCGTGTCAGTTCAAGTTCAGATTGCTGAATGCGTATATAGGCTTGACGGTTGTTGTACAAGGGTATAGATAGGTTGATCCCAACAGAATTTCCTAGGTTGTTGCTCAATTGATCAGAAAAGGCAGAAGTTTGGGTTTGGTATAGGACTTCTGGGGCTTCCACGATTTCTCCCGAGCCTTGAACGCGCCCGATGGGTTGGAAATCACCAAGGCTTATGCCCGTGATTTCTTTGGCGTTGTCAGAATAAACGGTTCCTGTGCTTGCACCCATGCTTAAAGTTGGAAGTAGGGCGCCTTTGGCCGCTTTGAGATTGTGTTCGGCCGTTTGAACCGAGTACAAGGCGGCTTGGACATCGGGTCTCTGTTCAATCAGGGCGAACAAGTCTTCCAATTGGTAAGGGAGCTTTTGGGTGGAATCCAAGGCTGCGGCATCCAAACCTAAGCCACCCTCAGCAATGGAAAATTGTGGGTCGTAAGGCTTGCGAATGAGCAATTGCAACGATTGAAGTGACGAATGATAGGCGTTGCGGGCATTTCGTTCACCCGCCTTTTGGCTTTCGTATTGAGCCAGCGTGCTGGCCAAGTCAGATTCGTTGATGATTTGGGATTCGAATTGCAACTGGGCTCGTTTAGCCAAGGCTTCGCCGTTTTTCATTTGATTTTGGGCAGCTCTCCAACGGGCTTGGGTTTGCAAGCACTGCAAATACACAGTAGCCAAGTTTAAGGCTAGGGCCTGTTCGGCTGCACGCTGATTCTCCTTGCTGGATTGCAGATTGCTGTAACTTCCAGATTTCTGTTCTTGCAATTGCCGACCCGCAAACAGCGTGATCGAACCTTGGGCTTGGAAATTGTTGCTCGAAATGGTGCTTTGAACGAACTGGTTGGTAAAGCGATCGATGCTTCTTCCTGATTGGTAAAATTGACCGGCTGACAATGATGCGCTGGGCATTTGAGCATGTCGGGTTTGTTGCCATTGCCATTTGGCGCTTTCTATACTCAATTGGCTCAACTGCAAGTCGATGTTTTGGGAAAGCGCTTGTTGCAAGCACTGTTCGAAACTCCATGGCAGTTGGGCTTTTAGAGTTATCGTGGTGAATAAGCTGAGCGACAACAGAAAACCTCTCATGAACGCAAAGGTAATCACGATGATGGGCTCCTAGTTAAGAGCTTCGCCAAAGCCCAAAAGAGAACCGATAAGAGACTTCTGAACAATTTTCAAACAGTGAACAATCGAAGGCTAAAAGTTCAACATATTTGCAGTGGTTCTATTGGTTTCCAAACGCGTTGGTCAAACTCGTGAGGAATGAAAAGGGAATGTCGTGCGAATCGACAACTGTACCCGCAGCTGTAACCCCCGCGCTTTGCGCAATGAACCGAAGCCTTTTTGCCACTGCCCTGATGGGTGGGAAGGCGCTTCGGTTGGGGAAGTCAGAAGACCTGCCTTTGATCCAAAAATTGCTCGCTTTCGGGAATAAAAGCGCAGTGAGTGATCGAGGTCATCCTCTTTAATTCAATGCCCTTAGTCCCCGTTGGCCGCATTATACCTATGTGGTTGGCTTGTTTGCATAGCATTTGTTCCTTCGGAATGCCCATGGATACGGTCCATGTGGTTCCATCTGTGCCTCCCACTGAGCCATATACCATCAGTGACACCGTTCGTATCACGGCCTATAGCCGAACCAAATTCTCGGAATTGGGCCGTTCTCGGGTAGGCTTTGAGACGAGTGTAGACATAGGGTCTGGAGTTGAGTTGTTGGAGTCAGAGGGTGTGTTCATGAAGCAATACGGTGTGTCTGGATCAACCACCGTTGGCCGCCGAGGGGCTGATGCCACACAAACCCAAGTGGTTTGGAATGGACTGCCGGTCAACAATCCCATGCTAGGGATGTCTGATTTTTACAACCAAAATATTTGGTCGATGGATCGGGTGGAGTTGGTGGAAGGTGGATCTTCGACCCTGGTAGGGAGTGGCAGTGTGGGAGGGACCTTGTACCTGAATCAAAACCCTCGGTTTTTCGGTGGCTCGAATATTCAAGTCTTTGCTGAAAACGGTCAATATGGCCGAAACAACCAGATGCTCCGCTCTCAGGTGGGCACTGCGCGTTTTTACAGCTCAACAACCTTGTCACGCCGTGCGAACGCAAACCGATTCGGCTTTTATGATCCGATTTGGATGACAGACAGGGTCATGCAACACGCAGGCACCGCCCAGTTGGGATGGAATCAACACCTCGCATGGCAATCCCATACGCCCGGGCAATGGCAAATGTCCTTTAAGGCTGAACAACTTCAGAGCCAACGCCATTTGGGTCAACAGTGGGGCAGAGAGAGTTCGCTCGGAATTCAACAAGATCAACTGTTCAGGTGGTCGTTTGAAACACAATCCCAAACTCCCTGGGGTCTCTTTTTGATGCGCTTGGGGCAAACAAGCAATGCCATTCAATTTGAAGATGGAACTACCTCATTGCCAGAGTGGGACAGCAGCTATAGTCGAGCCCAGCATTTGCAATTGGAGTACCATTGGTCGCATGAATCATGGGAGTTGATGGCTGGTCAAGATGGTTTGCGCATTTTGGCACTAACTCCGTTTTACCAACAAGAAACAGGGTATTGGGCCAGTTTTATAGCCGTGAATCGTTCCACCAATCAGTGGAAAATGTCGCTTCAGTCCCGCTTGGAATGGGTAGAGCGCTTGCCTACTTTCTCTTTTTCTGGCGAAAGGCAGCAGGGATTGACCACTTTCAAATTCAATCTGCACAGTAGTTTTCGCCGACCCACCTTCAATGATTTGTATTGGAATTCTGGGTTGATCCCCGATTTAAGTCCAGAAAAAGGATACGGTGCAGAGATGAGTGGGCTGAAAAAATGGAATCAGGGCAATGTTCTGCTCGAGGGTACTCTGTATGCTCGAGAACTCGACAACCCCATTGTTTGGTTGCCTTCGAGTTCATCGTTTTGGCAAGCCCAAAATTTATACCGCAGCCAATTTGTGGGTTTTCAAGTACACAGTCGCTGGCAGAAGGGCAAGTTTCGCTGGACCAATCGCTGGGATGCTGTTCGGTCTTGGGTTTGGATGGATCAGACGCAAGTCAAAGCCTTGCAACAGTTGTTTGTGCCGAAATGGAACGGTACAAGCGCATGGATGTATTCGCATGAGTCATGGCAAATAACCCTAAGAGCCAACTATAACGGTTCACGCTACATACAAACAGACAACCAAGCTTCTTTGCCGTCTTACACGCTTTGGGAACTGAGCGGGAATTATCAGCTTCCTCAAACGAATTGGTGCTTGGGCTTGGGGTCTGAAAATCTCAGCAATGTGTCTTATCAAAATATGCCCGGCAGGCCCATGGCCCCGCGCCTTCTATACTTCTCTATCTACTACAACAGTCAATTATCACAATGAAAAAAATAAAATTACTGACCACTTTAATGGTCATGACGGTCACTTCTGCGGCTTGGTGCCAACTAGAAGAAGGTTTCGAATCTCTTAGTCTGGATTCGGGCCAAGTACTCAATGGCTCAGATGGGAACCTGTCATATAGCAACGGGTCCATTGAACTCCCTTTGGGTTGGGATACCTCATGGGGTGGGTATTGGGCTAGCAATTGGGCTTTATCAGCCAAGGTGAATGGCCAAGAGGGAGCCAGTGATTTCAATACCCAACTCTACTGTGCCAAGCCCGGTTGGGGAGCAGAAGGAGAAGGGGTTGGAAAAGTATACGCCATCGGCCAAAATGGTGCCTATTTGTTGAACAAAACGGGTGGAGGTCTTCGATTGGCCAGCCTGTATGTGGCCAATTCTACTTACGCCTACAACAGCATGAAGAACGGAGACATGTTTGCCAAGAAATTTGGTGGCCAAGATGGTTCTCAGGCCGATAGCTTTCTTCTTGAGATTGAGACCTATTGGCAGGGCGAGTCTCAGTCCACTCAACGCGTAGCATTGGCTGATTTTCGCTCCTCCAATGCTGCACAAGATTCCATCATGGGGGCTTGGAACCAGATCTTGTTATCCGGGTTCTTGCAAGATTCCATTGTGTTTCGATTGTACAGTTCTGACAACGGTGATTTTGGCATGAATACGCCGGCTTTTTTCGCCATAGATCGCTTGTACATGGATCGCACCGAATCGGTTCATTCGGCAGCGAACTATCCTGCCTTGATCCTGTACCCCAATCCCAGCTCTGGTCAGTTTTGGGTTGAAAGTACTATGCCCGTTACGGGTATCGAAGTATTGGATTTGTCGGGTAGACGGGTGCACGAGCAAAAGGCTTCTGGTCATCGCGTGCCCTGCAATCTTCAAGTGCCCAATGGATGGTATACCGTTCGTGTATACCATGCAACTGGGGTGCAGTCATTGCGTTTGATATGCAATTGAACAAGGCATTCCTTGGCGCCGCTCTGTTGTTGCTGAGTTCCTGTGACAAGGAGCTGGTTGATCCCCAAGAGCCCCAATCTGGTTCATCGGTAGCCATTCTCTGCGAAGGAACCTTTCAATGGAACAATGCTTCCATTGATGTGTGGTATCCTGATTCTTCCAAGGTCGTTCTAGGGCAATTTGCTAAGGTCAATGCTCGCCCTTTAGGAGACATAGCCCAATCTGCGGTTTTGAACGAAAATCTGTTGTACGTGGTGGTCAACAATTCAGGGTCCGTCTTGAAGTTGAACGCCAACAGCTTGAAATTGAGTCATCAAAATCGCGAATTGACGAGCCCGAGATATGCCCAGATTTGGCAGGGCAAGCTGTGGGTGAGCGATTTGTATGCGTCGAAATTAACGGTGTTGGATACCCAAACCCTTTCCAAAGTTTCAGAGGCTTGGGCTCAGACTTGGACCGAAGAATTGACTCCTTGGAAGGGCCGTTTAGCAGTAGCCGAATACCAGGGTCAGATAGCCCTGTATAATGCTGAAGGTCAGCGAGTCGATAGTATAACGACCGCCAAAGGATGCCAAGAATTGGAAGTTGATCCCTCTGGCAACCTGTGGGTGTTGAATTCCGATATGGACAGCGGGTCCAGCCTGATGCGCATCATGCCCTCAGGCATTCGAACCACCTGGTCTTTCCAAAAAGCCGGGATTTCGGAGTTGACTTTGGGTCCCGATGCGGCTTATTTCCTCAAAGGAAATGCTGTGATGCGCATGCCCTTGGGTGCAAGCAGCACTGATGAATGCCAACAATGGGTCTCCGGACCTTGGTCGAATGCCTACTCCTTGCAGTATTTGGCCAAACGCCAAGAGTTTTGTCTGACCGATGCTCGGGACTATGTATCAAAAGGTCGGTTGTTTCGCTTGGGCCTTTCTGGAGAAATCCTCAATCAAGGAGACGCCTGCGGAGTGGTGCCTGGCTTTGCCATTGAACTGCCTTAAGGCCACGTTGGATTGCCGTATATTTGAGCCATGCCTCAACACAAGTTCAAGTTCAAACTGAACGCCATTGATCGCCTGATCTTGGGGAACTTCTTGGGGCCCTTTGCTGTCACCTTCCTGCTCAGCCTGTTCTTGTTTTTGATGCAATTTCTATGGAAATACATCGATGAATTGGTAGGGAAGGGCATTGAGACGGGGGTCATGCTTCAGTTGATCTTTTACTCATTGGCTGACCTGGTTCCTATGGCTCTGCCCCTCACCGTCATGGTGGCCTCTTTGATGACCTTCGGAAACCTATCGGAGAGCTTTGAGTTAGTGGCCATGAAAGCCAATGGCATTTCGCTCATGCGCATTCTGCGCCCTGCCTTATGGGTCATGATTGCCTTGGTGGGGCTGAACTTTTTGTTTTTGAACATAGTCATTCCAAGAGCCAACCTAGAGGCCAAGGCCATGTTGATGGACCTGAGAAAGAAAAAGCCCGCATTCAACATCAGCCCGGGTGAATTCTATCAGGCCATTGAAGGGTATTCCATTCGAATAGGCGCCAAAGAAAAAGACAATGAAACGGTTCGCGATGTGCTCATTTACGAATTCAAAAACGATGAGTCCAAGCGCTTGAACGTGCTTCGCGCCGAATGGGGGCAGATGAAACTCAGTTCAGACCAATCGGAGCTTTCGTTTACGCTTTACAATGGGGTACGCTACGACGAAATGACCAATCAAAAGGAGTACCGCTCGACCTTCCCTTTCAATGCCATGCATTTCAAGAAGCAACAAATGACCATTGATTTGTCCAGCTTGGACGTGGAATTGACCGATCGAAAGGCCATGAGTCGCGATTATCGCCTGCTGAACGTGCGCCAGTTGTCGGCTGATTTGGATACGAACATCATGCGTCGAGCCGAGATCGTTCAGGAGCACGAGCAATACATGTCGCGGTACCTGCACATTCCTGGCCTATATCCGATGCAAGAGTTTGATACTACTCTTCAGCGAAGCAAGCCGATTGTTCCGGCATTGACCGACCCCAATATTCTGAACAATTATCGAAAGAAGGATCGCGAGGTCATCATGGCCGCGGCCATTACTCACGCTCGGGGCATCAAGGGCACCGTTGATGGGCTGCAGACCAACATGGAATACAAAGTGGAAACGGCTCGCCCGTATCAAATCGAACTGCACAAGAAGTTCTCCTTGTCGTTGATCGTGTTGCTGCTCTTTTTGATTGCCGCCCCCCTTGGTGCTATTATCCAAAAGGGGGGAATCGGCCTTCCCTTGGTGATTTCTGTGCTCTTGTTTGTGCTCTTTTATGCGGTTAACCTGACCGGTGAAAAAATGGGCAAAGAAGGCGTGGTTCCTGTTTGGTTGGGCATGTGGTTGAGCTCCTTGTTCTTGCTTCCCATCGGGCTGTTCATTACCTATCAGGCCAACAAAGACCGCTCCTGGTCGTCGATTCAAATGCCTTGGCGAAAACGCAGAAAAACGCAAGAGTCATGAAGATTTTGGTCATTGGCAATCGAATTCCATGGCCCATCAAAGACGGTGGCGCAATGGCCAGTTACCAGCTGTTGAAGGGCTATGCCGAAGCCGGTGCTGAGGTTTGCTTCGTCGCTCTCAATACACGCAAACATTATTTGCCTGAGGCCGAAATTCAAACGGCTTTCCCCTTTTGTGAGGTGCTCGCCATAGATCACGACGCGAATCTGAGCCCTTGGGATGCACTTCGCAATTTGCTCTCCAGTCGCAGTTATTTTTTGGCTCGCTACCGCAATCAAAAGGCCCTGGATGCTTTGCTCGAAAAAGCCGACTGGGCCGATTGGGTTCAAGTGGAAGGCCTGTATTCCATGCCTCTAGCATGGCAGTTGAAGCGGTTGAAGCCCAGTGTGCGTTTGGTTTACAGGGCTCACAATGTAGAATACCAAATATGGTCTCGTTTGGCTCATTCCGGGATTTCATGGTTCAAGAAGATCTATTTGACGATTCAGACTCGTCGTTTGCGGGCCGAGGAGGAACAGGCTTGGAAACAGGTTGATGCTCTGCTGCCCATTTCTCACAGCGATGCCGAGGCCATGGCCCGTGTTTCGCCCAATGTACCCATACATCTTTTGTTGCCCGGAATGAACGTGCGCTTGCTCGACCCTGTTCAAATAGCGCCAGACTCTGTTTCCCATCTTGGGAGTATGGAGTGGTTGGCCAACAAAGAGGCGGTCACTTGGTTCCTACAGCGAGTTTGGCCCAAGGTCTTGGCCGAGCGCCCTCAGGCTCAGTTTCATTTGGCTGGTAAAGGTCTCTCCAAAGCCGATCCCGCCTATTTTCAAATGGGAGTCATCAACCACGGCGAGGTAGAAAGTTCTGATGAATTCTTGCGCCATCATGGATTGCTTGTAGTGCCCCTTCGGGCCGGTAGTGGCATTCGCATGAAGACCTTAGAAGCCTTGTCTTTGGGAGTCCCCGTTATCAGCACCAGCATAGGTGCCCAAGGATTGTCGGTTGTGGCTGATAAAGAAATTTGCATAGCCGATGAGCCTACCCTCATGGCCTCGCACATTTTGGAACTCATGGAAAACCGCAAAAAGGCCATTGAAATGGCTGAAAACGGACGAATCGCGGTGGCCGAACGCTACCAACTCGGGCCGAACATTCAATCGGCCATGAACTTCTTGTCAGCCCTGGGCTAAGAACATTTTGTAGTGCGGAATGCCCGCCTCCCAAAAGAGTTCGCCTTTTGGTTCAAATCCAAATTGGGCATAAAAAGGAACCGCGTGTTCTTGGGCATGCAAATAGATTTTTCCCGTTGATTCCCGTTGCTTGAGTTCTGTCAAACAGGCCTCTACCAAGGCTTTGCCGACGCCTTTGCCCCTGAGTTTTTCGAGAACAGCAAAGCGCTCCAATTTGGTGCCATTTTCGGTTTTGCGAATGCGGCTCGTGCCGGCGGCCAAGCCTTTGTAAATGGCCAAGAAGTGCAAGCAGCTCGACTCGAATTCATCGTATTCTTCTGCCGGGTCTACGGCCTGTTCAATCACAAAAACCTGCCTTCGAATATCAAAAGCCTGTTGCAACTGAGATTCACTCGTTATTTCTTGAACTTCAATCATCGGATTTGGTTAAATTTGCCAACTGACGTTCAAAAGTACATCAAAACAAAATGGCTAATTCTCAGATTCAAACTTTGCTCGGTGATCAAGCTGAGTTCTTGCTCTCCCACGAATGCAAAACCATCCCTCATGCGAATATCCACGCTCCAGGGCCTGACTTTGTAGACCGTGTGTTTGCACAGACCAACCGCAATCCTCAGGTTTTGCGCAGCATCCAAACCTTGTACAACCACGGTCGTTTGGCCGGTACAGGTTACCTGAGCATTTTGCCAGTCGATCAGGGAATTGAGCACAGCGCAGGTTCCTCTTTCGCTCCCAATCCCGCATTTTTTGATCCCGAGAACATCATCAAGTTGGCCATCGACGGCGGATGCAACGCGGTTGCTTCAACCTACGGTGTGTTGGCTATGAACGCCCGCAAATACGCCCACAAGATTCCGTTCATTGTGAAAATCAATCACAACGAATTCTTGAGTTACCCCAATGCCTACGACCAAATCATGTTCGGTTCGGTTGAAGATGCTTGGAATATGGGTGCGGTTGCCGTAGGTGCTACCATTTATTTCGGAAGCCCCGAAAGCCGTCGCCAAATCGTGGAAGTGGCTGAAGCCTTCGAGCGCGCTCACGAATTGGGCATGGCGACCATTTTGTGGTGCTACACCCGCAACAATGGTTTCAAAGTTGACGGCGTGGATTACCACACAGCTGCTGACTTGACTAGCCAAGCCAACCACTTGGGTGTAACCATTCAGGCCGATATCATCAAGCAGAAGTTGCCGACCAACAATGGCGGTTACTTGGCTACCAAACACGGTAAAACGCATCCTAAGGTATACAGCGAATTGTCTTCTGATCACCCCATCGATTTGACCCGCTACCAAGTAGCCAATTGCTACATGGGTCGTGCCGGTTTGATCAACTCAGGTGGTGAGAGCAAGGGTCAAGGCGATATGGAAGAAGCCGTAATCACGGCCGTAGTCAACAAGCGCGCCGGTGGTGCCGGTTTGATTTTGGGTCGCAAAGCTTTCCAAAAGCCTGTAGCCGAAGGTATTCAGTTATTGAATGCCGTTCAAGACGTATACTTGGACAATAGCATTACCTTGGCTTAATTCATGGCTGTGAACCATTCTGACTTTGACGATTTGCCAATGGAGTCTTCTGACTCGACCTGGTACAAACGTACCCTGTCAGGTATATTGACCAAAACCAAAGACAAAAAGCCTACTCCTGACGGATTGTGGGAGAAGTGCAAGCGTTGCAAAGAAGTCGTTCCATCCAAAGAATGGTTGGCCAATCACTGCGTTTGTCCATCTTGCCATTACCATGAGCGCATAGGTTCGGCTGAGTATTTTGAGATTTTGTTCGACGATGGCAATTTCACGGAGTTGAATGCCAATCTCAGTTCGGGTGACCCATTGAACTTCGTCGATTCTGCCCCCTATACCGATCGTGTAGTCGTGGCCCAAAAGAAGACTGGTTTGAAAGACGCTGTGCGCACTGCTCATGGTGTCATCAACGGTCAAGCCTTGTGCGTCGCCTGTATGGACTTCGCTTTCATCGGCGGATCTATGGGTTCGGTAGTGGGAGAGAAGATCGCCCGTGCCATTGACCACAGCTTGGCTACCAAGACTCCTTTTCTGATGATTTCCAAATCGGGCGGTGCTCGTATGATGGAAGCGGCCTTCTCATTGATGCAAATGGCCAAGACATCAGCCAAGTTGGCCCTGTTGGCCAAAGCCGGTATTCCTTATATCTCCTTGATGACCAACCCCACTACGGGTGGAGTAACTGCCTCTTTCGCCATGTTGGGTGATTTCAACATCGCCGAACCAGAGGCCTTGATCGGCTTTGCAGGACCCCGGGTCATCAAAGAAACCATTGGCAAAGATTTGCCCAAGGGCTTCCAAAGCAGTGAGTTTTTGCTGGAACACGGCTTCTTGGACTTCATTGTCGACAGAACAGAACTCAAAGCAACGCTTAGTCGCTTGCTTTCCCATATTCAAGATTAATTCAACAACATGAACTTCCCTGATAATTTGAAGTACACCAAAGACCACGAGTGGGTTTTGGTTGAAGGCAACACCGCTACCATCGGAGTTACTGATTTCGCTCAAAGCGAGTTGGGTGACATCGTATTTGTAGACATCTCTAGCCAAGGCGATACCTTGGGCGCACATGAGATTTTCGGATCCGTAGAAGCAGTGAAAACTGTAAGTGATTTGTACATGCCCATCAGCGGTGAAGTGACCGAGGTGAATGGCGAGTTGGACGGCTCACCTGAGTCAGTCAACAGCGATCCTTATGGCGCCGGATGGATGGTAAAAGTCAACATGAGCAACCCTTCTGAAGTAGATGGTTTGATGAGTGCTGCCGATTACCGTGCCATGATCGGAGAATAATCCCTTTTTCAGGGCCGCAATTTTATACTTTCAGGTTGCTCTGTCTCCCTGAATCACTATCTTTGCAGCCCCCTTAGGGTCGGATGGCCGAGTGGCTAGGCACAGGTCTGCAAAACCTCTTACACCGGTTCGAATCCGGTTCCGACCTCAGCCCAAGGAAAGCCCCGCATGCGGGGCTTTTTTTATTTCCAATCCTGGGCTGCGCAAGCTCGTTTGCTAGCAGCCCAGGATTGGAAATAATACAGCGCGTAGCGCTCCCTTGGGTTGAACGGCCCTCCTCAAGGATAGGCGAGCTGCCGGCCGCAGTGAGCCAATCCGCGTTGGGAACTATTAAGTAAGTACTCTGCCTATCACTCAATTCCGAACCAGACCAAAACCTGGGTGTCGAAGGTGATTTTCTTATAAACGATGGCTGGGGGAGCCTTGGAGTCATTCCCGTCTCCAAACGATTCAAATGAATACTGAGTACTGCGCCCATCGTTGCGGTAACCGCGAACTCCGAAGCCCTCATTGAAGTTGTTACGAGCGATTCCAGAGTTGGCGTAAACGTATAGGGGAGAACCACAGGTTTCGCCGATGGCCCCCAGCATCTCTTCCGCTTTTTGTTTGGCATCAATCATGGCCAATTTGCGCGAAGCCTGTTGAAGAGAGTCGTATTGAGAATGCTCGACTTTGTAGATAAAGGCATTCTGAATTTTGCTCTTCTTAAAAATATTAAAGGCTGACTTGATTTCAGCGGCATCGTGCAGCATCAAGCTGTAACTGCGAATGTTGACGATTTCATCGCTGTTCCAACGAAAAGAAATCGTTTCCGTTTCGGCGTTATCCATACTGATACGATCGGCCGAAATTCCAGCATGACCCAGGGCTTGAATCAAATTCTGCTCTTGGCTTTCTACCGAAATGAATTCTCGGCCTTCGTTTTTATCAACCAATGTGAGATTGATGGTGATGCGGTCAGGGACCACTTGCATCGTGTTTCGCCCATTGACTTCGATATAGGGCTCATCAGGCACTGTTCCCGGGTTTTGAGCTACAGAAACAGAAGTGGCCAACAGGGAGGCAATCAACATGTAGAATCGAATGTTCATGGCCCGAAATATACAAAAGCCGTGCCTAAGGGCTACCCTTAACTAGAAACGATGGAACCGTCGGCCATTTCAATGATGCGGTCGGTTTTGGCAGCAAAATCTTGATCATGTGTCACAATGAGCAAGGATTGCTTTTGTTCGGATGTGATCTCGCGGAAAATATCAAAGACCCGCTGGGCATTCTTGGAGTCCAAATTCCCAGTGGGTTCGTCTCCCATGATGATGTCGGGGTTGTTGATCAAGGCACGGGCAATGGCTACGCGTTGTTTTTGTCCACCCGAAATCTGTGTCGCGCGTTTTAGAGCCTGTTCTTGTACGTCTAAGAGACGCAGCTTTTCCATGGCATCGTGCTCGATCTCTTCTGCACTTTTCAAGCCCAATTTCAAGGCAGGCAACATCACATTTTTCAATACACTGAACTCAGGCAATAGGTAGTGGAATTGAAACACGAATCCAATGTGCTGATTGCGAATTCTATCCAGCTCATTGGGCTTTTCGCCCTGCAAGGCCTGTCCAGCCAAATACAGTTCTCCCTCGTATTGCGTATCCATTGTAGACAACACGTACAGTAGAGTGCTTTTTCCGCAACCCGATTTACCCATGATGGAGACAAATTCGCCGGGCATGACGCTCAAGTCCAATCCGCGAAGAATTTCTACTTCGACGGGGTCAATGAACTTCTTTCGAATGTTTCTAGCTTCTAAAACCGGTTTCATTATTGTCCTCTCAAAATGTCAACGGGATCAATTTTACCGGCTTTTCGCGAGGGCATGAAGCCCGCCAAAAAGGTGGTAATCAATGCGAAAATGATTCCTATGATGTAAAACTTGGGGTCGAAATTGACCGGAAATGTTTTGATGGTGGGCAAGGCCTCGGTTTCAAATGGGGCCTGTGAAATGCCATAAGAAGCCAAAAATCCGAAGGCAAGCCCAATGGCCGCTCCCACAAAGCCAATCATCATGGCTTGATACAAGAATATGCGCTGAACGTCGCCCGAAGAAAAACCAGTGGCTTTCAAAATGGCGATGTCGGGCATCTTCTCGTAAATGAGCATATTCAATATGTTGTAGATGCCAAAACCTGCCACAATCAACAGCGCAAACGATACCGCATAGGTAATCATGTTGCGAATGCTGGTGCCGGTCTCAAATTGAGCATTGGCCGTTTTGATATCGATGGCATTGACGCCCCAACTGTTGCGAAGTTCTTCGGCCATGCCAGCCGCTGCTTCAATGTCGTGCAACTTGAGGTGCAAGTCGGTGAAATAATCTCCGCCTTCGCCGCTCAGTCGTTGGGCCGTACCAATGTTGCAATAACTGAAGACCTTGTCTATGTCGGCCAGGCCGCTTTGAAACAAACCCACGATTTTCAAGCGTTCCCGGCTGCCATTGATGGAGACAATTTGTACATAATCACCCACCTGTAGCGATAAGTTCTTGGCAACGCCGGCTCCCAATACAATGGCGTTTTCGTTGCTGGCCAAATCTTCGGGCTTTCCACCTACGATGTACTGTTGGAAATTGAACAATCTGGCTTCTTCCAGTACATCCATTCCTGCCAAGTTCCCATTGAGTTGCACGGCTCCCGCCTGATAGAAAATGCGCGTAGAAACCTGTGGGGTAATGCCTTTTACTCGCTTGTCTTTTCTCAATTCAGCTCGAATGGCCAAGCCATTGCGCAGTTTGAGTTGGCTGTTTTTGGGCTTGATGGAATGGATGATGTGGGCCATGTCTTTGTAGGTGGCCAAATCCTCAATGGGCTGTCGTTCGCTCTGTTTGACCTCGTTGTAAATGCGAACATGAGGCGTTCGGTTCAAGATGAGCCCGTCCAACAGGCCGTTCAAGCCCGTCATGAAACTCACCATGATGATGAATACCCCAATGCCGAAGGTGACGCCCAATGCGGCAATAGCCGATTGCTTCTTGCGGGCAAGAAGGTGTGTTTTGGCGATGCCGAGCAACAGCTGATTGAACAAGGCCATTATTGGGGTTTTACCAGTTCATCTCCGGCTTTCAAGCCTTCCAAGACTTCGACCATGTTGATGCTTTGAATGCCGAGTTTGGGTTCCACCTGGTCGCCATTAGCCATAGTGACTTTGCCGTTTTTCAAATAAACCAAGGGTAAGACGATGGCCGATTCTTTTTCTTGAATCACAATAGAGGCTTCAGCCGAAAGACCGGGGAAAAAGCCACCTGTCATCAACTGTGCTGAATCGAGGGAACATTCCAAGTATATGGTGCCACTTTTGGGGTCGACTTGCTGGTCAATTTGACGCAAGGATCCCGTGACGACGTTGTCGGGGAAGGCATCAAGCCTGAGGGCCACTTGTTGGCCGAATTTGACGCGAGCGGCATCGACTTCGTCGATTTGCAATTCGGCATAAAAACGGGAAGCCGATCCCAAGGTGGCAATGGGTCTTTGAGGAGCCACTGTTTCACCGACCCTCACGTTCCAAGCATAGAGCTTGCCGTCTTCCAAAGCGCGAACCTGGTAGTCGCCTCGGGCACTGCGAGCCAATTGCTCAGCTGAACGCGCTTGATCTCGTGCCGCTGCAAGTTTGCGTTGACCATCGATGTAGGCGCTGCGGGCCGCTTCGCTTTGGTTGCGGCTGTATTGGTATTTGAGTTGAGCCTTTTCCCATTGCATGCGACTGCCTATGCCTTGTTTGTACAAACGGTTTTGGCGTTCAAAATACAGGGAGTCGTCGCGGCGGTTGAGCAGGGCCATTTGGTAGTTGCTCAACAGGGATTGGACTTGGGTTTGGTACCCGTCGGCCGCGCGAAGCGCGGCCTCCGCTCCGGCCA
>JAQCBH010000019.1 GCA_027621365.1 Bacteroidota bacterium | reverse complement strand
ACCAATTTCTTCTCTGAGTTCCAAGCCGAAGAGGCTTTGATGGAACGACAAGGCGAATACGGTGGCGTGGGTTGCCGAACCGAAATTCGAGAAGACGGCTACCACGTGGTCAGCGAAGTGTTTCCGGGCTATGCTTTCTGGAACGCTGATATACGCTGCGGCGACAAGTTGCTCAAACTGGGCGAAATCGACCTGCAAAACGTCAGCTCAGAAGAACTGCGAGGATTTCTTCGCGGAGCCCCCGGTTCTCAGTTCAGCTTGAGCATAACTCGTGAGGGCCGTACGTATAGCAAACTAGTATCCCGTGCCTCGGTACAGACCCAAAGCAGTTCCTACTCCGGTTTGGTTCCCGCTTCGGTTACTGGAAAACGGGTGGCTTACATCAAGCTCGATGAATTCGGCGCCAAAGCGGCGGCTGAGGTGGGCGATCGGCTCAAGGCCCTTCAAGCCCAAGGCCACTTAGACGGCTTGCTGTTGGATTTGCGTGGCAATGGCGGCGGGTTATTAAACGAAGCCGTAGCCATCGTTGGGCACTTCGTGGGTCCTGACGTGAGCATTGTAACCCTGAAAGGCCGCAACTACAAAGGCCCCAAAGACTGGAGAAGTCCAGCCCCAGCCATAGCTCCATCTTTGCCCTTGGTAGTGCTCATTGACGATCATTCGGCCTCTGCTTCTGAAGTGGTGAGTGGAGCCTTGCAAGATTTGGATCGCGCCGTTATAGCCGGCCAAAACAGTTTTGGCAAAGGCTTGGTGCAGAACTATGTCAACCTGCCCTACCGCACCCAAATGAAACTAACCACGGCTCGATACCATACTCCCTCAGGCCGTTGCATCCAAAAATTGGACTACGGTCACCGCGATGCAGATGGCAAAGCCACGACCAAGGAGGCCGATCAAATTCAGTCTTTCAAAACCCGCAATGGCCGGGTGGTGTACGAAGCAGGCGGGGTGAAACCCGACGCCCTTTTTGACCCCTTGGCCGGTTCTGAGATTTTGAAAAAACTCCAAGACCAACACTTGTTGTTCGACTGGGCCACCCAAGAGCAAAACCGCTACTGGGGTCCGGAAACCCGAACAGCTGACTTTGATTCTGCGGCCGTCATGCGCCATTGCGATCCCGATCGACTTTGGTCATCCCTGCTAGATTATGTGCAATCCAATGCCTACACCCGCTTCAAAGCCGAAAGTTCCAAAGCCCTTCAATCGATGGGCTTGAACGAGGCCGATTGGAAGTTGTACGGGGGTCAATGGCCCTCTGCCTCTCAGTACACAGGAGCGGTCTTGGCCGCCATGAATGCCTCCAAAAAGGCCATCGTACAAGAGGCTCAGCTGGATTTGCTCAAGCGACTCATGCCCGCTTCGCCCTATTCAGCTACCGCACTGGCTCTGGATCCTGAAATCGCCGAGTCGAGCGCAATCGTAACCACTCCCGAACGCTACCAAAGATTCTTAGTTCCATGAGCGCTATCGCCTTGATCGGATTGTTGGCTCTGGGCTGTTTAGGGGGATTTTTAGCCGGTATCATGGGCGTGGGTGGAGGACTGATCTTCATTCCTGTTCTGGATCATTTGTTTAGAGCCCAGTCTTTGCCACCCGATGAAATCGTACGCTACACCTTGGCCAATAGCATCTTTCTGGTCTTCGCCTCCGGCCTGTCGGGTATATTCCGTCAGTACAAGATGGGAACCTGGGCCTGGCGTGAATCCTTGCACATCGGCCTTCCTGGAGCCCTGAGCTCTTGGGCCATGAGCTGGGCCATTCGGCAGGGCGATTGGTACAACCCCGACCGCTTTTCTTTTGTCTTCCTGGGTTTCCTCTTACTCACCATGGGCAATATGCTGCTCTCAAAAGGAGCTGATCAAACCCAAAGCAGCGCGGATTCCGAACCTTCTTGGATCAAGGGCAGCCTAGTCGGGCTCCTGGCCGGGGCGGTGGTCTCCTTGAGTGGCTTGGGTGGGGGCATCATCATGGTGCCTCTGTTTCGCATGCTCCTAAACAAGCCCATGCACAAAGCCACAGCCCTGTCGTTGAGCATTGTTCCCATGCTGGCCAGTTTATCGCTGCTTCACTACCTCACCGAAAGCCCGAATCAGCTCGTTTTTTCCCCAGTTCAAACCGAATCGACTTCGGCCTTGTCCCATCTGGCCCAAAGTGGCTATATGGTTTGGCCCTATTTCTTACCCATGGCCATCGGCGTTTTGGTATTCTCCTCTTTTGGACAGAAAAAGGCCAAAGACCTGTCTCCCCTCACCTTGCGAATTATATTTGCAAGCCTATCAGCCTTGGTGCTGGTTAAAACCCTTTATCACTTGATTAACTGATTGTCATTATGCGTTTTATAGCTTTCTTGATTCTGGCTTCTTCTGTGCTCACACTGCAGGCCCAACCCGGCGACCTTCACTTGCCACCTTCTGTCATTGCCAATGCCGCACTGACTCCCCGCCAGCAGCGCTTGAAAGCCGATATTCAGTACTTGGCTTCTGACGAGTTGGGCGGCCGCCAAACCGGCTCTCCTGGAGAAGTCATGAGTGCCGATTACATCCGAAACCAATTCTTGCAATCGGGATTGACCCTTTTGGGCGACGACGGTTATCAGAACTTCAGCATCATTCAGTTTCGCTTGGCGACCGCTCAAACGCGTTTGGCCATGATTTTCGAAAGCCCCGAAGGCCAGATGCCCACTGAGTTGAAGCTGTTTGAAGATTTTTATCCGCTGGCGCAAAGCAGCAGCATGGACTCTGTGTACGCCCCCGTTGTCGACGCTGGCTATGGGTTGGTGATTCCCGACTCGGGTCGAGACGATTACAAGGGGCTCGAGGTCAAAGGAAAAGTGGCCATCATTCGCTTGGGCTACATTGGCCAAAACGAGAACCCTCACAGCTACTTGGCTGAATACAGTTCCATTCCCTACAAAGTGCAACAGGCCAAAGCTCACGGTGCTGTAGGGGTTATTTTCATACTCAGCGATCGAGGCGATAAAAAGCCCGACGGCAACTTGGGACGAAGTACCCAAAACGCGGGCATTCCCGTTTATTTCTTCAATCTGGATCGCTGGCCCATGGGCATGAACGCTTTGATGGTTCCGCGCATTTTTGAAGCTTCGGCTGAGGGACACAACGTGATTGGCTACAAAAACAACCGCCGCCGCAAGACCGTCGTCATTTGCGCCCACCATGACCACATCGGCCTCAACGAGTACGAGAACAGCCGCTACACCGGTCCTCAAGCCATTCACAACGGAGCCGATGACAACGCTTCAGGTGTGGCCGCCATGTTGGAACTGGCCCGCAGCTTGAAAGGCCGAGATTACCGCAAAAACAACTACCTGTTCTTGGCCTTCAGCGGCGAAGAATTGGGTTTGTTGGGTTCCAAATACTTCATCCAACACGCTCCTGAAGTGCTTTCTGGCAAGCCCAAATCCAAATACGGAAGAAGCCTAGCCGCCTTGGGCCGAGTCAATGCCGTGGTGAACATCGACATGTTGGGCCGCATCGACATTGAAAAGAAAGTGTTAACCCTGAACGGGGTAGGCACCTCTCCCGTTTGGAGCGAAATCCTAGAAGACTTGGCTGATGACTCGGCCGAACTCGCCGAAGGCTTGGTTCCCGTTAGCATTCAGACCACTTCTTCTGGCTTGGGCCCTTCTGACCACGCTTCTTTCTACCTGGAAGGCATTCCCGTCATACATGCCTTCAGCGGGCAGCACCCCGATTACCACACCCCTGATGATGACGAAGACCGCATCAATTACTGGGGCATGGAATACAGCGTTCGCGTCTTGGAAGAGCTCATCGAAGGCGTCAACGAAAACCGTTGGTTGCCCTTCACCAAAACCAAAGACGCCCAACCTGGCCGGAGCAAGTTCAAAGTGACCATGGGCGTGATGCCCGATTACAGCTTTGAGGGACCCGGCCTGAAAATCGACGGCGTATCAGCGGGCAAACCTGCCGAGAAAGCGGGATTGCAACGCGGGGATATTGTCTTGCAAGTGGGCGATGATAACATTGGCGGCATGGGTGATT
This sequence comes from Bacteroidota bacterium, assembly GCA_027621365.1. Taxonomy (GTDB): domain Bacteria; phylum Bacteroidota; class Bacteroidia; order NS11-12g; family UBA955; genus JALRLA01. The sequence goes on along the minus strand of JAQCBH010000019.1, from coordinate 34,617 downwards.
ACATGATGGTTTTGGGCCGTCACAACCCCGGAGATGCCGTAGATGTGAAAGTGAAGCGTGGAGACGAAACCCTAACCCTTCCTTTGACCTTCTAAGATGAAAATTACCGATCACATAGCCGGCTCTGACCGCACCCTTTTCTCCTTTGAAATCTTGCCTCCCTTGAAAGGTCGCGGCATGGAAAGCATCTACGAGGGCATCGACCCTTTGATGGAGTTCAACCCCTCCTTCATTGATGTCACCTACCACCGCGAAGATTATGTGCTGAAAAAGCGCCAAGACGGCTCTTACGACCGCATTTCTACCCGAAAGCGTCCCGGCACGGTGGCCATTTGTGCCGCCATCCAGAACCGTTACAAGGTCGATGCCGTTCCTCACCTCATTTGCGGCGGATTCAGCAAAGAAGACACCGAAAACGCCCTAATTGATCTGCACTTTCTCGGCATTGACAACATGCTGGCTTTGCGCGGTGACCCGCGCAAAGGCGATACCCATTTTGAGCCCGAACCCGATGGCAACAAGAATGCTTTGGATCTGATTCACCAAATCCAAAACATGAACGCCGGTATTTATTTGGACGAGGGATTGAGCAATTCAGCCGCCTCTGACTTCTGTGTAGGCGCTGCGGCCTATCCCGAAAAGCACATGGACGCACCCAACTTGGAAAGCGACTTGAAGTTCTTAAAGCGCAAGGTGGAGGCTGGTGCCAAGTTCTTGGTGACCCAAATGTTCTTCGACAACCAAGTCTACTTTGACTTTGTGGACCGCTGCCGTGCCGAAGGCATCACTGTTCCCATCATTCCAGGAATCAAGCCCTTGAAAACGCGCAAGCAATTGTATATGCTGCCCAAATTGTTCCACATCAACATTCCTTACGACCTCAGCCAGGCCGTTGACGCCTGCAAAAACGAGGCTGATATAGAGAAGGTAGGTACCGAATGGGCCATTGCTCAATGCAAAGAGTTGATCGCCAAAAAGGCTCCTGTTCTGCACTTCTATACCATGGGGAAAAGCGGCCAAACCCAGGCCATCTGCCAAGAAATTTTCTAAGCATGAAAGGTCTTGTCATCAAATCAACCGGCTCCTGGTACCAAGTACTCAGCGATGACGGAGATTTGTGGCAAGCGCGCATACGCGGCAAACTCAGGCTTCAAATATCCGACACCTCCAACCCGGTGGCTGTGGGCGATTCAGTAGAAATGGAACCCGATCCCAACTTCGCCCAAACAGCCCAAATCAAGGCCGTCGACGACCGCAAAAACTGGATCATTCGAAGGGCCAACAAGAGCAGTGCTCGACGCCAAATCTTGGCCTGCAACTTGGACGCAGCTGTATTGGTTGCCTCTTTGGTAGCTCCCCGAACTTCGATGGGGTTCATCGATCGATTTCTGTTGATCTGCCAGGCCTACAAAGTCCCGGCCATCGTCTTTTTCAACAAGATGGATTTGCTAGGGCAGGCAGGCGAAGAGTTCAGCCAAGACATCAACCAAGTTTACCGAGAAAGTGAGGCCACCATGCTCTGGGGCAGCGCTACCCAAGAACATGGACTAGACCCTTTGTTGGAACACATGAGGGGAAAACGAGTTTTATTCGCCGGCCACTCAGGAGTTGGAAAGAGCACCTTGTTGAACCGCTTGTTCCCTGAAGCTCAGGCCCGGGTAGGCGCCATTTCTGACCACCATGAAAAAGGTAAGCACACCACCACTTTTGCTGAATTGTTTCCTTTGAGTGATGGCACACAAATCATTGACACGCCTGGAATTCGAGATTTCGGAGTAGTCGACATACCCAAAAACGAGCTGGCCCAATACATGCCGGAATTAAGGTCAAGATTGCCTCGCTGCCGATTCAACGACTGCCAGCACATCAACGAACCCGGTTGCGCGGTTCTGGAAGATTTGAAAAACGAAACCCTGCCTTCCGAGCGTTATCATTCATACTTGAGCATGCTCAACGAAGAAGACATGTTTGCATGAGAAAACTGGCCCTGTTCATATTGACCTTGGTATCCCTCATCGCCATGAGCTGCGAGAGAGACCCCTGGCTCGAAGGGCCTGTATCGCTCAAACCCTCTACCGACACCTTGTGGTTTGATACCCTATTCACCCAAAAGCCGGGTAGCAGCTACCCCATTTCGGTCACCAAGATCATTTCCATTCGCAACCCTGAAAACGCCTGGGTCAAGGCCGATTTTGAGTTGGCTGGGGGCAGTGCTTCTGCCTTTCGCATCAACGTAGATGGAGTGGCGGGACCTTCCATTCAAGGCATAGAAATAGCCCCGCGCGATTCGGTGTTTGTCTTTGTTCAGTGCAGCTTGGAACCCAACAACAACACCCAACCCGCCATTGTGCTGGATTCCATTTTGGCCCGAGTCGGCGGCCGAGAATCACGAGTGATCTTGAGCGCATGGGGCTGGGATGCCCACTACATTCAAGATTCTGTACTTCCCTGTAACACCCGCTGGAGCAAGACAGACAAACCTTATGTGATCGTAGGAGATGTTCTGGTTCGCCAAGACTGCACCTTTACGATTGATCCCGGGGTCCAGATTTACGCCTCTGCCCGCACGGTTCTCTACGTCATGGGCCAATTGAACTGGCAAGGCAGTCCTGGTGCTCCCATTCGCATTCGGGGCGATATTCCCTCTTACAAAACCGATTCTCTCCCCAACCAATGGGGCGGCATTTACCTGCTTCGCAACTCAGGCAACAGCATATTGAAACACTGCGACATTCGCAATGCCAACGTCGGCATTCGAGTGGACTCCTTGCCCATTGCCGGAGGCTACAACTTGCGCATGGAAAGCACAAGGGTGAGTTATTGTGGCCAGGCCTGTGTGGCTGGAATCAATGCCAAAATCGAGGCCATCAACTGTCTGTTTACGGATGCCGGGACTTATACATTCTTGGGGCTGCTGGGCGGTCAATACAACCTCACACACTGCACGATGGCTGACAACGGTCGAATCGGCACGCGCCAAAAGGGGCACTTTGCCCTGACCAATTGCCTGCGCGATGGTTTGGGCCGCGTGGTCTCTACCGAGCCCATGCAGTGCAGCATGACCAATTGCATCGTCGAAGGCCCTCAGTGGGAGGAACTTCAATTTGACGCCGATGCTGGCGCTCCCTTTACCTTGAACTTCGGTTTCAATTTGATTCGCACGCGTAACGACGGAGGATACCTTCCTGCTTCCAACCACATCTTCAACCAAGACCCCTTGTTTGAGGCCCCATTAGGGGGCAATTACCGATTGCAAGCCGGATCTCCCGCCATTGACAAGGGCAGCAGCACCATTACGGTTGCACAAGATCTCACAGGCTTTGCCCGTACTGCACCCAATGATTTGGGTTGTTACGAATACCGTTAGCGTTTGGCCTTGAAAAAGGCCTGCATGATGCCTCGGCATTCCTCTTCAAGAACCCCGCCTACCACTTCCGTTTTGGGCCCAATGGCCGCCGGTGTTTTGCCTTGATACCCAAATTTGGGTTCACCAGCCCCGTACACAATTTTGGATAATCGCGCCCAGGAGATGGCTCCTGCACACATGGAACAAGGTTCGATGGTCACGTACAAGGTGCACTCATCCAAGAACTTGGTATCCAAACACTGGGCCGCAGCCGTAATGGCCAACATCTCAGCGTGAGCGGTCACATCTTTCAATCGCTCGGTCTGGTTGTAGCCCTTGCCCACGATGCGCCGTTCATGCACCACTACCGCCCCAATGGGAACTTCGTCTTCATCGGCCGCCTGTTGGGCCAATTCCAGGGCTTTCTGCATGAAATACGCGTCGCTGAACAATTCCATTACGCGAGATTACGCCATTTTTTCAGGAACTTTGTTACGATAAGTATGCGCATAGGAATTGTCTTGTATCCCACCTTCGGTGGAAGCGGTGTTTTGGCAACCGAATTGGGGAAAGCCCTAGCCAGCGAAGGACACGAGGTTCATTTCATTTCCTACAACCAGCCCGCACGATTGGACTTTTTCTCTCCGGGCATTTTCTACCACGAGGTCAGCATACCCCAATATCCGCTGTTTGAATACGCCCCCTACGAAACCGCTTTGGCCGGCAAGATGGTCGATATTGTCAAATCAGCCCACTTGCAGTTGTTGCATGTGCACTATGCCATTCCCCATGCTTCAGCCGCTTTGATGGCCAAAGCCATTCTCGCTCTTGAGGGCATTCGAATACCCGTCATCACGACCCTTCACGGCACCGACATCACCTTGGTAGGCCGGGAAGCCAGCTACGAACCCGTGGTGAGTTGGTCCATCAACCAAAGCGATGTAGTGACTGCTGTTTCAGAGAGCTTGAAACGCGACACCTACAGCCATTTTCATGTCAACCGAGACATTGAAGTGGTGCCCAACTTCATAGACTTTGACCGCTTCAGCAAGAAGCCCAAAGACCACTTCAAAAAGGCCATTTCTCCCAATGGAGAAAAGGTGCTCATCCATACCTCCAACTTTCGAAAAGTCAAACGTGTGGGAGACGTTTTACAGGTATTCCGCAAGGTATTGGACAAGATGCCAGCCCGTTTGCTCTTGATTGGAGATGGCCCCGAGCGAAGCAACATTGAAAGCCTGTGCCGCGATTTGCAGACCTGTGATCAGGTAAGTTTCTTGGGCAAACAAGAGGCCATTGAAGAGATCTTGAGCATTGGTGACTTGTTCCTCTTGCCCTCTCAAACCGAAAGTTTTGGATTGGCCGCCTTAGAAGCCATGGCCTGCGAGGTGCCCGTCATTTCTTCAAATGCTGGCGGCTTGCCCGAAGTCAACATCGAAGGAGAAACAGGATTCTTGGCCGATGTAGGCGATGTAGATCAAATGGCCGAAAAAGCATTGTACTTGCTTCAAAACGAAGATAAGTTGAAGCAATTCCGGGCCCACGCCTTGGCTCAAGCCCAACGATTTGATTTGAATTCCGTGTTGGGACAGTACGTCAAATTGTACGAGAAAGCATTGGCCGAATAAGCGCGAACTGACTGGAGGGCCCTAGTTTCGTAGATGCCCGAGGTTTTCCTTGAAAAATTTCAAAGCGATGCCAATCTGATTCTCTACCGTTTTGGTGCTAATGTCCATAATTTCTGCTACTTCTTTATGGCTCAATCCATCGACCCGGCTCAGCAAGAACGCCTGTTTACACTTTTTGGGTAGCTGCTCGATCAAATGATTGAGTAACTTCTCGGTTTCCTTGGCCTCGATGAGATCAGAAGCTAAGGTAGATCCATTGATTTCAGGGACTTGATCGGGCATTTCCTCAAAGTCCAGTTTGGCCTTGCGCAAGACATTCAAACAGCGATTCTTGACGGCCCTAAACAAGTAACTCTTCAGACCAGGATCACTAAACATATCGGCTCTCTTGTCCCAAATAGACAGAAAAATGTCGTGCACCACTTCTTCGGCTTCTTCATGGTCGTTGAGAATATTCCGCGCAAAGGCCAGCAGACCAGGTCGATACTGTCTGAATACTTTTTCGAAGAGTTGTATATCCTGTTCCATATTAACCATGATCTGAAATGAATTGAATGCGAATCAACTGCAGTTCCTCTATCGAGAAATCACCACCAAAATAGCGATTTGCTTTGTCTAAATCATCTTCTTCTGATGATTTTAAATAATCGTATACTTCTTGTAAAAGTTCTTCTTCCATGAATTGGTCTAAGAAATAATGCAGGTTTAGTTTGGAACCTGAGCCGACAATTTGTTCCATCTCATCGATCAGGCTATCAAAAGAAATCCCCAATTGCTTGGCAATATCAGGCAGATCAATCTTCTTGTCAATGTTTAAAATGATGCTGACTCGCTTGGCCGACTTTTCAGCATTTCCTTTCAAAACAATTTCAAAGGGGCGGTCGATTTCATTCGTTACCACATACTCCTGAATGTAATCCACAAAGGCTTGACCAAATTTCTGTGCCTTGTTCTTACCTACCCCGCTGATGTTGGCCATTTCCTCCAAACTAATGGGATACTTGGTGGCCATATCTTCCAGGCTTGGGTCACCAAAAATCACATAAGGAGGCAAACCCTTGTCTTTGGCCACTTTGCGACGCAAATCCTTCAAATGCTGCAACAAAACGGGGTCGGAAACTGAATCCAGTTTTACGCTTTCGAAGGCCTCCTCGCTTACGTTTTGGAATTCCGTATCGATGGCCATTTCCAGGGCGTAGGGGTCCTCTATGTATTCAGCACCTTTGGCGCTCAAGCTGAGCAAACCATAGCGCTCAATGTTCTTCTTCAGGAAATTCTCCACCAGCGCCAGGCGCACGATTGATTTCCAGAACAACTTGTCTTTATTACTTCCAAAGCCAAAACCCGGCAGCTGATCGTGGCCGTAATCTTTGACGGTATCAGAGCGCTGGCCTATGCACAAATGCACCAAATGGGTCAACGTAAATTCCCCTTTCAAACCTTTGACTACGCTGAGCATGGCTTGCATATCGGAGTCGACTCGGGTTTTTGCCTTCGGATGCGAGCAGTTGTCGCACATTTCGTTGCAATTCGATTGCTGAAACGATTCTCCAAAGTAATGCAGGAGCAATTTTCGACGGCACTGGGCACTTTCAGCGAAAGCCGCTGTTTCATTGATCAACAAATGCCCAATTTCCTGCTCGGCCACGGGCTTGTCCTTCATAAATTTCTCCAACTTTTCGATGTCGTTGGGGTTGTAAAACAAAAAGCAATCTCCCTTCAAACCATCACGACCCGCGCGGCCGGTCTCTTGGTAATAGCCCTCCAAACTCTTGGGAACATCGTAGTGAATCACAAAGCGCACATCGGGTTTGTCAATGCCCATTCCAAAGGCGATGGTGGCCACGATGACGTTGCACTCTTCCATCAAGAAAGCATCCTGATGCTGAGCCCGAACTTTGGCTTCCAAACCGGCGTGATAGGGCAAGGCTGAAATACCATTCACTTTCAGCATCTGGGCAATTTCCTCCACCTTTTTTCGCGAAAGGCAGTAGATGATACCCGATTCGTTGGATCGGGCTTTGATGACCCCTAATATCTCTTTGTGAACCACATCCTTTCTCCCTTTGGGGCGAATGGAATAGTACAAATTGGGCCGATTGAATGAACTTTTGAAAACCTGCGCATTCTGCATGCCGAGGTTTTTTTGAATGTCTTGCTGAACCTTGGGAGTTGCCGTTGCGGTCAAAGCCAACAAGGGGACATCACCGATCGATTTTACCATTTGGCGAATGCGGCGATATTCCGGCCTGAAATCATGGCCCCACTCAGAAATGCAGTGAGCCTCATCAACGGCCACGAAAGAAATTTTCACCTTGCTCAGCAGCTCAAGGGTGTCATCCTTCTTCAAGGTTTCAGGTGCTACATAGAGCAACTTGGTTTCACCGCTGAGCATATCCTGCACTACACCGGCGATTTCCGACTTGCTCAAAGAAGAATTGATGAAATGAGCCATACTCGCCGATTTGGAAAAACCGCGAATGCTGTCGACCTGGTTTTTCATCAAGGCAATCAGGGGGCTAATCACAATGGCCGTACCCTCCATCATCAAGGCAGGCAACTGGTAGCAAAGGGATTTCCCTGCACCTGTAGGCATGATGACGAAGCTGTCTTCGCTGTTGAGAATGGAATTCACTACAGCCTCCTGATTGCCCTTAAAGGCATCAAACCCGAAAAATTCTTTCAGGAAGGATCTGGCTGAAGACGTGTTTTCCATGTGGCAATGGGCATTCCTAGAACCCAAACTGGCTGTAACTCAGGTAAAAATAACACAGAAAGTCTGTTCGGCACGACCTTATTTTGGTTTCTTTGTAGTCACAAGTCCTCATGAGTGATACCAGCCGCATCCTTTCGATCGCAAAAGAAGCCATTGTTGACCAGTGGCGATCCCTTGAACCCTTGGCCCAGCAAATTGATGAAGACTTTGCCAAGGCCATAGATACCTTGCTCCAATCTCAAGGGAGACTGGTAGTGACGGGTATTGGAAAAAGTGCCATTGTGGGTCAAAAAATCGTGGCGACATTGAACTCAACCGGCCAACCCGCCCTATTCATGCACGCGGCAGATGCCATTCATGGAGATTTGGGTATGGTTCAACCTAGCGATTGCTTATTGGCCATTTCAAAAAGTGGAAACACCCCTGAAATACAAGCCTTGTTACCCTTGCTGAAACTTAGAGGAAACCCACTTTTTGCCTTGGTAGGAAATACCGATAGCCCCTTGGCCAAAGGAGCTGATTGCGTGCTAAACGCCACCATTGACAAAGAAGCCTGCCCGCACAACCTGGCTCCAACCACCAGTACAAGCGCTCAAATGATGATGGGTGATGCCCTGGCCATTGCTCTGCTTCGCATGCGAGGTTTCAGCGCCCAAGAATTCTCTCAGCATCACCCCGGAGGTCAGCTTGGCAAACGCCTTTATTTGACCTGTGGCGATATAGCCAAACGAAATACTCAGCCTCAGGTGGACCCTCAAACAGAGTGGAAACAAGTCGTCTTGGAAATGACCCAACACCGCTTGGGAATGACCGCTGTAGTCGACCAAAATCGCGTGACGGGCATCATCACCGATGGCGATTTGCGACGCATGCTGGAAAAGCATACCCAGTTGGATTCCATTCATGCGGCTGACATTGCGAGCCCGCATCCCACGTGCCTGGAAGCCCATCAATTGGCCTTCGAAGCAGCTGCGATCATGCAAGAAAAAAAGATTACCCAGCTGATCATCATTGAACAAGGGGTTTATTGCGGTGTTGTACATTTGCACGACCTCTACCTAGAAGGCATTCTATGACCCACAATCCCAATCACTACGTATTAATCATGGCTGGCGGCATTGGCAGTCGCTTCTGGCCCGTAAGCAAGAAGAGTTTCCCCAAGCAGTTCATGGACATCATGGGCTCGGGAGAATCTTTGCTGGCCCAGACCTATCGACGATTCACTCATTTGGTGCCACGGGAGAACATCTACATCATCACCAACGAGAGTTATGTAGACCTGGTCAAAGAGCACATTCCCAACATGGCCTCTGAGAACATCTTGGAAGAGCCCATAGCCCGCAATACGGCACCGTGCATCGCCTTGGCCACCTTTAAATTGCGACATGTAAACCCTAATGCGGTGTGCATTGTGGCCCCTTCAGACCATTTGATTACCCAAGAATTGGTTTTCATTGAAAATGCAGCCAAGGCCTTACACTTCGCCGAACAACAAGATGCCATTTTAACAATGGGCATCAAGCCCACCCGACCCGATACAGGTTACGGATACATCCAGTTTCATGCTGACAAAGTCGAACATGGCATTTACCCAGTGAAGACATTCACCGAAAAACCCACTGAAGAAATCGCCAGAACCTTCATCGACAGCGGCGAATTCTTGTGGAATGCCGGTATTTTCATCTGGAACCTGAAGACCATTTTGAATCGTTTTGAACAGCACCTACCTGAAATCTATGAACAGTTTGACCGTCTGGATTTCAGCAGCGGTTCCTTCAAAGTTGATTTGGAGCGCTCCTATAGCCTTTGCCCAAGCATCAGCATTGACTACGGCATCATGGAAAAGGAAAAGAACGTGTTTGTATTGCCTGCGAACTTTGGTTGGAGCGATCTGGGTACTTGGAAAAGCCTATGGGACGTGAGTCAAAAGGACGAAAAAGGCAATGCCCAAATCGGCACTTCACAGAAAATATACAACACCCAAAATACCCTCGTCTACTCGAATACGGGTCGTTTGGTGGTCATCAACGGCATTGACAACCTGGTTGTTGTCGATTCTGGCGATGTGTTGGTCATCATGGATAAGGATCGCGAGCAAGAGCTTAAAACGATCGCCGGTGAGATCAAAGACAAGTACAAGGGCAAGTACAATTAATTTCAAAGCGGGGAATTGGATTTCCCCATTTTTTGTATATTTGTATTGTTGTCCGTTAAGCAGGGCAACGCCAACTGTTACGCGCTTTTATATACCAACATCCTGGCCGTGCTGCAAAGCGCGGCCTTGATTTTTTATAGGGACCCTAGCACGCAACATTATGTCCAACATTTCTAGAAACCGCGCCCTTGCCTACCTGCACACAGCCGTATTGCTCTGGGGCTTCACTGCCATCTTGGGCAAGCTCATTTCGTATGGGTCTTTTTTGCTCGTTTGGCAGCGCATGACCCTTACCGGTTTGATTTACATGGCCTTGCCGGTGGTTTGGAAACGGCTTAGGGAATTGTCTTGGAAGCAAGCTCGCATATTCTTGGGCATAGGCCTGATCGTTTGCGCCCACTGGATCACCTTTTACGGCAGCATCAAATTGGGCAATAGCGCCTCGGTCACCTTGGCCTGCTTGAGCGCGGCATCCTTCTTTTCTAGCCTATTGGAACCCTGGTTGCTCGGCACTCGCCTGTCCAAAAAAGACCTGATTCTAGGAGCCATCGTGATCGGTGGAATTCTTTTGATTTATGGAACCCAGATCGCTGAACAAGCCCAATCCTTCAGCAGCGGTTTTGGCGCAGCAGTCATCAGCGGATTGGCCTCGGCCGCCCTTGCCGCCCTGTTTACCGTATTGAATAAAAAGTACATCGAGCAGGCAGACGCCTGGGCCATTAGTAGTTTGGAAATGTTTGCTGGAGCGGTCGCATTGACCGTTTTGATGCCCCTTTGGTTAAAGCCCGGAGAATCACTGCTTCCGATCTTACCCGCCGATTGGCTTTGGACCCTGTTATTGGCCATTTTGTGCACCAATTTGACCTTCTGGCTGGGCACCCGTGCCTTAAGCCAACTGAGTGCCTTCACGGCCAATTTGACGGTGAATTTGGAACCTGTATACGGCATTGTATTGGGAGCCATCATTTTTCATGAAAACGAAGATTTGAACCGCTGGTTCTACGTAGGAACGGCCGTCATTCTCGGGGCCATTTTTGCCTCACCCTTGATCGACCGATACAATCGATCCAAGCGGAATCAATAAGCTTTAGCAAAGACGACTCGGCCTTTTGAAGGGGCTCCGGTCAGAACGCAAGTACCCGTTTCTTCTTTGGCTTCCAAGGGAATGCAGCGAATCGTTGCCTTGGTCAATTCCTTGATTTTTTCTTCGGTTTCAGAAGTGCCGTCCCAATGGGCCCAAGCAAATCCTTCTTTCACGTTGATGACTTCTTCAAATTCCTCCCAACTGTTCACCTCAAAACTCTTGGCTGCACGCAAATCCAAAGCGCGTCGGAACAGGTTCTCTTGAATCTCGTCTAAGAGAGCTTGTATGCGCTCTGACAAGCCTTCCAGGGGTACTATTTCCTTGGTCTTGGTGTCGCGACGCGCCAATTCCACCGTTCCATTGGCCAAATCGCGGGGGCCTACAGCCAAGCGAACAGGCACTCCTTTGAGCTCCCACTCGGCAAATTTGAAACCAGGCTTATGGGTGTCACGGTTGTCGAATTTGACATTCAAGCCTGCCTTCTTCAACGAGGCTAGGATGGGGTCAAGGGCATCAGAAGCCGCTTGCAATTCTTCTTCGGTCTTGTATATGGGCACAGCCACTACATGAATGGGGGCCAATCGAGGTGGCAACACCAAACCTTCGTCGTCGCTATGCGTCATGATCAATGCACCCATCAATCGGGTGGATACTCCCCAACTGGTGGCCCAAACATGCTCCAACTTTCCTTCTTTGCTTTGAAACTTTACGTCAAAGGCCTTGGCAAAATTCTGACCCAAAAAGTGGCTGGTTCCCATTTGCAGGGCCTTTCCATCTTGCATCATTCCTTCGATGCACAAGGTCTCATCAGCTCCGGCAAATCGCTCATTCGGGGTCTTCATGCCTCGAATGACAGGTACAGCCATGAAATGCTCGGCAAAATGAGCATAGACATCCAACATTTGGCGAGTTTCTGCCCACGCTTCTTCCTTGGTGCTATGCGCTGTATGACCTTCTTGCCACAAGAACTCAGCTGTTCTCAAAAACAGACGGGTACGCATCTCCCACCGAACCACATTGGCCCATTGGTTGATCAGAATCGGCAAATCGCGGTAACTCTGAATCCAATCCTTATACGTGTTCCAAATGATGGCCTCTGAAGTGGGTCGAACCACCAATTCTTCTTCCAAACGGGAATCGGGATCGGCCATCAAGGCTCCGGGCTTGTCTGGATCGGCTTTCAAACGATAGTGGGTGACCACCGCACATTCTTTGGCAAAGCCTTCTGCATTCTTTTCTTCCTTCTCAAACAAACTTTTGGGGACAAACAAGGGGAAGTAGGCATTGGTATGACCGGTTTCTTTGAACATGCGGTCCAATTCCTTTTGCATGTTTTCCCAAATCGCGTAACCGTAAGGTTTGATGACCATGCAACCCTTGACGGCGCTATGCTCAGCCAAATCTGCCTGTTTGACCAGGTTGTTGTACCACTCGCTGTAGTTGTCGCTGCGTTTTACTTTCTCAAAAGCCATTGCTGTAGAATCCCTGCAAAGGTAACCGATTTGAATCGCCTTCACCGCCCCCAAACGAAATGGGCCGCTTGCGCGGCCCGAATCGATGGTATAGGTTGTTGTTTGTTTTTTCTTTTAGCTGCAACCCAAGCTATTTCCGCAGTTCAAGCACTTGTAACAAGTACCAGAACGAACCGTGATGTGTCCGCATACGTTGCAGGCAGGTGCATCTGACTGTATCTCGCGCATGTGGTCTTGAACATCCTTCTTTTGCAAGGTTACACCTTCCAAGTTCAGGCTGGTTTGGCTGCTGGTTTGGCTTGAAACCGTCTCAACAGGCTCAGGGTTGAACACCGGACGGAACTCGCTGATAACAGGAGCTTCAGCCTTTGGCGTCTCAGCAGGGCGCAAATCGCTAGGCTTCACTTGAACCAAATCATCGCGGTGCAAGTACTCAAAGCCGAGCAAGCGGAAGATATAGTCTACAATCGAGGTAGCATTCTTTACGTTGGGGTGGCCTTCAACCATGCCGCTAGGCTCAAATCGAGTGAAAGCAAACTTGTCAACGAACTCTTCCAAGGGAACACCGTACTGCAATCCTACCGAAATAGCAATTGAGAAGCAGTTCATCAAAGAACGGAAGCTTGCACCTTCTTTGTGCATGTCGATGAAGATTTCACCCAAGGTTCCGTCATCGTATTCACCGGTGCGAACAAAGATGGTTTGACCTCCTACGCGGCCTTTTTGGGTAAACCCATTGCGGCGGTTGGGCAAGCGCTTCTTCTCAACGATGTTGGACAACTGGCGCTTGAATTTGGTATCAGGGCTGGCACTCAAAATGCGCTTGGCCGCTTCCAGAACTTGATCAGGAGTCAAGTCTTCAGGCTTAGTGGTAGCCGCAACTGCGCTTACTTCTTCAGCTGTCTCCTCGACCTCTTCAGCGTTTTCAGACTTGTTGCTCAAAGGCTGACTCAACTTGCAACCATCGCGGTATAGGGCGTTGGCTTTCAAGCCCAACTTCCAGCTCAACTCGTAACAATCTTTGATATCGTCCTCGTTGGCTTCATTTGGCAAGTTGATGGTCTTGGAAATGGCACCTGACATGAAGGGCTGAGCCGCCGCCATCATGCGAATGTGAGCAAAGGGATGAATGTAACGAACACCGGTAGAACCGCACTTGTTGGCACAATCGAACACAGGGTAGTGTTCTTCCTTCAAATGAGGAGCACCCTCAATGGTCATGGTACCGGCCACGAAAATGTTGGCTTCGTTGATTTGAGAACCCGTGAATCCAAGAGCCTTCAACATGTTGAATTTGGGGCTGTTGTATTCTTCGGCACTGAAGCCCAAACGAGCCATGCACTCTTCACCCAAGGTCCACTGGTTGAATACAAATCCAATTTCAAAGGCCATGGGGGCCTCTTTTTCCAATACGGCCAAGTCAGCATCATTGAAGCCCAAAGACTTCAAAGACTCGTGATTGATGTGGGGAGCGCCCTTGAAGGTCTGGTGACCTTTGGCATAGTTCACGATCGCCGCAGTCTCTTCCTCGCTGTAACCCAAATTTCTCAAGGCTACGGGAACAGACTGGTTGACGATTTTGAAGTATCCGCCGCCAGAAAGCTTTTTGTACTTCACCAAGGCGAAGTCAGGCTCAATACCGGTGGTATCGCAATCCATCAACAAACCGATGGTTCCAGTGGGAGCAATAACGGTGGCTTGAGCGTTGCGGAAACCGTGTTTCTCACCCCACTGAACTGCTTTGTCCCAAGAGTTGCAAGCCGATTTCAACAAGTAATCGGGGCAGAACTTCTCGTCGATGCACACGGGCTTGATATCCAATCCTTCAAAAGCCAAAGGCGTATTGTAGGCCGCATAGCGATGGTTGCGAATGACGCGCAACATGTGCTTTTTGTTCTTCTCATACATGCGGAATGGACCCTTCACCGCAGCCATCTCAGCTGAAGTAGCATAGGCCGTACCGGTCAAGATCGCAGAAACCGCTCCGCAAATAGCGCTGGCTTCTTTGCTATCGTAAGGAATACCGGCACACATCAAAACGGAACCCAAGTTGGCATAACCCAGACCCAAGGTGCGGTAATCGTAACTCAACTGAGCCACCTCTTTGGAGGGGAACTGAGCCATCAATACCGAAATCTCCAAGACGGTGGTCCACAAACGGGCACTGTATTCCAAGTTCTCTACATTGAAGGTCTTCTCGGTATCGTTGAAGAATTTGCGCAAGTTCAGGGAAGCCAAGTTGCAGGCCGTGTTGTCCAAGAACATGTATTCAGAGCAGGGGTTAGATGCATTGATGCGACCACCCTCTGGGCAAGTGTGCCATTGGTTGATGGTGTCGTCGTACTGAACTCCAGGATCGGCACAAGCCCAAGCGGCTGAGCCAATGTTGTCCCATACTTCGGTAGCGGGCACGCTTTTCATTACTTCGCCTGTGCTGCGAGCTGTGAAGCCCCAGTCTTCCTCTTTCTTCAAGGCTTCGAAGAAACGGTTAGGAATGCGCACAGAGTTGTTGCTATTCTGACCAGAAACGGTGGCATAGGCCTCGCCCTCATAGTCGTTGGAGTAGCCAGCAGCAATCAAGGCCGCTACTTTCTTTTCTTCTTCTTTCTTCCAGTTGATGAATTCCAGAGCCTCGGGGTGATCCAAGTCCAAGCAAACCATTTTGGCTGCGCGACGCGTAGTACCACCGCTCTTGATGGCACCCGCAGCGCGGTCACCAATTTTCAAGAAGCTCATCAAACCAGAGCTGGTTCCACCACCAGACAATTTTTCTCCTGCACCACGAATACGTGAGAAGTTGGTACCTACACCCGAACCGTATTTGAAAATACGAGCTTCGCGAACCCACAAGTCCATGATACCACCCTCGTTCACCAAATCATCGTCAACCGACAAAATGAAACAAGCGTGGGGCTGAGGACGCTCGTAAGCGCTGGTAGACTTCATCAACTTCTCTGTAATGGGATCCACGTAGTAGTGACCCTGAGGCTTGCCAGTAATGGCATAGCTGTGGTGCAAGCCGGTATTGAACCACTGAGGTGAGTTAGGAGCCGATTCCTGGTTCAACATCGAATACACCAACTCGTCGTAGAAAACCTTTGCATCTGCTTCTGAAGCAAAATAACCGTGCTGCTCTCCCCAATGACGCCAAGTATCAGCCAAACGATGAACCACTTGCTTTGCTGATGTCTCACTACCCAAACTACCGTCTGCCTGAGGTACTCCTGCTTTGCGGAAATACTTTTGTGCCATGATGTCGGTAGCCACTTGGCTCCAACCTTTGGGCACTTCCACATTCTTCATTTCAAACACAATGCTTCCATCGGGTTTTTTGATCACCGATGTACGGTAATCGTATTCGAACAGGTCGAATGGAGAAACATTGTCTTGGGTGTTTCGGCGGGCAAACTGCAACCCGCTGGGGTTTACGCTGGTAGTTTTCTGAGTCATATTTTCAGTAGTTGTGGTTGAGTGATAGAAGTTGGTTTCGGTGTAGAGGAACAAATCTATTTTTATCCCCGACATTTTAAATTTTCGGTTTTCCACACACCTGCTCAGAATTCAAGTTTTACGCGGCTTTGGACTGTTGAAAACGCGCAAACCCTTATGCAGCAAGGGTTTCAGCGCATCTGTATGATTGTCAAGTAATTAGGACAATGAAATTTTTGCTGTTTTGATGGCGTTTCTTAAACAAAAGCTCCTTCACACCAAAAAGCGTGGACAGCAACAGGTCAGGCTGTTTGAAATCGCTTACTTTGCGGTAACTATGGCGCTCCATTATTTCCAGTATCTCAAAGAGTCGGGTAAGAAAGAAATTGCCGTGCTCTGCGACCCTGATAACCACCCTGACAAAACCAAGGAAGTGGTCAATAAGGCCCTCGAAAACGGTTTCGGAACCTTCCTGGTTGGAGGCAGCCTAGTATCGGTTGGAAGCACCCGTCAATGTGTTCGATTGATCAAAGAATTGGGAGCCGAACGTGTCATTTTGTTTCCTGGAAATGAAACCCAAATCGCCGAGGAGGCCGATGCGCTCCTGTTTTTGAGTTTGATCTCCGGCCGCAATGCCGAATTTTTAATCGGCAAGCACGTACATGCCGCCATGCACATCAAACGCAGCGGGCTAAACACCATCCCTACTGCCTACATGCTGGTTGAAAGTGGCAAACTCACTTCAGCTCAATACATGAGCAGCACGATGCCCCTTCCCTACAACAAACCCGACATTGCCGCCGCGACGGCTACGGCCGGAGAACTATTGGGATTGCAGTTGTTTTACCTAGATGCCGGAAGCGGGGCCGACCACCCTGTGCCCAGCGGCATCATCAAGGCCGTTTCTCAAGCCGTTGACGGACCGATCTTTGTTGGCGGTGGCATTCGTTCCAGCGCAGAAGCCGAGCACGCTTTTAAGCATGGAGCCGATTGTGTAGTCATAGGCAATGGCGCATTTGATAGCCCTGAGCTCATCGACGAGTTGGCCGAATCACTTGTACAACTCAATCAATGGAAAGCATGATCACCACGCTGATATACCCCTTCAATACCTGGTACTTAAAAAGCCAAATGAATCGCGGGGAAATTGAAGCAGCCCTCAAGGCCGATTGTTTCCTCAGCGACGAGGGCTACCAAAGCCAAAGCCGCTCGCAGTCGTTTTACGGAAAGATCAGCGAATTTGATTTTCAACTGGAGACCATACGCAGCAAGGAGAGTCTAGCTCCGTTTGCTCACGGTGAAGTGCGCGGCGTCGATCGTGACATGTACATCGTACTTCGCTGTGGGGCCTTTCAACATCGCCGAATCTGGGCCATAGCGGTCGTGTTTCTCTTGGTTTTGGCAGCAGCCACGTTCCAAGCGCCCAGTCAAATGCAAGGGCCATTACTCGGAGTCACTGCGGTATTCTTGGGCTTGCTCATCGCCCGCGCATGGACCTACAGGAAACGCCAACAAAGCACGCTTGCCCATTTCAACAAACTTTGGAATTCAAGCAGCATCAGCCGCTCTGAGGTTCCCAGTGTGCTGTTTCGTTAATAATCACCTAGCCGCGGATTTTAGGGATTCAGCGCTTCATCAATCGTACCAAATCCTCCTCCCAACTGCATTCGGGGAATTCCACGATACGACCTTTTTCCTGACCGTTGACCAACACGATCACTGTGGGCACTCGCTCCACCCAGAAAATCGAGTCGGGCGCTTGTCCATCTGTAGACAAAAGCCTCTTTTGGCGATCGACCGATAGATAAGTCCAAGAGTTTGGATCCACGCCAATGGCGTCCAATACCCGCATGAAGTCGGGCAATCCACCTTGGGTATCAGGACACCAGTTGCCCCCCACCAAAACGAATTGGACCTGAGAAAAATCTAGCTTGCCCAATTTGCGCAGGGTTCCAGATTTGGGCTTATAGCCTCGGTAACGGCCAGGCATGGCGTCCAACCAGCGCAGGCTGCGCTCCCGATTTTGCACTTGGAAAGCCGAATCCAAGGTTTGCCCCTCGGCAGGCATCAATCCACGCTTGCAATGATCACCAATGATGGATTCCAATTTCTGACCGTTGGGGCCCATTTCCGATCCGGATTGTGCTTGCAAGCCCCAAAAACCAAACCCCAATGCCATGGCTAAGAGTTTTCTCATGCAGCCAAGATACAGTGGTCTCGGGTCTGAGGCCAAAAGTCTTACCTTCGCATTGCCCTATGAGCGCGTCGATCGAGCCCATCAAAAAACCCATAGCCTCCGAGCTGGATCGCTTTGAACGGGAGTTTAGGCAGAGCATGAAAACCGCTGTGCCCTTGCTCGACACCATCATGACCTACATCGTTCGCCGCAAGGGCAAACAGGTCAGGCCCTTATTTGTGCTCTACTCGGCCCAGTTGTTTGGCGAGATCAACGATCGCACCTACCGCGGGGCTAGTTTGGTCGAACTGCTGCACACGGCCACCTTGGTCCACGACGACGTGGTCGACGACAGCTTTCAACGCCGGGGATTTTTCTCCATCAATGCGCTTTGGAAGAACAAAATTGCGGTGTTGGTCGGGGATTATCTCTTGTCACGAGGCTTGTTGTTGAGCGTTCAAAACAAGGACTTCGACATGCTGGAAATTCTTTCAGACTCGGTCCGGGAAATGAGTGAAGGCGAGCTGCTCCAACTCGAACGAGCTCGAAACATGAGTGCCACCGAAGAGGTCTATTTCGAAATCATTCGCAAGAAAACGGCCTCCTTGATTTCTTCTTGTTGCCACATAGGCGCCATCAGCACCACCCAAGATCCCGAAACGCTAAAAGCCATGGCTCGTTTTGGGGAATGCCTCGGATTAGCCTTTCAAATTCGCGATGACTTGTTTGACTTTGGTGACAACAATAGCGGCAAACCTGCAGGTCTGGACATCAAGGAAAAGAAATTGACCTTGCCCATCATCTACGCTTTGCAAAAAGCGCCCAAATCAGAGGGAAAGGCCATTAAAAAACTCATTCGCAGCAAGAAAAGCGATGCGGAAAAGATTTCAGGTGTGCTGCAATTTGTGGAACAGTTCGGTGGCATGGAATACGCCAGGAAGAAAATGAATGCGCTTCGAAGTGAGGCCTTTGAAATTCTGCGCCACCTCGAAACCAACCCTAGCGCTTCCCAACATTTGGAGGCCTTGGTTAACTTTATCATAGACCGCAATTCCTAATCATGAAAATTCATTGGAACGACCGAACCTTCGAACCCAACTTGGACGGCCATGCGGCCGAGATCAACGGCGAAAAATGGGAATGGGTCCCTCAAGGGAACAACCGAGCTCTTTTGGTTGGCCCTCAGAATACCTTATCTATTGATGTGGTATCGGTCAACCGAGAGCAGCGCAGTGTGACAATCCAATACAAGGGCATGAAGCACGAGTTCAAAGTCAGCGAACCCTTGGACGAGTTGCTCAAGTCTATGGGATTGGACAATGCCATGCAAACCAAAATCTCCGAGCTAAAGGCTCCCATGCCCGGTTTGGTATTGGACGTTTTGGTAAGCCCAGGTCAAGCGGTTCAAAAAGGTGACAAACTCCTGGTATTGGAAGCCATGAAGATGGAAAATGCCATCAAAGCCCCGGCTGATGCCATCATCGGGGCCATTCGCTGCGAGAAGGGACAAGCTGTAGACAAGAACCAAGTCTTGCTGAGTTTCGACTAAGTTTGCCCCATGCGGGCCGAGCGGCTTTTTCACATTTTCCTTGTCCTCTACCTCCTTCTAGGTTTTCTCAACCTAGACAGCTTGCCTGTCGTTTGGAACGACGAGGTTCAGAATTTGGATCCCGCCGTTCAGCATCTTCAAACCGGAAACTGGGTTTCATGGTTGTGGCCCAATCCAGGGGCCACCGAACGATTCGCCTCTTACCCGCCCTTCATCCACCATTGGCATCGTTTGATGCTGGTCTTCCTTCCATTGAAGCCGTTTTGGGTGCGGCTCCCATTTTTACTCATCACCTGCCTGAGCCTTTGGGCCTTGTTTCAGATACTAAAACGCTCAGATGGCAAAGCCTATTGGGCCTTAGGAATCACCCTTTTGTTTGCTTGGGATCGATCGGTATTTGAGATCGCGAGAAGCGTAAGGGTGGAACCCCTAGCCATGTCTCTGCTCATCGCTTACGCTTGGGGACCGCGCTCCTTATGGCTTCGCA
Source organism: Bacteroidota bacterium (assembly GCA_027621365.1). Taxonomy (GTDB): domain Bacteria; phylum Bacteroidota; class Bacteroidia; order NS11-12g; family UBA955; genus JALRLA01. The sequence continues at coordinate 14,575 of JAQCBH010000019.1, read as the reverse complement.
GCTTCCTTCTTTGTTTGCTGCCGGCCTGTCACTTGTTGTTGGCGCCTCTAGCCTTGGGTATGTTCCTTTTTGAAGGAATAAAACACCCCAAACTTCCAGACAGAGCCCGTTTGTTATCGCCTGCCATTGGAATAGGCATTTACCTCTTGTATCACTACAATTGGAATATTTCAAATGCCTATCAGCAGTTGAGTTACCAAATTGCAAAACACAGCGCATCGCAGGCATCAAATGGGCTAAATGAGCTGTTGCACACCTACAAACAAGCTCCTTTCCAAGCCTTATTTTTCTTTGTCGCCTTATTGGGCCTAACCTATCACCACATCCGTTCGAGGCAACACAATTTCTGGCTCTATGCCTTAGGTCTGTACCTGCTCACCCTAACGGCGGCCCAGCCTTTGCACCGCTATTGGCCCATGGCCTGGCTACTGCTCAGTTTGGCCTTGGCACCTCTCTTGTCCAAGTCACCTAAGTGGCTCCTGGGACTAGGAGCCCTTGCCCTTGTCAACGGCTCAGGACTCTATGCGGCTCGTCACTCTTCAGCCCTGGCCGATAGACCTGCTCGACTTTCCGAACCCGCTTTGGCCTGGCTGGACCAGCAACTGAAGTCCGTCCCTGAAGGCAGCCTCATCACCGGGTCAGCGCTGGCCGCTTATGCGGCCTACCACAACCCCAATCTCGAGTACGGCATGCCCGATTACTTGCAGACTTTTCAGCATCCTCGTAAGGCGATCACAGAAGTATATGTATTGGATTTCGGAACCGGCCATCGCGGGCCGGACACCTTGTCTCTGCCTCCCGCCACCTGCCTAGGAACCTATCAGCCAGCCCCAGCCATGACCGTGATGGGCCTTAAAAACTGGCCCGGTGAATCCTACCGAGGCATGAAACTGGTTCGATTGAAAGACCCCAAAGACTGGGTCAAATTAATGCCTCAAGCGCGACCCTAATCCGAATCAACGCCCACCCGAAACCGAGTTCTGCAAGCCATAACCAATGAGCTCATCAAAACCCAACTGCACATTGCGGTGGTAGACGAAAATCATGTAGTTGTTTTCTGTTTCGCCATGGCTCCCCTCAATGGGTTTGAAGTTGAGCGCATCTTCCTGATCGGAGGTCAAGTATTGGTAATTGTAGTAACCCTGCTTCAAGGGCAAAACGGCTTCGTACAAACCATTGCTAGGATTGAAATACAGGCGGTGAGACTCCAATAATTGCCAATCGCTCAATTCTCCGTACACATAAATGGGTTGATCCGACTCATCGGCTTTGAGGCTGAAATGAACAAAACAATAATCGCTCTCATAGGCAACACCTCCCGGCAAGGGCACATCTCTACTGTCTAAGAAATAGCGACCGTTGTAATCGCTCCAATTGAAATACCGATCATAGGTTCGGGCCTGATCGGTCACCAAATCAATGTGTTTTTGGCCGGCAAAATCATAGCGTTTGACCACGCCCAAAAGCGCTGAACGGGTGCTGCGAATATCAAAACCCCGGTACTGGTTTCCACCTTGGAATTGATTGCCCGTTTGCAACTGGTATTGAAAGGTTCGCCCCTGCATGAATTGAGGCTTTACATCCGTGATGGCTGACCCCCACTCCATGTTGCGCATCATCACCACCTTCAAATCTTGCAGCGCATTAGGCATGAAGTAATTGTCGTAAGCCACAAAGTTGAAATCAACCTCTTGGTGGGTGCGCCTCAACTCTATTTGGTTGCTCTGCTGCACCAGCATCTGATCGACTCGGCCTTTGACATCCAACACCATGAGGCGGCGACTGAGTACGATGTCTTCGGGATCATAATTGCGATAGACTACCAGCAAAAAATTACCCCCTACTTTGGGCAAGGTGTTTTCAGAAGGCACAGCCACGTTGTAATGAACGTATTTGGTCAAGGTTTGAGTAGAGAAACTGGGGTTGCCTAGCTCTTCATATCCCATTCCGCTTAAGGCTTGAGTCACATTGAGATTGGAGGGCTGCCAATCGGCATTGCAGTGAATGAGCGTGTACTGATAATAGTCTGGATTGCTGGTAAACTCATCAAACTCCAATCGCAAGACACCCGCCTCTCCGAGGTTCACAATGGGAACATTAAAACCACTTTCCAATTGATTCAATCGCACCGTATGAACAGCCGGTTCATAGATGGCATTGGCATAGCGCAAAGCCGAGTCCCGAGTAGCCTGTACGACCTGTGCACAAAAGAAAATCAATAGAAGCGCCCAACGAAGCATGCTCCGAAGTTAGCAAATCCGGGGCCAAACTAGTCTTGGGTCTCCATCCAGAGTTCAAAACACTGGTCCAGATGGGCTTGTGCCGCCTTGAGCTCTTTTTCCAAAAGCCCGTATTCTTCCATTTTTGCTTGTAGGACTTCGGCATTGGAGGCCAACTCAGGCGAAGCCATGTCCCACTCCAACTGCTTGCGCTTGGCCTTGAAATCTTCTACTGCTTTTTCAGCCGCATGAAGATCATCTTCTCTTTTTTGAATCTGATTTTTGGACAAGCTTGCCGCTGGCTCTTTGGCCAGTTCAACAGGCTTTTGCACTTCAGACTGAATGGGCTCTGCTTCAACGGGTTCACGGGTTTTCATCCACTCGTTGAACTCGTCAAAACTGCCAGGGTATTCTTTCAATTTTCCGTTCTCGATCCACCAAATTTTGTTGGCTACACGGGAAATGAAGGTTCGATCGTGCGACACAAACAGCAAGGTGCCGGCATAGTTTTCCAAGGCATCTGCCAATACCGAAGTACTGAACATATCCAAGTGGTTGGTAGGCTCGTCCAGTAGCAACAAATTGGCCTGCGTAATCAAGGTTTTGGCCAAGGCCAACCGCGACTTTTCACCCCCCGAAAGGACCTTCACCTTTTTGAAAACCTCTTCGCCAGTGAACAAAAAGCAACCCAAGACCGTTCGCAGCTCGTTTTCGGTGTATTCGGCCGAAACAGTGGCGATTTCTTCCAAAAGGTTGTGTTTCAAGTTCAGTGATTCCAGCTGATGCTGAGCAAAAAAGGCGGGCTCGGCATTCCATCCCAATTCCACCTTCCCCGAAAAAGGCTCACTGCCGTACACCATGCGCAGAAGCGTCGACTTGCCCTTGCCGTTGGCTCCCACCAAGGCGACCTTATCGCCGCGCAACAGTTGCGCTGAGGCCCCTGCCATGATGTGCAAATCACCGTATGACTTGCTCACATTCTCAATCTCTGTGACCACCTTTCCAGGGGTTTGGCGAATGTTGAATCGTATGCTGAAGGCTCGCGTTTCTTTGTCTTTGATCTCGATCTTGTCCATGCGCTCCAGCATCTTTACCCGGCTTTGCACAGCCGTTGACTTGGAGGCCTTGTAGCGAAATCGAGAAATGAATTGCATTTGCTGGCGAATGAAACTCTGCTGGTTGTCAAACTGGCGTTGCAAGAGATCATCGCGCTCCTCCTTTTGGTCCAGATAGGAGCTGAAGTTGCCTTTGAAATGAAACAGCTGTTGATGGGCCACTTCGGCAATTCGATTGACGGTTTTATCCAAGAAGAATCGATCGTGTGAGACGATCACATAGGTTCCTTGGTAATCTTTCAGGTAGTTCTCTAGCCACTCGATGGTGGGCAAATCCAAGTGGTTGGTAGGCTCGTCCAACAAGAGCAAATCGGGCGACATCAACAGCAGCTTGGCGAGCATGGCTCGCATGCGCCATCCGCCGGAGAAGAGGTGCAAGGGTTTGCTCAATTCAGCCGTGGGAAAGCCCAAGCCTTCGAGCAATTTGTCGGCCTGAGCCTGCCAGTCGTAGCCACCTTTGGCCCCGAATTCGTCTTGCAAATCGGCCAGGCGCTGCAACAATCGCTCGCTGTGATCGGTCTCGATCTTGACCAAAATCTCATTGATTTCCTGGTCAATTTTCATCAAATCATCGCGGCCACCCAAGACCACCTCGCGAACCGAGGCCTCGTAATGCGTACTCAGCAAATCCTGGTTCAGAAATCCAATACTCAGGGAATTGGACTTGCTCAAAGAGCCCTCGCGCAATTCAAAATCACCAGCCACCAAACGGAGCAGCGTAGACTTGCCAGTTCCGTTCAAACCGACCAATCCGATTTTTTCACCGGGCTTGATGTGCCAATTGGCATTTCGGTACAAATACCGACCCGCAAATTCAAAGGAAAAGTCGACCAGGGCTAACACGGCCGCAAAGGTAGGTCAGGACCGGGTCCAGACCATCACAAAGTCATTCATTTCGTAGCCATCGCCTATCGAAAAGTCACCGACAGATTCGATGCGAAAGCCCAGCTTGAAGTAGAAATTGATGGGCTTGAAATTCCCTCGATTTACCTGCAAACGGATCGTTTGAGCCTCAGGTTCTGCATCAACCAGGGCTTGGAAGGCCGAGGCCCCAACTCCTTTATTCTGTTGCGCCGGATGCAAATAAAACTTGTGAATGAAGTGAGAATCGGGTGCCAAAAAGTGTTTTCCAGGGCTGCTGATGGCCACAAACCCCGCCCGTTCGCTCTCCAGAGTGATGAAGTAAAAGCGCTGACCCTCGCGCATTTGCTGTAACAAGGACGCGTAGTTGTAAAAGCGAGCCAACATGTAATCGACCTGCTCCTGACCAATGATCGCCGGGTAATGGGCCTGCCAAGAGGCCTCGGCCAAACGGAAGATTTCGGATATATCGGCTTCAGTAGCGAGATTCAATTGCAATTTCACGCTTCGAAATTCCCACTTTTGTATGGCAATACCCCTATGTCAGAGCATTTGCTTCATAGCATTCAACTGAGCACCGGTCTGGAAATCGGGACCAACAAGGAAAAAACCTTGCACGCCCGGCTGGATTTTTCGCTGAATTCAGGCGAAATCATGCTGCTGGTAGGGCGAAATGGCGTGGGTAAATCGGTACTCTTGAGAACCCTGGCCGGCATGCAAGCTCCATTAATGGGCTCGGTAGAAATTCAGGGGCAAGCCATAGGCATGCTCAGCGAATCACAACGGGCCACCTGCGTCAGTATGGTATTGGCCACCCCTCCCCAAGATTTGCGCTTGAACGTTTTGGAAGTGGTGATGAGCGGTCGTTTTCGATTTGCCTCCAGTATCAAGGGCTACCACAGAGAAGATGAAAGCATCGCTCGAACCTGGTTGAAAAAAATGGGGCTCGAAGATTGGTCCGATCGCCTATTTCTGAGCCTGAGTGACGGAGAAAAACAAAAGGTGATGCTGGCTCGCTGCTGGGCTCAAGACACTCCCCTGCTCTTGCTCGACGAACCCTTGGCTTTTTTGGATTACCCCAGCCGCAAAGAGTTTCTGGAATTATTGACCAGCCTGTGCCGAGAACATGGAAAAGCCGCCATTTATTCAAGCCACGATTTATCCTTGTCCTTGCAACATTGCAGCAGTGTATTGCATTTGAAGCGGCATGGACATGCCTATTATTCAGACCCTTCTGAGTTATCAGGAGACCAGTGGATGTTGGATTGACATGGCCCGCAAACCGTTTGCTTTCAAACAATTTACTGTCGCCCAAGAAACCGTCACCTTGGCGGTGACGACCGATGCTTGCCTATTTGGGGCCTCTATAAAATTGGGCTCAGCAGCTACTGTATTGGATTTGGGAACCGGCACAGGCCTTCTGCTGCTGATGCTGGCCCAGCGCTACCCCCAACTTCAGGGATTTGGCCTGGAACTCGACGCGGCCACAGCTCTCCAGGCGGCGGCTAACGCCGCCTCCAGTCCCTTCCATGAGCGTCTACACATCGCCCAAGGAGACTGGAACGATTCCGGATGGAAGGCCATCGACCAGCCTACAAACGAAATCAGCCGGATTACACAGCAAGCCCAAACCGAAGTCGACGGCCACGACAATGATGCACTATCCAACCAGACCCATGCTTGGCCTCTGAAGTTCGATGCCATCGTCTGCAACCCCCCCTTTTTCGAAGGACAACAGGAAAGCCAAGACGACTTGAAACGAAGCGCTCGGCACCAGTCATTGGGCAGTTTGTTCAAGTTGCTCCACCGCGCGGCTGAACTACTAGAACCCGGTGGTACCTTTCACCTCTTGCTTCCTCCAGGCTCATGCCCAACCGACTGGGGCCCCTGGCACATAGCCAGTCAGCAAGCCATTGCTGCCCATCCCGACAAAGCGCCACATTTGCTACACCTTTCCCTGCGCTTAGAACCTTCAACTTGCCAAGAAAGAGAGACTCTAACTACGTACAAGAAGCCGGGTAGCTATAGCCAACAGGCCATTGAGCTCTTGCGCGAATTTTACTTGAATCTATAAAAGACCAATATCCATAGAGGCATCAAAGAAATTGCTAAAAGATTATTTCTTAAAATAATAACATCAATAATGTGTATCGTAATAGTGACACAAATCAAACTCCAAATCACCTATTTTAAGAACTAAATAGTCACAGTAATAATATTCTCGCAACAAATTAAAAAGGTCATCCGCCTTAGATGTATTACCCAATTCATATAGACATATAACTTGTTTTGAAAGTATCCAAGATTTTTTATCACTCATGAATTTGTTACTTCTTTCTTCTGCTGTTAATGAAAAAAACAGACGGTTCAAAATACCGTATGATTCACTAAACTTACCCAATGCCATTAGAATATTGCACTTTTTTAATTCTTTTAAAAATACACTGTATTGTTTGTCTTTTTCTTTCTTTAAATACACAATACTCGAGTTGCAATCTTTTAGAGCAAGATGAAATTCATTTAATGAAATATAAATATCACATCTTTGACTAAAATTATAATACTTAATTTTCTTTTTATCACAATTTTCTAACACAATTGTTGAATATTTCAAAGCTGACTCCAGATCTCCAATTTCCTTATAATTACGTACAATATCGTATAATAAGTAATTATCTAAAAAATAGATAGATTGTACATCCAAATTCTCTAATCTTGTAAAATATTGAAAAAGCTCTTGCCGCTTACTTGAGATAGTTGAAGACCACTCATTATTTTCAATCATTTCATCAATTTGCGAAACAATTCCCTTGCAAATAACATTCAAACATTGTGACTCTTGTTCATCAGAGTTCACAAATTGCAACGCTCGAATTCGACCATATTCTTCGGAGTGATTTATATAATAACCAAACAATGCCTCGCGGGTGGCTGTCATATCTTCAAGCCCGGCTTTTTTAGCAATTCGATCCATTTCACTTTCAAGAAATGTTATCATTGTTGCGTATTCAGTGCCTATGTATTCCTCCTCATAAATTGATAGGTATTGGGTGTAATCAATATAAGAACCTAACATTTGTAAGGCGGAATTAGAAACATGACTATTTTTAATCAATTGGGAAATTGCAACAGAGTCTTTTGCAAAAGCTGCCAAAAGTCCTCTTGCTCTATTGCTCATATTCACACGCACTTGCTCTAAGGAGTCCGTTCGATGCCCATCGAGCGTACGTAAATCTTTTAACTTATTTACAGTATCATTTTCTTGTTTTATTAATAGATAAATAGAGTCAATAGACCGTTCCAAACGAGAAATCATTATCTCTTGATCCAGTATTAGTTCTTTTTTCGATTGGGCGTAAATTGTAGATGACCCAATGAACCAGCTGACAAATATCCAAAATCTCATAACTGTATTTGATAAATAAAAGCGACATACCCTTTCAGTGATTTGGGTCTAGCTCCACTAACAGACCTTATGATTAGAGAATATGGATTGTTGCGGTCCGTATAAACGATTCCTTCGTTAGTAAAAATCACGCCATTCTCAATCGCTTCAGAGGGAATTTCATATTTGGACACTATTAAATCTGCCAAGGAAGCAACTTTGACTGAACAACTGCACGATTCTTCGAGATTCAATCGTTCATATTCCAATTGATCGGCAATTACCCATGTCCAATTGGTTAAATTTGTATTCGCATGTTCTTGAGAATCTGAATACACAAAAGTTATCAAACTCTCTATTGTGTCTATCTGAAGAATATCTATGTACCTACTACGAAAAGATATGTTTTCTATCGGCCATTGTATAGCCTCTCCAATTTCATAAATCGAATCGCAATAAATTGAAATTTGCTTCAATACACTTAATGAATTTCTTTGGTATTCAATCCTGTTAGAATATGACTCCATTTGACCTTGCAGTCGAGCAATTTCTAGGTTTTCCTCTTTAATCTGCTTTGCCAATTCTTGAAGTTCCGATTGAGAAATTGAACACTGTCTTCTGACTTGATCCAATGTTCCAGCAGAAGAGGTCCTCACTACTGTCAGCGAGTCAATTTTTTGCTGGTTTATTATCAATTGCTTCTTTTTGCTTTGAGCACTAATTGTAAATGGATTCAAGAACAATCCTATTATTAAGCATTTAAATATGTTGCTCATTAATTTTTACTATTTTTAATGGTTCAGAATTTACAAATCCCAAACACGGGTTCTACGCTCGGAAGAGTAGCGCTTCATGTTGAACCAAAACGCCGAAACCAAATAGATGATCACGGGTGAGCCCAAAGTAAAAAAGGAAGCATAAATGAACCACAGGCGCACGCTGCGGGTTGATAATCCAATGCGTTCTGCCAACTCGGTGCAGATCCCAAACAGGGATTTTTCTAAGTTGTATTTTAGCATTCGCATAGGGTGAAAGTACATATTTAAACAACAAATGGCAACAAATGGTTTGGCAACAACCGACCAAGACCCTTGATCGCCAATCGTTTAGGGAGCAATCCCAGCGGCTTACTCCTCACTTGAGAAGCCCGTCCGCCCTTCCTTAAATTGGAAAATATCCCTAGCGGCTTAGCTCATTCTCAGGCAGCCCAACTCTCCTTTTTAAAAGGTGCTGTTCACTGTAAACCGAACCCCACTAAACGCAGGCTCTTCGCGGCAAACACCGCCTGAACAGTTTACGCCTTGTTGCTGCTTCAAAAAACTCAAGGTATACCAGGTAGGCCCGTCGATGTAGCTCAAGAAGAAGGTGGGGTAATGCAACACCTGATCAGCGATGATCATGCGCTCATAACGATGGGGCTCAATGTTCACCATATCGCCTACGGCCATCGAGAACTTCTTGCTCCAGTAGTATTCGACCATGGCATTGGCAAAGCTTCCCTGGTCCTTGTCGGTCTTCAAGTACTGAGCCTCTACACGCATGCTGCGGCCGCTGGGGGCCTTGTACAACCATTCGGCGAAAGGCGTAAGGGTCTGAACGGGCTCGTATTCCAATTCCTGCTCGTAGCGGGCTTGGTTGTAGTAAATGCTCTGCATACCCAATTTCACTTTGCTACTCTTGCCTACGTTCTGCTGAATCTCCCCGTAGTACTCGCGGAACAAATGCTCGGGTGTCCCCCCTGTTCCGTTACTGGCCAAACTCATTACGTAAGAGCCATTCAACAATATATAAGTACCCTTCTGAGGGTTGATAGAGAATTCTCCCTGTATGCCATTCTCTCCCAAATCTTGGGCAGGGGCGTTGTAACGAGCCAGCAAACGATAGGTATTCTGCCGGGTCATCGAAGGCAAGTAAGACACCAAACCGTTCAACAAGGTAGCCGTGGGGTCCGTGCGCAAGGGGAAGTGATCCACGTGGCGCGCTTGAATGTTCAATCCCACTGAAGCTTTTTGGGCTTTGATTTCCTTTTTCGTTTTGGGCGTTCCGTCTTTGTGGGTTTCGCTTCTCCAGGAAATGCTCGACTTGGCCCAACTAATGGAAGTATAGTAAACCTTGCCCTGCTTCAAGCGCAATTTGCCGTCAAAATCGATGATGGCCTCAGGGCTCTTAAAATTTGCTTCCGCATTGAGGCTGAAATTTCCTTTTGACCAAGTGCTGTATCCGTTGAAACCCCAGACATTGTACTTGGGATAAAACTGATCGTCGCGATCGTAGGTCTCAATGATCGACACCAATTTGTTCATGGTACCCTTGTCCAAGGTGCGGTTCAGAGCCGAAGCACCCAATATCAAGGAACCCATTTTGCTGTTCTCGCCCAAAGGCACGAATCCTTCCAAATTGGCCCCGGTGATTACCTGAGGGTTGTAGGCGAAGCGCTTGTTCAGCGTTCCTTTTTGGTTGCCCGAAAAGGCTTTGAATCGCCAGTTGTCATTGAATTGATAGGTCAGGCGAACTCCTTGCAGAGCGTAATCGATGCCGATTTGACGCTGCTCATAGGCCCTGAATAGAATGCCGCTGCCCAATTGGTCGTAGAAGGAACCCACGGTTACTCCTAGTTTCTCTCCATTTTTTTCGATCTTCCAATAGCCAATTCCGTGGTCGGTGAAGGCATCCTGCGGATCCAACAAAGGGCTGTTGTTAAAGGCGTCGTAACGCATGACAAAACTGTACTCCCCGACGCGGTATTGCATGTACAACCACGCATCAGTCGAAGCCGTATTTTCCCGATAAACACGGGTGTTGGCACCAATTTTATCGTCGCGAATGTATTTCTGGTAATTCAGAAGCAGGTTGCCCGAAAACTGACCCTTTTCTTGGGCCTGTAGGGCCGAAACCGATGCAAATGACAGGGCAAATGCCCCAGCAAGCCTCAAAAACTTCATTGTAACAAAGATGCAGATAGGAGAGGCTGCCCACCAAATCGTATTTTTGCACCCTATGTCGCAAACACAGGCCCCTACTTCTGTCTCCAGTCGCAAATTGTACATTGAGAGCTACGGCTGTGCTATGAATTTTTCCGATAGCGAAATCATCGCCTCCATCATGGGCGAACACGGGTTCACAAGTACGCAAGACGAATTGGACGCCGATGTCATTTTTCTAAATACCTGTGCCATTCGTGACAACGCCGAACAGCGCATTCGCGAACGCTTGAAGCACTTGCGAATGAACAAAAAGCGCAACAATGATCTGATCATTGGCGTCTTAGGTTGCATGGCTGAGCGCTTGAAAGACAAATTGTTGGAAGAAGAAAAGTTGGTCGATGTCGTAGCCGGACCTGACTCCTACCGCGAATTGCCCAAATTGGTCGCCGAAGTAGACGAAGGAGGTCGCGCCATCAACGTTCTGTTGAGCCGCGAAGAAACCTACGGCGATTTGAACCCGGTTCGATTGAATACCAACGGGGTGACAGCTTTCATATCCATCATGCGCGGATGCGACAACATGTGCTCTTTCTGTGTGGTTCCCTTTACCCGCGGCCGTGAGCGCTCTCGCGACCCGCAGAGCATTGTCAAAGAGGCCGTTCAGTTGGCCGAGCAGGGATACAAAGAGATCACTCTGTTGGGCCAAAACGTCGACAGCTATCTGTGGTTCGGCGGTGGGGCCAAAAAAGACTTCAAAAAACTGACAGAAGAGGAACAAGCCTCATCGGTTGATTTCGCCGATTTGTTGGAACTCTGCGCCTTGGCCGTACCCGGAATGCGCATTCGCTACTCGACTTCGCATCCGCGGGACATCACCCCCAAGGTGATCCATACGATGGCCAAGTACAAAAACATTTGCAACTACATTCACTTGCCTGCCCAGAGCGGCAACACCCGTGTATTGGACATCATGAGCCGCAACTACAGCCGTGAATGGTATATGGATAAGATCGAAATGATTCGCGGCATTTTGCCCGATTGCGGCATCAGCTGTGACATCATCGCAGGGTTTTGCACCGAAACCGAAGAAGAGCACCAAGACACCTTGAGTCTCATGGAATGGTCTCAGTTTGACTTTTCCTACATGTACAAATACTCCGAGCGCCCCGGTACTCCCGCCGCGAAAAAGCTCGTTGACGATGTTCCCGAAGAGGTCAAAGGCCGCCGCTTGAAAGAGATCATTGATTTGCAAAACCGCATGTCAACTGAGAAAAATCAGCGCTATGTCGGGCAAATAGTCGATGTATTGGTGGAGGCTGACTCCAAGCGCAGCGACCAGGATTGGATGGCCCGAAACGACCAAAACATCGTAGTGGTTTTCCCCAAAGAGCAGTATAAAAAAGGCGACTTCGTGCAGGTGAAAATCGAGCGCGCGTCTACCTCCACTTTGGTGGGTGTCGCCGTCGGATACGCGAGTCTCTGAGACCAATTTATCGTTTACGGAACCCTTACGAGTACAAGGGCTTCAAATTCTCCAACATGTCTTGGGTCATGCGATCCAAGTCATAGTCGGGTTTCCAACCCCAGTCTTCTCTGGCACGAGAATCATCGATGACTGCTGGCCAGCTATTGGCAATGGCCTGGCGGTAATCGGGATTGTAGGAAATGCTAAAATTCGGCACCTGCTTGGCAATGCTAGCGGCAATCTCTTCAGGCCCAAAACTCATGCCCGCCAAGTTGTAGCTGCTGCGAATTTTGATCTGATCGGCAGGAGCATGCATAATGTCCAAGGTGGCCTTCAGAGCGTCGGGCATGTACAACATGGGCAAAATGGTTCCTTCACCTAAGAAGCACTCGTGGTGACCTGTGGTCAAGGCATCGTGGTAAATGGAAACCGCATAATCAGTAGTTCCCCCACCGGGTGCAGACTTGTAGCCAATCAAACCAGGGTAACGCAAACTGCGGGTATCCACTCCCCAACGGTTGAAGTAATATTGGGCATACAGTTCACCAGACAATTTGCTAATGCCATATATAGTCGTGGGATCCATGGCGCCAAACTGAGGCGTGTCGAAGCGAGGAGTATTGGGCCCAAAGGCCGCAATGCTGCTGGGCCAGTATACTTTTTTAATGATGCCCATATCGCGGGCCGCATTCAAGACATGAAAGAGACCTTCCATGTTGAGTTTCCATCCGAAGTCAGGATTTTTTTCGGCTGTGGCGCTCAACATAGCAGCCAAATGGTAAACTTGAGAGGGTTTATAGCGCTCAATGAGACTTTTTAGCTTGGCTTCGTCCAGTACATCCAACTCCTCAAAGGGACCCGCTTCAAAAACAGGATTGTCAGATTTGCGAATGTCTGAAGCCACCACTTGGGCGTCTCCGTATATACCCCGAAGGGCTTCAACCAACTCCGTTCCCAACTGGCCACAAGAGCCAATGACCAAAACCGTCTCTTTCGTCATGTTGCCGCAAAGTTGGGGCCTTCCCCTCAAACGGCAAAATGGGGGAATCCCCCTATTTTTGTAAGATGAAAAGCATGCGTTTTGTAGTCATAGGGCTGGGACACATTGGATCCCGCCATGCTGAAACTCTGCGCATGCACCCAGAGGCCGAGTGGGTGGCCTCGGTTGACCCAGACAGCGATAAAGCCGCTTCAGGCATTCCCCATTTTGAGAGCATCGAAGATTTTTTATCTTCTGGTATTGGCTGTGACGTGGCTTCTATAGCCAGCCCCAACGGCCTTCACGCCGAGCAAGCCATTCAAGCCATGAAGGCGGGATTGCACGTTATAGTTGAAAAACCGATGGCCTTATCAGCTGCTGATGTTCAATTCATGATTCAGGTTTCGGAACAGACTGGTAAAAGCTTAATTGGGGTAATGCAAAATCGCTACTCCGCTCCCAGTCAATACGTCAAGTCTTTGTTGGATCAAGGAGCCTTGGGTAACCTATACCGAGTTCAGGTAGACTGCTTCTGGAACCGAGATGAGCGTTATTATTCGGGACACGCTTGGCACGGTTCTGCTGAGTTGGATGGCGGGGTATTGTTCACCCAGTTCTCCCATTTCGTCGACATGTTGCATTGGCTACTGGGGCCCTTGCAGCCTTTTTGGGCTGAATCCAGCAATCACAATCACCAAGGAATCACTCCCTTTGATGACAGTGGCAGCATCGCCTTTGCCTTTGGAAATAAGGGACGTGGGAGTTTTCGATACAGCACCAGCGTACCCCATCAAAACTTCGAAAGCACCCTGTCACTCATTGGAGAGCGCGGAACCATCAAGTTGGGCGGCCAATATATGAATCAGGTACAATACGTGAACATTGATGGCCAAACCACCACTCCTGAACTCCCTGAAGTTCCCGCTAACGATTATGGTTTGTACAAAGGAAGTGCTGCCAACCACCACCACCTGATCCAAAATGCCTTGGACCATTTGCTGCGCGGAGCCCCCATCACTACTCCCGCCCAAGACGGTTTGGCCGTAGTGGAATTCATCGAAAAGGCCCATGCCCTGGCCCACTCTTCTTAATTGCGGAAAATTTTTTCAATTTTTTTTGGGGGGTAACCCTTAGGAATGTGTTATACCTTTGAGCGAAGTACACAATTCACAGGAAAGTGTCATAAAAACACTGCGTTATGTGCCTTATTTACTTGGCTTTAAGTAATAGAAAGAAAAATCGTATTTTGAACCCCGTTTTGCGCCGTGAGCCCTAAAAAACCCATATCGCCTCCTGTCGATCCTGAATTTGAAGAATTCTGGAACATGGCTGAGTCTTATCAGTATTCTGAGGCTGCATCCAACGATGCTGCTTGGGAACGCATGAAGAGAGCTATTGCCGACAAGGAGGAAGAAGAGTCATGGGACACGTACACGCACTCGGAAGCCGCCTCTAACGACGCTGCTTGGGAGAGAATGAAAGCCGCCATTCAGGCCAAAGAAGAATCCTCCTTGGGTCAGCATTATCAGCACCCAGAAGCCGCCTCTAACGACGCCGCTTGGGAGAGAATGAAAGCCGCCATTGAATCCAAAAAGGCTGAAGAGCCCCGCCCGTCTTACTTCAAAGT
>JAQCBH010000018.1 GCA_027621365.1 Bacteroidota bacterium | reverse complement strand
CTTCTGACAACCGAGAGCTGTTCAGCATGGCCGAATTGATCGAGGCCTTCTCCTTGGAAAAGGTTTCCAAGAGCGGCGCCAAGTTTGACGTCAACAAAGCCCATTGGTTCAACCAGCAATACTTGTCCAATTCCTCTGACGAGGAATTGATGGAGGTGGTTTGGGCTCAGTTCCAAGAATTATATGGAAACGACATTGACCGCGAATATGCCTTGAAGGTATTGGCCTTGCTTCGCGAGAAGTTCCAATTCGCCAAAGACATCGCTCCGGCAGCGCATTTCTTCTACGGCCGACCTGCCTCTTACGACGAGGCGGCCATTGCCAAGAAATGGAAAGAGGACACCAATGCTTCATTGCTGAGATTGGCCGAGGCTTTTGCTGCCGCATCGGCCTCTGATGCCGAAGGGTTTGAAGCTTGTTTCAAGGCAGCCTGCGAAGCCATGGGCAAGAAAACCGGTGAGTTGATGCAGCCCATGCGCATAGCCCTCAGCGGAGAAGCGATGGGTCCTCCCATCTTTGAATTGCTGGCTCTTTTGGGTACCGCTGAGGTGGTCGATCGCTTGAAATTGGCGGCCGAAACGATTTCGGCCTAAGCCTGAATCGACAAATTGCTCAAATCGAAGGGTTCAAGACCCCTTTTGCCGTTGGCTAAGCCACAGCGAATGCCTATTTTCGCCATTCTCAATTGATAGAACATGAATACGTTTAAACGTTGGAACAACATACTCGGCTGGTTGAGTTTTGCCATTGCCTTGGTGGTTTACACCTTGACCTTGGAGGAATCAGTTAGTTTGTGGGATTGCGGTGAGTTTGCTTCAGCCGCTTACAAGTTGCAAGTCGTTCACCCTCCAGGGGCTCCCTTCTTTTTGATGGTGGGTCGACTCTTCTCATTGCTGGCCCCCGATGTGGTCAATGTAGGATTCTGGATCAACATGCTTTCGGCCACCGCTTCGGCTGGTACGGTCATGTTTACCTTCTGGATCACCACCTACTTTGCTGGTAAATTGGTCAAAGAAGACTCTCAGCACCGCAATGTGTTGATTTTTGCTGCCGGTTTGGTGGCTGCCTTGAGCAATACCTTCATGGATTCGTTCTGGTTCAGCGCCGTTGAGGCTGAGGTATACGCTTTGAGCTCTTTCTTCACCGGTCTGACCTTCTGGGCCGTAATTCGCTGGTACGAAGCCGAAGACACCTTGTCAACCGACCGCTGGTTGGTATTCATGGCCTACATGATTGGTTTGGCCTTGGGTACGCACATGTTGAACTTGTTGGTGATTCCGGTCATTACGCTGGCCTACTACTTCAAGAAATTCAAGGTGACCCAAAAGGGCGTCATCTATGCCTTGGGTGCAGCTGCTTTGGCTTTGGGCTTTGTGATGAAGGTCATTTATCCTGGTATTCCCTGGCTCTTGGCCAACTTGGACAAGATGTTCGTCAACGGTTTTGGATTGCCCTTCTACAGCGGCGCCTTGGCGGCCGTGGTGCTGATCTTCGGAGCCGTGGTTTACCTGCTTCGCTATACGGCCGGCAAAGGAAAAATCGGTTGGAACACCATCGTATTGAGCATCGGATTCGTGATCTTGGGTTACTCTTCTTATGCCATGGTGATCATTCGTTCCATGGCCGATCCTTCGATTGACATGAACGATCCTGAAGACCCTTACAAATTCTATGGGTACATCACCCGTGAGCAATACGGCAATCGCCCCTTGTTGGTAGGACCTTACTTCAATGCCCAGCAAATCGATTACGAAATCAAGGGCAAGAAGTTTTTCAAAGGGCCTGAAGGCAAGTACGAAGAGGGTGGAGACAACTACAGTCCGGTTTACGACCCCGAATACAACACCTTGTTCCCCCGCATGGGCGTGTCTTCCAAGCCCAATGACGCTCGCGGCTACCGCGATTACTCGGGAATGGATGATGTTCAAGCCCGCATTGACGAGCTGAATGGAACCTCGCAGCAGCGGGCCTTGACCGAGATGGAGAAGCAGGAATTGCAGTATTTGAACCTGCAGAAGCCCACCTTTGGCCAGAACCTGACCTATTTCTTCTCCTACCAGATTCGCTACATGTACTTGCGCTACTTCATGTGGAACTTCGTAGGTCGCTTCAACGATCAGCAGGCCGTTACGGGCAATACCCGTTTCGACGGCAACTGGTACTCGGGCATTCCTTTCATCGATAACATCGTCATCGGCTCCATGAGTGAGTTGCCCGACTATTACGCCAATCAAAAGGCGCGCAATGCCTTCTATTTCTTGCCCTTGATTTTGGGCTTGTTGGGCTTGTTGCTCCAATTCAAATCAGACAAATACGGTTTTTGGTTGGTCATGACCCTGTTCTTGTTCACGGGTGTTTTGATTAACGTATACATGAACCAGCCCCCTTACGAGCCCCGCGAACGTGACTACGCTTTGGTGGGTTCCTTCCAGACCTTCTGCATTTGGGTGGGATTGGGCGTGATCTCTTTTGCAGAGATGCTCAAGAAATACCTCAAGGGCAATTCTGCCTGGGCTGCGGCTATTTTGGCCATTGTAGCCGTTCCTGTGAACATGGGAATGCAGGGTTGGGATGACCACGATCGCTCGGGTCGTCGCATCGGCATTGACATGGCCAAGAACTTCCTGGAGAACCTAGAGCCCAACGCCATTTTGTTCTGCAACGGGGACAATGATACCTATCCGCTGTGGTATGCACAAAACGTAGAGGGCATTCGTACCGACGTGCGCATCATCAACCAGAGTTTGTTGCCCACCGAATGGTATTCATCGGTCTTGTTGGATACCGTATACAAGTCTACACCTCTGCCTTTGACCTTGCAGCGCGAAGACCTGCAAACCGGTAGCTTCGACTATGGAGTGGCTGTCGATAAGGTGAACTATACCAGTCCTCGCCCTTTGAGCGAAATGTTGGCTGAATTGCTGCAAGACCGTCGCAAATTGGGCAGCGATCGCACCACTTGGCACGGCAACCAATTCTTTGTACCTGTAGACAAAGAGGCCGTCATCAAGCGAGGCATCGTAGCCAAGAAAGACGAGTCCAAGATTGCTCCGAACATCGAAGTGACCTTGACTTCCAATTACTTGAGCAAGGGTGATATTGTGATGTACGATCTGTTGTCAACCAATGCAGCCAATGGATGGGATCGCCCCATCTACTTCACCTCGGTGAGTGGCTTTGATTTCGGCGGGTTGAACAACTACCTGCAACTCGAAGGCTTGGTGTACCGCTTGGTGCCCATTCGCGGTGGCAGCGACCGCGGCCAGCCCAATTTGGTGGCCGACTACAAGCTGTGGAGCAACTTGGTCAACAATTACCACTATTACGGCATGAAGGAAAAGCCCAACTTCTTCTTGGATGACAAGGCTGCCTATGTGCCCAGCGACTTGCAGCAAAACGTACTGATGTTGGTAACCCACTACTTCGAGGAGATCAACAAATACGAATCGGTCAAAGCAGCCGTAGACAAGGGCGAGCCCAATTTGCCTCCTGTTGATGGCATGGCCGCTGCTGACTACCTAGCCTTCATGGCTGACAGCGTAGAAGTCTACCGCAGCCGAGCCATTGGTGCCATGAAGCACATTCGCACGGAAATTCCTGAATCGGTGATGCCCATGCGCCACGAATACTTGACCGAATATGCGGTTTCGTATTTGCTATTAGGCGATGAGGAAGCAGCGAAGAAAGAAATGGACTATTGCATTGAGCAATTGCGCCAATTTGGTCGCTATTTCAAGCACTTCGAAGACCAGCAATTCGGTGCCCGTGAAGTGGCCAACGCTCGATATTTGGCAGACCGCATCATCAATGTGTGCAATACCAAGGGCAAGGCTGATTGGGCCAATGAGTACAAACAAAAAATGACCGGCATCTAATGACCGAACACGAAAACGATTCTTTTGAAGACCGCGGGGCCAAGCCCCGCGGTTTTTCGTCTAATGACTCTCAAGGTGAGGGTCGTGAATACCGAGGGGAGCGCCGCGAAGGCTATCGCCGAGACGATCGCGAAGGCGGTGAACGCCGGGACTTTCGCGGAGATGGGGGTGGCTACGGCCGCCCGGCCCGCGATTTTGGTGGCGAGCGTCGTGAGGGCTTTGGTGGCCCGCGAGGCGGAGAACGCCGCGACTTTCGCGCCGAAGGCGGAGAAGATCGCCCGCGCCGTGATTTCGGTTCTGACCGTCGCGAAGGCTTTGGTGGCCAACGAGGCGGCCGTGATTTCGGTGGCCGATCGGGCGGAGGTCGTGGCTTTCAGGGTGGACGCCCACCACGCGAAGGTGGATTTGGCTCTCGACAGGGAGATGGACCTCGTTCTCCCCGCGAAGGCGGCTTTGGTTCAGGTCCTCGTGCTCCCCGCGACGGGAATTGGAAACCCCGTTCGGCTGACGACAAGAAAGACGACTTTATTTACGGTATTCACCCGGTGATGGAAGCCTTGGAATCAGGCAAAACCATCGATAAAATTTGGATCCAAGAAGGTCATTTGCAAGGCCAACTCGCTGAGTTACTGCAGGAGTTTTCAAACCGCAAATTGACTTGGAAGCAGGTGCCGCACCAAAAGCTCAATTCATTGGTTCGCGGCAATCACCAAGGGGTAGTGGTGGCCCTTGCGGCCATCCCCTTTGCCAATTTGGATGATGTGGTGGCAGCGGCCTTTGAAAAAGGAGAAGATCCCTTCATCTTGGTTCTAGACGGTGTTACCGATGTGCGCAATTTTGGAGCCATCGCCCGCACAGCTGCCTGTGCCGGTGTGCATGCCTTGTTGCTTCCTGAGCGCGGATCCGCCCCCTTGGGTGGTGACTCGGTTCGCACTTCAGCAGGGGCTTTGTTCAAGATTCCCGTTTGCCGTACCCAGAGTTTGTACCACAGCTTGAAGAGCCTAAAAAACAGCGGCCTCTCTTTGGTGGGAGCCACGGAAAAAGGCAGCCAAGACTTGTACGAAGTAGAGCTCAGCGGCCCCTTGGCCGTGGTCATGGGTTCGGAAGAAACCGGTTTGAGCACCGACGTTTGGAAACTCTGCGATCGCCACGCGCGCATTCCCTTGTCAGCGGGTGGAGTAGAATCCCTGAACGTATCAGTGGCTTGCGGTGTACTCTTGTATGAGGCCGTTCGCCAAAAACGCACTCCTTAAAGACGGGGTTCGCTTTATTTTTGTTTTATGAGACCCATTCAAATGGTGGATTTGCAGGCGCAATACCAGCGCCTGGGCAAGGAGATTGATGCTCGATTGCATGCTGCCGTTCGCAATGCGGCTTACATCAAAGGCCCAGAGGTGGCCGAGTTGGAGTCAGTCATGGGCGAGGGCTTGTCGCAGATGCGGGCCTCATCTTCTTTGGTCTCGGCATTTCCTCATTTGTCGGGCTCTGTGCAGGCCTTGGGTGTAGCCAATGGTACCGATGCCTTGCAATTGGCTTTCATGGCCTTGGATTTGCCCGCGGGCTCAGAGGTCATTACGCCGGCTTTTTCCTATGCCGCCTTGGCCGAAGTCTTGTTTTTGTTGAACTTGAATCCGGTCTTCGTGGAAGTCGATCCGCACACCTTTTTGATGGATGTAGAGGCGGTGAGAGTGGCCATTGGTCCTCAAACGCGAGCCCTTGCTCCGGTTCATTTGTACGGTCAAACGGCCGACATGTCGGCCATACTTTCATTGGCTGCCGAGCACAATTTGTATGTCGTGGAAGACTGCGCTCAGGCCTTGGGCTCTCAGTATTGCAGCGACGAATTGAGTGGATTCGCCGGCACCATGGGTCACATCGGATGCACTTCCTTCTTTCCCAGCAAGAACTTGGGCTGTATGGGCGATGGGGGAATGGTCTTTACTCGTGACGCCTCTTTGGCTGCTCGATTGCGCGCCTTGGCCAATCATGGGCAAGAGCAGAAATACCAGCACCGCTACATTGGCTTGAATTCGAGGTTGGACACCTTGCAGGCCGCCATTTTGCTCGCAAAATGGCCGCATTTGAAGGATTTTGGCAGCCGCCGCGCAGCGGTGGCCCAGCGATATGATGAGGCCCTGTCGGGCCATGATGCGCTCGCCGTTCCGGCTCGCTCCCCCCTGTCTACTCACGTCTTTCACCAATACACCTTGACCTTGCAAAACCCTGCCCACCGGGAACCCTTGCGCCAAAAGCTGGCCGCGGCCGGCATTCCCAGCATGGTGTATTACCCCGTACCGCTGCACCGTCAAGAAGCCTACGCGGCCGCCCTGGCGGCCGGCCGCGGCCGTACCACCGACCTGCACAGCACCGAAAACCTCTGCCAACAGGTCATCAGCCTTCCCATCTGCCCGGAGTTGGATGAAGAGCAGCAGGGATACATAGGCGAGCAACTGCGGGCGGCTTTGGACTCCTTGTAATCTCAGTATTTGCAGTATTTGCAACTTAGCTCGCTAAAGGCAGGGTTCTGTTGCAAATCGCGCCAAGGGAAAGCGGCAAAAATGACCGACCTTTGCAGCGGTTAATTCCCCATTATGAAAATTGCAGTAGTAGGAACGGGTTATGTCGGTTTGGTAAGTGGTACTTGCTTTGCTGAAACCGGCAATGAGGTTTATTGTGTTGACATTGATCAGCGCAAGGTAGACAAGCTCCGCGCCGGTCAAATCACCATTTACGAGCCCGGTTTGGAAGTGCTGTTCAAGCGCAACCTCAAAGAGGGTCGTTTGCAATTCACTACGAATTTGGATGAGGCCATCGCTGAAGCGCAAATCATTTTCTTGGCGTTGCCCACCCCTCCGGGCGAAGACGGTTCGGCTGATTTGCGTTATGTATTGGGCGTAGCCGATCACTTGGGCAAGATCATGACTGACTACAAGGTTGTCGTGGACAAAAGCACGGTACCCGTAGGTACGGCCGACAAGGTCAAAGCCGCCATTGCGGCCAATTACAAGGGAGAATTTGACGTGGTGTCCAATCCCGAGTTTTTGAGAGAAGGTGTAGCTGTTGATGACTTCATGAAGCCCGATCGCGTAGTGATTGGAGCCGAAAGCCAGCGCGCCTTTGATTTGATGGACGAACTGTATGCACCCTATGTGCGCCAGGGCAACCCGGTCATGCACATGGATACCCGCAGTGCTGAATTGACCAAATACGCCGCCAACTCCTTCTTGGCTACCAAGATCTCTTTCATGAACGAGGTAGCTCGCCTGTGCGAACTCTTGGGTGCCGATGTAGACATGGTACGCAAGGGTGTGGGCAGCGACGACCGAATTGGAAAGCGCTTCTTGTTCCCCGGCATCGGTTACGGCGGGTCTTGCTTCCCCAAAGACGTGAAAGCCTTGGTGCATTCGGCTTCAGAAGTGGGATATGATTTTAAAATCTTGCAAGCCGTTGAAGAGGTCAATGCCAGTCAAAAGCAGGCCTTGCTCCCCAAAATTGACAAGCACTTTGGCAGCATCAGCGGCAAAACGGTGGCTCTTTGGGGATTGGCGTTTAAGCCCAATACCGATGACATTCGTGAGGCTCCAGCTCTGGAAATGATCGACGCCTTGATGGCTCGAGGGGCCAAGATTCAGGCTTATGATCCTGAGGCCATGGCCAATGTCAAAGAGTTAGTAGGTGACAATGTGAGCTTCAGTGAAGGTGCTTATGAGGCCTTGGAAGGAGCTGATTTTTTGGTGATTGCCACCGAATGGCCCGAGTTCCGCACGCCTCAATTTGATCGCATCGCTGCCAGTCTTTCTGAAAAGGTTATCTTCGACGGGCGCAACTTATACGAATTGGATACAGCGGCCAAGCACGGCTTTGTGTATTACAGTATAGGCCGAAGCGATATCAAATAAATGGCAAAACGAGAGCGAGTTTTAGTTACCGGAGCGGCTGGATTTTTAGGGTCCCACCTTTGCGATCGAATGCTGGCCGAAGGTTACCATGTCATTGGCATGGACAACTTGATTACCGGCGATTTGCGCAACATCGAGCACCTGTTTCCTTCCGAGCATTTTGAGTTTCACAACCACGATGTGAGCAAGTTTGTGCACGTATCGGGTGAGCTCAAGTACATTTTGCACTTTGCTTCTCCCGCTAGCCCCATCGACTATTTGAAGATCCCCATTCAAACCTTGAAGGTGGGTTCCTTGGGTACGCACAATTTGCTGGGATTGGCCATGGCCAAAAAGGCCCGCATCTTGGTGGCCTCCACCAGTGAGGTGTACGGCGATCCGACCGTGCATCCGCAGACAGAAGACTATTGGGGCAATGTGAACCCCGTCGGCCCTAGAGGGGTGTACGACGAGGCGAAGCGCTTCCAGGAGGCCATGACCATGGCCTATCATACCTATCATGGTTTGGAGACGCGCATTGTGCGCATTTTCAATACTTATGGGCCTCGCATGCGCCTGAACGACGGTCGTGTACTGCCTGCATTCATGGGTCAGGCTCTGCGTGGCGAAGACCTAACCGTATTCGGTGATGGCAGCCAAACCCGCAGTTTTTGCTACGTGGCCGATTTGGTCGAGGGCATTTACCGTCTTTTGCTGAGCGATTGTGTCGATCCAGTCAACATTGGCAACCCCGGTGAAATCACCATTGGGCAATTCGCCGAAGAGATCATCAAACTGACCGGAACCGATCAAAAGGTCATCTACAAGCCCCTGCCGACCGATGACCCAAAACAGCGCCAACCGAATATTAGCAAGGCCCAGGCCGTGTTGGGCTGGGAGCCCAAAGTGGAGCGCAGCGAAGGCTTGAAAATCACTTGGGATTACTTCAAATCGCTTCCCAAAGAGCGCTTGTACGAAGAGGCGCATCACCGCGCTTTTAACGGGTAAATGCGAAGCGCAGCGAGAAAATCCTAGCTGCCTACCTTTTGACAATTCTTGCTTTGAAGAGGGCTGCTGGTTGTAAAACTTGCCTTTGAGTTGGACCCAAGTTCTGATGCCAACCAACTTTAAGCACTCCTTAATTACTGCAACTTACCCGCCAACTGACCGCAGGCGGCGTCAATGTCTTTGCCGCGGCTGCGACGTACGTTGACGATGAGCTTTTGGGATTCCAAGCCCAGGGCGAAATCCATGAGACGGGAGGTGGGCTTGTAGTCGGCGAGGGAAATGGGGTTGTATTCAATCAAGTTGATTTTGGAGGGGAAACGGCGAGCGAATCGAGCCAGGTTGGCTTCGTCTTCGATCGAATCGTTGACTCCTTCAATGACCGTATATTCCAAGGTTGGGCGTTCACCGGTTTTTTCGGCCCAATAGCCCAAGGCCTCAGCCAACAGGTCCAAGTTGTTGCTTTGGTTAATGGGCATGATTTCCGAGCGCTTGGCATCGTCGGCGTTGTGCAGGGATAGGGCCAAGTGGGTGCGAACACCGTCGTCAGCGAGTTTTTTTATCATCTTGGCGATGCCGGCCGTCGATATGGTCAATCGCTGAGGGCTCATGCCCAAGGCATCGGGCGAGGTGATCAATGAAACCGAGCGTAAGACTTCGTTGTAGTTGAGTAGGGGTTCGCCCATGCCCATGTATACTATATTGTCCAGCTTTTTGCCGTAATTCTCCAAGGCCAGTTGGTTGATCAGGTGAACCTGGTCGTAAATCTCGGCGGCGGTCACGTTGCGGTCGCGCTTCAAGTAGCCGGTGGCACAAAAACGGCAGTCCAAGGAGCAGCCCACTTGGGAGGAAATGCAGGCGGTCGTGCGCTTGGAAGTGGGAATCAATACCCCTTCGATTTTGAAGCCGTCGTGCAGTTCAAAGGCCACCTTGATGGTTCCGTCTGACGAGCGCTGAGCAGCGTGAATACGGGTGGGCTGAAAATGGAATTCGGATTCCAAAGTAGCCCGAAGGTCTTTGGGCAAATCGGTCATTTCCTCCCAGGAGCGGGCCCCTTTTTGCCACAGCCATTTCCAAATTTGTTTGGCACGGAATCCGGGTTGGCCGAGGTCCTTAAGGGCCTGGGTCAATTCGGGTAAATCCAAACTGCGAAGGTCTTTCACCGGTTTATTTTTTGCGGTAGAAAATGGAGATGGGAATTCCGCTCAAGGGGAACTCCTCGCGCAACTTGTTTTCCAAGAAACGGGTATAGCTCTCGGCCACATATTGGGGCAAGTTACAGAACATGGCAAACGCAATACGCTTGGTGGGCAGTTGGCTGATGAACTTGATCTTGACAAACTTTCCCTTGCGGCTCGGTGGAGGCGTATTCTCGATGATGGGCAGCAAGTAGTCGTTGATCTTGCGGGTTGGAATCTTGATGGTCAGGTTGTTGTACACCTGCATGATGGTCTCCGTAGCCTGGAAAATGCGCTGCTTGGTAAGGGCCGAAATGAAGAGAATGGGTACATCGACAAAGGGAGCGGTTTTCTCGTGAATTTGGGCCACGAAGTCCAAGTGGGTGTTGGTTTCTTTCTCCACCAAATCCCATTTGTTGACCAAGATGACAATGCCTTTGCCTTGGCGGTGGGCCAACCAGAACAGGTTCAAGTCCTGGGCTTCCATTCCTTGGGTGGCGTCAATGATCAGCACGACAACGTCCGAATATTCCAAGGCGCGCAAGGAGCGCATCACCGAATAGAATTCAATGTTCTCGTGAACTTTGCTTTTCTTTCGAATACCGGCGGTGTCGACCAAGATCATGTCTTGGCCAAAGGCCTTGTATCGGGTATCGATGCTGTCGCGGGTAGTGCCAGCGATGTCGGTGACAATGTTGCGGTCAATGCCCAACAAAGCGTTGATCAAGCTGCTTTTGCCTACGTTGGGGCGGCCTACGATCGAGATGCGGGGAATGTTTTCTTCCTGCATGCGCTCGGTGTCTTCGGGCAATTCTTTGAGGTGTTTGACCACCTCGTCCATCAATTCACCGGTGCCGGATCCGCTGGCAGAAGAAATTTCAAAGTATTCGGGATAACCCAAGGCATAAAAGGCCACCGCATCCAAGCTCAAACGGTCGTTGTCGACCTTGTTGACCACCAAAATCACGGGTTTTTTGCTTTTGCGGAGCACCTCGGCGAACTCGTTATCTAGGGGGTGAACGTCGCTTTGCGCATCCACGATGAAGAGCAGCACAGCGGCTTCTTCAATGGCGATGTGCACCTGATCGCGAATGGCGGCTTCGAAGGTGTCTTCGCTGTCGGGAACAAACCCGCCCGTGTCAACGACGGTGAATTCCACTCCATTCCAGTCGCCGGTTCCGTAATGGCGGTCGCGGGTAACGCCGCTCATGTCATCGACAATGGCATGGCGATGACCGGTGATGCGGTTGAAAAGGGTACTTTTTCCCACGTTGGGGCGGCCCACGATAGCGACTAAACGGCTCATAAGGCGCAAAGATACAACCCCTTTAGCGCTTTCACTGCTGAAGCCGATGAGGCTCCTGCTGTACAGCGGTCTGATACTCGGTTCGTTGGTGTGCTCTGCCAAGCCTTGAGAGCTTATCTTTGAAGCATGGCTGAGCTGAAAATTTCCCTCATCGCCGCCTATGGTTTGAACCGCGAAATAGGCGCTGGCAATGCCTTGTTGTGGCACTTGCCCGATGATTTTCAGTGGTTTATCAAGCACACAAAGGGAAAGAGCATTGTCATGGGCCGCAAAACCATGGAGAGTTTGGGCCGGCCATTGAAAAACCGACGAAACTTGGTCTTGACGCGCCGAGAGGAGCCTTTGCCCGATGGATTTGAGGCCATGCCCAACTGGGAAGCTGTCTTCCAAGCCGTCGAAGGAGAAGCCGAATTGATGGTCATCGGGGGAGCCGACATCTATGCCCAAGCCTTGAATCAGGCAGACGCGGTGTACTTGACGGAGGTACATGCCGAATTCCCAGAAGCCGATGCTCATTTTCCCGAAATGCCCGCTTCGAAGTGGACCTGCGTCAGTCGTGAGCCTCATGCCGTAGATGAGCGACATGCCTTTTCTTTTGACTTGTGCGTATACGAGCCCTGCTAATATTGCTTTGTTGGCCCTTGTGGAGTCAGGCCCAAACGGTCTGCTCTGGGGTTGATTCGCTTAGCATTGAAGGCAATTACCAAACCTCTACTCGCATTTTTTATAGAGAGTTGAACTGGAAACCGGGTGAGTGCTTGGTGGTTACAGATTCTCTGTTGGCTCGGTTTGAGGGTCGTTTGCAAAGCACTCACTTGTTTACCGAAGTAGCCTTGGCGGTAGAGGGTTCTATCTTGCGAATCAGGGTGAAGGAACGCTGGTATGCCTGGGCCAAGCCCATAGCGGGATACGGCGATGGGAGCTTGATGAACTGGGCCCAGTCGGGTTATGAACTCACGCGATTATTTGGCGGGGCGGAGTTTCACTTGAACAACATGGGGGGATTGAACCGCGATCTGCGTTTGACCGCCGTAGGTGGATTCAATCGAGCGGCGGGCTTGGCTTTTCGAAGGCCTTACACCCACGCTGAACGGGATTACCAATGGAGCGTCCAGGCTGAGCATGTGCAGAGCAGCAATCTATGGTTCATGAGCCAAAACAACCAGGTTCGATTTTACCCCGACGCGCATGTTCAAATGAAGCAAAGCACCCAGTTGGGTGGGGAGTTTCGCTATCGGTTGAATTACCACAAAGACATTCGCATTCAAAGCACCGGGCAGTGGATGGAAGTAGACTCGAACATTTTGAAGTTGAACCCCAACTATACGTTAGGTTCTGCACGCCAGTACCAGCAGCGACTGGGCTTGATCTGGGTTCGGGACTACCGCAACCAGCTGCATTACCCTACCCAAGGTTCAGAGTGGAAAACCTCGCTGGCCGTTTATGGCCAATGGAGTGGGGAGGTGCATCGTATCACACCCGAGTTGGAGTCCCGCTACCGGGTATTTGTGCCCCTAACGGATCATTCGGGCTTAGCGGCTTTGGCCTTTGTTCGATACCGAATGGGTGAGCTTACCTATGTGCTGCAAAACCAGGCCTTCTTTCAAGGCGATTATGTCAGGGGGTATGAGAATTACATGTTTGATGGGCAAGGCCTGGCATTAGCCAAGTTGGCCTACCGGTACCGTTTGGGTTTGCCCCAGGCAATTCAATGGCCATTCAAAGCATTGGGTACTTACCGCCAAATGCCGCTGCAAGCCTGGCTCAATCTTTATACAGATGCCGGTAAAATTCTGAATCCCATCGGCTTGGCTACGAACCCCTTGGGTGAAAATTTGCTGCATTCTGTTGGATTGGGCGTAGATTTGCTCTTGTATTACGACGCCTTGCTGCGGGTTGATTTCAGCCGAAATGCCCGCGGGGAATGGGTCAGTCGTTTGGTCTTTAGACACGCCATTTGATTCAAAAGTCATGAAAGTTGCTGTGTATGCTCGCAATGTGAGAGACTCTCGCCACCAAGAAGGATTTCTTCGCTTGGTGACGGCTTTGTCGGAACGCGGGCATGACATTTATTGCAGTGCCTCTTTGGAGGATTTCGTGCACATGAATCTAGATGCCAAGCTCAAGCTTCACATTTTTGATTACTTGCAGCCCGGTAGCGATGTCGATGTCTTGATCTGTGTAGGGGGAGACGGGACGATTCTGGATACCTTGAATTTGGTGCGCGATAGCCGCGTTCCTGTTTTGGCGCTGAACACCGGTCGATTGGGATTTTTGGCCAGTGCCACCACCGACGCGATTGACGATGTCTTGAGCGAAATTGACAAAGGAAACTACGTCATTGAAGAGCGCAGCATGCTCCAATTGACCTCTGATCCGCTGATATTCGATTACAATTTTGCCCTGAATGATTTCGTCATTCACAAAAAAGAGACCTCCAGCATGATTGTGGTGCACGCCTACATGAACGGAGAGTTTTTGAATAGCTATTGGAGCGATGGTTTGATTGTTTCCACCCCATCGGGTTCAACGGGCTATTCGCTGAGCTGTGGCGGTCCCATCCTGTTTCCCAAAAGCGAGAGTTTTGTCATCACTCCCATCGCGCCGCACAACTTGAATGTGAGACCCGTAGTTGTGCCTGACAACGCCGTGATTTCGTTTGAAATCGAAGGTCGAGCCACCTCCTATTTGGCCTCATTGGATGCCCGAAGCCAGAGCATCACCGAAGACGTGCATATGGCCATTCGAAAGGCCGACCACCCCTTGCGATTGATGCGCTTGAGTTCTGTTCAGTTCTTGGACACCCTGCGCAGCAAATTGAATTGGGGATTTGATCGTAGAAATTGATGAAGAGATTAGTGAGAAAGAGCCTGCTGCTGATGGCGCTAGGCCTGTTGTTCAGTGCGAGTCTGTGGGCTCAGGTGCCCAAAATTGGTTCAGGCGATCGTTTGGACATTGCTTCCTGGAATATTGAATGGTTCGGCGATGCCAGCAATGGCCCGAGTTCAGAGGTGACCCAATTGAACAATGCCGCGGCTTTGATCAAAAATGCCGATTTGGACCTCTGGGGATTGTGCGAAATTTCAAACGCGGCTTATTGGGCCGATTTGCAGCAACAGTTGCCTGATTATGGAGCGGTGATCAGCACGTGGAGCCAATCTCAGAAGACAGCTTTGCTGTACAAAAAGTCTGAATTCACCCTGCTTTGGAGCAAGCACATACTCCAGGTGTACGACTACGAATTTGCCAGCGGTCGCTTGCCCTTGGAGGTAGGGCTGGGTTGCACCTTGAACGGGAAATACGACACCTTGGTGGCCTGGGTGATTCACTTGAAAGCCAACACGGGTAGTACGGCTTCGAAAGCCACAGCATGGGATCGCCGCAAGCGTGCCATGGAGGCGATGAAGTCCTACATTGCGGATCAGGGGGCAATTAAGGGAGTGGTTTTGGGTGATTGGAACGATGATTTGGACAAGAGCATATTCAGCAATTACGCCACGCCCTTTTCGGCTTGGATGGCCGATACCAATTTTGCCATGGTGAGTTATCCCTTGTCTGTCTCAGGTCAACGCTCTACGGTGAGTTATTCGGACATGATCGATCACCAGGCAGCTACTCCTGCCTTGAAGCCCTTCTGGGTGAGAGATTCGTCGTCGGTTCTCTACGCCGATAAGTACATTTCGGGTTATGGCAACAACACCAGCGATCATTACCCCGTCTATGCTCATTACTATTGGAATTTGCCCAATGCAAGCGTCGAGAGCGTTAAGAGCAATACCCGGGTTTGGCACGATGGCACCCATTGGAATGCCGAGCTCACAGGCCCCTGTTTGTGGGTGATTTACGACGCTCAATGCCGAGAAGTTTACCGCGGTTCTGAACTATCAGAATTCATCGGTCAACCGGGCCAATTGTATGCCTTTTGGGCCGAACAAAGTACTGGCATTCATGGGCTTTCGGCTTGGGTGCTTCAACCTTAACCTGTAGTTTTGTGCCATGCAAAAACGCTTGGCGCTTTCCCTTTTAACAGCCTTATTTCTGAGCCTTTCCTCTTGCGGTGATCTGCAAGAAAAAATGGTGGCTCAATCTGAAATTCCGGTTGCGGGATTGAGCAGCTTGGTCACCTTAGAGCCAGGTAAGACTTGGGTTTGGTTGAGCGATTTTGTGTACGAACCCTCTGCCATTGATTCTTGGTCATTGGACCCGGGTTGGCATTTGGAGCGCGCTGAAAATTCTGACAATGTTCAGATTTGGAAAGACGATGTCGCCCTTCCCTTGGCGAGCTTGAAGTTGTATGTGAAAGACGCCATTGTATCGGTTCCTCTGCGCGCCAGCGAGAAAGAGAGCCGTTCCTTTCTGTTTGTCGACAACAAGCATCAACTGAAATCCGTTCAAATCAAGGGCAGTTTCAATGCCTGGAATCCCCATAATTTGTCGCTTCAATACGAAAAAGGCGCCTGGCATGGTGAGGCCCTCTTGGCTCCGGGTACCCATCAGTATGTGTATGTTGTGAATGGTGGGCGGGAATTGCGTGATCCGGAGAATCCCGATTCCCTTTCAAACGGGATGGGCGGGTTCAATTCTGTGATCAAAGTTGAGGCTAGCGATTTGCAATTGCGCACGGCTTGGCACAAGGGCGCCACGGTTCATTTGGCCTACCAGGGTTGTTCAGCCCCTCAAAGGGTTTTGGCCTTGCTCAACAACCGAGAACTGGAATGGACCAGCGGGCAATTTGACCATCAAATCAGTATTGCCATACCCCAGGAGACCTTGGGTCACAGCTACCTCCGGGTTTGGATGTGTGACAGTCAATCGGTGTCGAACGACGTCATGATTCCCTTGATAGACGGACAAGTCATAGAAAATGCTTCCGATCGCAGCAACCACCGAGATCCCCGCCGGCAGATATTGTACAACCCCATGATCGATCGATTTGTCGATGGCAACAAGGCCAATAACCGCCCCTTGAATCGGGAGGATGTCAATCCCAAGGTTGACTACTTCGGTGGCGATATAGCCGGCTTGACAGCCAAGATCAAAGAGGGATATTTTCATCGATTGGGCATCAATACCCTATGGATATCGCCCATTGTGCGCAACCCTGAGACCCCTTGGGGGCAGTGGCCCAAAAATCCCAAAACAAAGTTCAGCGGCTACCACGGGTACTGGCCAGTTTCCTTGAAAGAAACCGACCCTCGCTTGTGCACTCCCGAAGAGCTTCGTGCCTTTTTGGATGTGGCCCATGCCAACGGTTTGAGTGTGGTCTTGGACTATGTCGGTCACCACGTTCATGTCGAACACAGCCTTTACAAGGAGCACCCCGATTGGTTCACCTCCCTGTATTTGCCCGATGGCAGCAAGAATACCGAACGCTGGGACGATCAGCGTTTGACCACCTGGTTTGACGACCACATGCCCAGTTTCAATTTCTTCAACCCGCAGGTAGTCGACCAAATGAGCGATACTGCCTTGTGGTGGATGCTGGAATACGACTTTGATGGCCTTCGCCACGATGCGGCCAAGCACGTGCCCACTCCCTTTTGGCGCGCCCTTACACACAAGATCAACAGCCAGGTGGTCGGTCCTAGCCAAGGCGATCGATTGCCGGAGAAGTTGGTGTACCAGATCGGGGAGACCTATGGCAGCCCCGAGTTGATCGGCTCTTATTTGGGAACGGGTTTGTTCCAAGCCCAGTTTGACTTCAACCTCTACGATGCCGCTGTGGCCGCGTTCAAGAATGGTCTCGGCGGGTGCACTCAGCTCGCGGCTGTGGCCAATGATTCCCGTCGCTACTACGGTTCCCATCACAGCATGGGAAACATCACGGGCAATCAAGACCGTCCCCGTTTCATTTCCTTGGCTGACGGTTCCTTGGCTGATGGGGAAGACATGAAACAAGCGGG
Organism: Bacteroidota bacterium; assembly: GCA_027621365.1. Classification (GTDB taxonomy): domain Bacteria; phylum Bacteroidota; class Bacteroidia; order NS11-12g; family UBA955; genus JALRLA01. The sequence continues at coordinate 23,367 of JAQCBH010000018.1, read as the reverse complement.
TTGGGACCGCGACATTCAAGTACAGGGCCCTCATGGGTACCAGCGCTTGTTGAACTTGACCGCCTTTATGATGGCGGTTCCCGGAGTGCCTGTCATCTATTATGGAGATGAAATCGGCATGCCCGGGGCCCACGACCCCGACAACCGCAGAATGATGCGGTTTAGCAGCGGCTTACAAGGATCCAAGACAGCCTTGACTCCTGCCGAAAAGCAGCACAAAGACCGGGTGTCTAAGGTGGCCCATTTGCGCCAATCGCACATGGCCTTATTGTACGGGGATACCCGCATTGTGGCCCAAGACGACCAGCATTTGGTGGTAGAGCGCCGTTACTTTGACCAGGTGGTTTGGATCCTATTCAACCAAAGCAGCGAACCTTGGAGCTACTCCCCTGCAAGCGAAGTGCCTGCCCAAATTCGCATGCTATGGTCGCAGGGTAGTGTGGAATGGACCCACGGTATTTGCCACTTGACCGTTAACCCAGGTTCGACTGAATTCTTCTATACCCAGCCTTAATAGCCTCCCAGCTCAGGAGTCAATTTTTGCTGGAATTGCTGAACCTCGTTCACCCATTTCTTCCAGTCTCCTTCGAAAAAGGCATTGCTGCGTTTGGCTACTGATTCCAGATGGCGCTCCAAGTTGGCCAAGGCGAATTCGGCGTTTTCCATGCCGTCACCGTTGACTAGAGAAATGGCCGCTTCATAGCGGTCCATGACGCGCAAGGTGGCTTCCTCATAAGGGCGGTAGTCGGCTGGCAGCATGAACAAGCCCTTCAAGGTATATAAGCTGTCAGCAATGGGCTTGTAGGTTTTTTTCAAATAAGCCTGAACCGAATCTTGATCATAGGCTTGGTTCAGCCAGGTTTGGCTGAGTTTCTCGGCTTCTTTGAGGCCTTCGAAGAGTTTGTATCCTCGGTCGGCACTTTGGGCAAAACGCTGGTAATTGGCTTCCAATCGCTGGCGTGCTGCGGGATCGTAATGGGTCAAGGGGCTAGGCAGAACCTTCAGCGATACGCTGGAAGAATCATCGCCCACTTTGATGACTATTTTGTAGTTACCAGGCGCCAAAGGCAAACCCGGAGGAAGGGTTTCGCCTTCTTTGTGGGTGCCGTGACTGGGCAACAATACGCCATCTTGGATCAATCGATAGGGAATGCGGTACAGACCACTGGTGTCAAACTTCATTTCATGGCGGCGAATGCGCTGGCCTTGGTCGTTGTAAATCAAACCAGTGGCTTCGATTTTTTTGCCTTTTTCACCACTGACCCAAAGGGTAATCATGCTACCTCCGGGACGGTTTTGGCCGGCAAATTCACCGTCGGCTCCAAAGCGAACACCTGAGGGTTGGGCAAAGTCAACCAAATAGCCGTTTGTGGCGTTGTAAATGTGCACATCTGCTTGCTGGGCTTGGTTTCCGGCTGAAGCCTGCAAGGCACTGAGGTCATCGACCACAAAAATGCTTCGGCCGAAGGTTCCCACGATCAAGTCATTTTCGCGGGCCTGCCATTTCAAGTCTTGAACCGGGCATGCGGGGAACTGTTTCCAACGGGTCCAGGTGGCCCCCGCATTTTGGCTCACCCACAAACCGCGGTCGGTACCCAAAAACACCAGATTGGCGTTCTTTTGGTCGGGCAACACGCTCAAACAATGGCCTTTCACTTGTTCAGGCATGGCCAATCGAACCCAGGTTTTGCCGTAATCGCTGGTTTTAAACAGATAGGGAGCAAAATCGTTCTGGCGGTAGTTGTTGGCCACAACCCAGCACTCGCCTGGATTTTTAGGGCTCACGTATAGGTAAGGAATCCAAGCATTTTTGGGAAGGCCTTTGATGTTTTTGGCCATATTGGTCCAGGTTGTCCCGTGGTCACGGCTCAACTGAACATTGCCGTCATCGGTGCCCACCCATAAGACCTTCTCATCGGCTACTGAATTGCCAATGGCAATGATGCTGCAATAGTTTTCGGCGTTGGTGGCGTCGATGGTCAATCCGCCACTTTCGGCTTGGTGCAACTTGCTGGTGTCGTTGGTAGTCAAGTCGGGTGATATGATGCGCCAACTACGGCCCTCGTCTTCGCTGTAGTGCAAATATTGGCTGCCGAAATACAGAGCATCGGGTTTGGATGGGTGCAGGGCGATGGCAGCGTTCCAGTTGTAGCGAAGCGGCCAAGCCCCGGGATGCTCAGGCTTGATCTTCACTGACTCCTGAGTCTCCAAATTGTAGCGGTATACGTTTCCGCCCTGGTACATGGCATAGCCTTTCATGGAGTTGCCAGGATGCGGCTGCACGTCAAAACCATCGCCAAAAAGCAGCTCTTGCCAGTTGTGAGAGCGTATAGGTCCGCGCACCCACTGGTAAGCGGGACCGCGCCAAGAGCCGTTATCCTGCAAACCTCCGTAAATGTGGTAGGGTAGGTCGTTGTCGATGGCGATGTGGTAGAATTGACCCACGGGAATATTCTCAGCATAGCGCCAAGTTTGGCCCCCATCGTAAGAGATATTCAAACCGCCGTCGTTGCCGTTGATTAGGTGCTTGGGGTCAGAGGGATTGATGTAAAAGGCGTGGTGATCGGGGTGAATTTCGCCCCAATTGGCTAGAATGTCCCAGTGCTTGCCTCCGTCTTCGCTCACCGATACTTGGCTCCAAATGGAGTAAAGGCGATTTTCGTTTTTGGGATCGCAATAGATTTCATGGTAGTAGAAAGGACGGTTGCCGGCATTGGCTTCGGTGCTCACCAATGACCAGTGGTAACCCCCGTCGTTGGAGCGATAAACGCCAGTCTCTGCCGCTTCAATGATCGCATATACGCGATTGGGCTCAGAAGCCGAAATGGCAATGCCGATGCGGCCCAAGTCGCCTTTGGGCGTGCCGTTTTGATCGCTGTTCAAGCGGGTCCAAGTGGCTCCGCCATCGACGCTCATGTGCAATCCTGAACCAGGTCCTCCCGAACGGAAGGTATAGGGTTTGCGCTCGAAGTCCCACAGGGCGGCCAAAAGCTTGTTGGGGTTGCTGGGGTCTTGCACCAATTCGGCACAGCCGGTGGTGGCATTGGCCGACAGAGCCAACTTCCAAGTGGCCCCGCCGTCGGTGCTGCGGTACACGCCGCGCTCGCTGTTGGGTCCCCAAACCGAACCCATGGCCGCTACATGAATGATACGGGGGTCTTGGGGGTTGATGATAATTCGATGCAAGGTCTTGGTGTTCTCTAGGCCCATTAAGGTCCAGCTGCGACCCCCATCCAAGCTGCGATACAAACCCGCGCCGGAGTTGTGGGAGTTGCGGGGATTGCCTTCACCCGTTCCCACCCAAACTTCGTCATTGTTCAAAGGATTGACCGCGACCGACCCAATGCTCTGAACCGACTGCTCGTCAAAGATGGGCTTCCAGGCAATACCGCCGTTGTCGCTCTTCCAAACCCCACCGCTGGCAGTACCCGCGTAAATGGTTTGGGGCTGATGACTAGGCACGGCGATGGCCGTCACACGACCGCTCATGGCCGAAGGGCCAATGCTGCGAACGGGGTATTGATCCAAAATTTGCTCAAAGCTTTGGGCTTGAGTGGCTGCGAGCACAAGCAAGCTCAAACAAAAGGTCACCAGGCGATTGCGATTCATAGACCCCAAAAATAAGGTCTTGGTCGAACTTTTAACCCTATGGCCTGTTAACCCTCTGTACTTTTGCACCCTCATGTTTAAAAGCCGCCTAATAGGAATGTCGTTTTTTATGGTCTTTTTTCTGGCCATTGACCTGTACGCTTGGTTCGGATTGAAGTTTGTTACCCAGAATTGGAGTGAGCGTTCGCGCTTGATCTTGAAGTGGGTTTACTGGGGCTATACGGCGGCCATGATGATCTTCTGGACCTTGCAGCGCTTCGATGCCTTCACTATCAGCCCTCAGGTGTTGCGCTTTGTCGCAGTCATCTTCTTCTCGGTCACCATCGCCAAACTCATATGGGCCCTCTTTTTGATGGCCGATGATTTGCTTCGCCTCTTCCGGTGGATATACGCGTACTTTTTCACCGACAATACCGAAGTGCCCAATAACCCCGCGGGCATAACCCGATTGAAGTTTTTAAACTACTTGGGATTGGGCATTGGTGCCGCGTTTGTGGGTACAGCGATTTGGGGGGTAGTCAAAGGGGCTCACAATTATCAAATCAAACGCCGCAAATTGAGCATCAAGGGTTTGCCCAAGGCCTTCGAAGGATTGAAAGTTGTGCAGATTTCCGACATCCACTCCGGTTCATTTTGGAGCCGTGACGCGGTCGCCCGAGGCATTGACATGATCAAAGCCGAGAAGGCCGATATGGTCTTCTTTACCGGTGATTTGGTCAACGATCGAAGCGATGAGGTTTTGCCGTGGATGGACCTGTTCGGGCAGATCAAGGCCCCCATGGGTGTATTCTCCATCTTAGGAAACCACGATTACGGGGATTATGTTCTCTGGCCTTCACCCCAAGCCAAGAAAAAGAACCTGGAAGATCTGATTTCTTACCACAAGCAAATGGGCTGGGACATCTTACTCGACGAACACCGTGTGGTAGAAAAAGACGGCGAGAAATTGGGCATCATTGGGGTTCAAAACTGGAGCGCCAAAGGTCGCTTCCCCAAGTACGGGGATTTGGATAAGGCCAGCCAAGGCCTAGATACTTCCGTTCAACTCTTGCTCAGCCATGATCCCAGTCATTGGCGCGAACAAGTCTTGGGCAAAACCCAAATTGCCGCGACTTTCTCTGGCCATACCCATGGCATGCAGTTCGGTGTGGACACCAAGTTCTACCGCTGGAGCCCCGTAAAAATGGTTTACAAAGAGTGGTTGGATCTGTATACCGAAAAAGACCAGCACTTGTACGTCAACCGTGGATTTGGCTATCTGGGCTACCCTGGTCGTATGGGTATCTTCCCTGAAATTTCCGTTCACACCCTGACCAGGGCATAAAAAAGGCCGCCTGAAGGCGGCCCTTTCTAACCAATTAATGTTAGGCTCAGTCGACCAGTTTGCTAGCCTGAGCAATGAAGCGCTCCAAGTCTTCTCCTTGCAACTGGCCTTTCTTCAAGAGGGCTAAATCTATGCAATAGCGAAGTGATTCTGAGCGGCTATCTCCCTCCTTGGCCAATATTTTAGCAGCCATGGGGCTGTTGGGGTTGATCACCAGATTCTGCTTTTTCAATCCCAAATCACCAAAGGGCATGCTTTGCCCGAATTTGGCGTAGTCGTCCATTCGGCGCTCCCATTCAGAGCGGCTCACAGAAATGAAATCACTGTGCGTAGAAAGGTTACTCACTTTGATGGTGAAAGCGGTTTCATTGACCAAGCTCTTGATGCTGTTTTCCAAACCTTCAACCTCTTCTTTGCTCAAGACAGAATCCAAAGTAGTTTCCTTTTCGATCAACTCGTCGATGTTGCCACCGTCTACGTTGCGGAATTTGGTCTTTTCGAACTTCTGCTCGCACCATGAGGCGAATTGGGTGTCTAAGGGGCCATCCATGATCATCACGTCGTAGCCCATTTCTTTGGCGCTCTTGATGCTCAAGTGCTGAGCCTTGGGGTCGCTGCAATACAAGACGACGGTATCGCCGTCTTTGTCTTTTTGATTGACAGCCGCGCGGTCCAAGTATTCTTGAATGGTGTAGAGATTGCCATCGGTGTCTTTCAACATGGCAATGTCTTTGGTGCGCTCGGCAAACTTCTCGTCAGCCAAAGAACCGTATTTAACAAAGAGGTCAACGTATTCCCACTTGCTCTCATAGTCTTTGCGATCGTTTTTGAACATCTCGGTCAATTTGTCGCTGACCTTTTTGGAGATGTGTGAGGTGATCTTCTTTACGTTGCTGTCGCTTTGCAAAGAAGAACGGCTCACGTTCAAAGGAATATCGGGCGAGTCAATCACACCTTGCAACAAAACCAGGTACTCAGGCAATACGTCTTTGACGTCTTCGGTCACGAAAACCTGGTTGCAATACAGTTGAACGCGGTTCTGGCGGTTGTCCAAAGCTTGATTGACCTTGGGGAAATACAAGACACCGGTCAAGTTGAAGGGGTAGTCGGTGTTGATGTGAATGTGGAAGAGAGGGGCCTCCTGCATGGGGTACAACTCTTCAAAGAACTTCTTGTAGTCTTCACCTTCCAACTCAGAGGGTTTTTTGACCCAAATGGGGTTGGGGTTGTTCAATACCTTGTCTTCAAACTCGATTTCTACGGGCAAAAATTTGCAGTATTTCTCCAGTAGTTGGCGCACTTTCCAAGGGCTTCCATAGGCTTCAACTGACTCTTCGTTGAGGTGCAAAATGACATCGGTTCCGCGCTTTTTGCGCTTGCCATCTCCGATTTCATAACTGGTGCTACCGTCGCACTCCCAGTGAACGGCTTTGGAACCTTTTTGGTAGCTCTTGGTTTCGATGGTCACCTTGTCGGCCACCATGAAGGCTGAATAAAAGCCCAGACCAAAATGACCAATCATCTGAGCGGGGTCTTTGTCTTTCCATTTCTCAACAAAGTCACGCGCGCCAGAAAAGGCCAATTGGGTGATGTATTTCTCCACCTCTTCTTCGGTCATGCCGATGCCCGAGTCGGAAATGGTGATGGTTTTTTTCTTCTCATCTACTTTGACAATTACCTTGGCTGTAGCCGGGTCATCGTCAAACTCCCCTACACGGGAAAGGGTACTCAATTTCTTGGTGGCGTCGACAGCGTTGCTGACCAGCTCGCGCAGAAAAATCTCCTGATCGGTGTACAGGAATTTCTTGATAATGGGAAAAATGTTCTCCGATTGAACCGAAATCTGTCCTTGTCTCATGCCCCTTTTGTTTCAAATCGCGTACCACGGCAGCCGAACTGACATTTTTGCAGGTTTTGCGCTACTGGGTGCTTGAAGTACCTTCGAAGCATGGTGGGATTTCGCCAACAACAGCCTTTACGGTTGACTCCCAGTCAGGCCAAGCCCAAGATTGAAAAGTACTGCGCCTACCAGGAACGCAGCCACAGGCAAGTCTTGGAGAAGTTGCGTACTATGGGTCTCGATGAGCAAGAGGCTGGAGAATTATTGGTGGAACTGATACAAGCCGGTTTTGTCAGCGAGGAGCGATTCGCCTCCAGTTTTGTCAGAGGCAAATTCAAGCTCAAAGGCTGGGGCCGAAAGAAAATCGAACTGTCTTTGAAAAGAGAAGGTTTGAGCCCTCGTCAAATTCAAACGGCGATGGCTGAGATCGAGGAACCTCAATACGAGCAAACCTTGCTCAAATTGGCAGAGAAAAAGCTCTCGACCTTAAAAGGAACCGATTTTGAGCGCCGAATGAAGGCAAAAAGGTACCTATTGGGCAGAGGTTACGAGTCGGAGGCCATTGATCAGGCCCTTGACCAAGTATCCTTGTAGATCCTTAGGCTTAGATACCGAAATCAGAGCGTTTCATGTTCAGCCATTCCAAGGCTGAATCACCGAGCATCATGGCTTTTTCTTGCTCGTTGAAATTGCTGCTTAGAATCAATTGACCCGGATCCAGTTCACCCAAGGGAAAGGGATAGTCGGTACCCAAAGAAATGCGATTCGTACCAACCAATTCAGCGGTAAAGCGCAGCATTTTGGGGTCGTGAACCAAGCTGTCGAGCCAGAATTGGCCCAAGTATTTGGCGGGGTCTTCGGCGTTGTCGACAGCCACCAAGTCAGGACGAACTTCCCAGCCGTGGCGAATGCGGCCAAAGGTGGCAGGGAAAGCCCCTCCGCCGTGAGCATAAGAAACACGCAAACGGGGCAGGCGTTCAAATATGCCCGCAAAAATCATGGAACAGATGGCCAGCGAAGTCTCCATGGGCATGCCGACCAACCAAGGGAGCCAGTACTTGTCCATTTTGTTTTTGGCCGAATGCCACCAGGGGTGAACAAACAGGGCCATGTCTAGGTCCTGCATGGCTTCAAAAATGGGGAATAGGCTCTCGTGATCGAGGTTCATCTGGTTGATGTGTGATCCGATTTGAATGCCTTTCAAACCCAATTCTTTGCAGCGTTTCAACTCCTGTATGGCCAAGTCGGTGTGCTGCATGGGCAGGGTGCCCAAACCGACAAATCGGTGGGGATAGCGCTTGCAAACGTCAGCAATGTGGTCGTTCAAGAACTTGGAAATTTCCAAGGTGTCTTTGGGCTCGGCCCAATAACTGAACATGACCGGAACGGTACTCAACACCTGCACGTTTACCTGAAAATCGTCGCATTCCCTCATGCGTGCCTCAGGGCTCCAACAATTGTCTTGGACCTCGCGAAAGAATACGTTGTCCATGTACATGCGGGCACAGCAGGGCTGGTGATGTTCTAAGGTGATGAATTCGCCGTAGCCGAATTTTTCCTTCCACCCGGGAATGTTCTCGGGCAAAATGTGGGTGTGTACGTCTACCGTAAAAAAGGGATTGTCCAGGCGTTCGGCCGCATTCATGCGAGCAAAAATAGGCCTTAGGCCTTAGCCTTCCGCGCTTTCATTGATACGGGTACTCAGCAAAGCCGCCAGAAGCAGCAGGCATCCGCCGACCATGACTCCGTACACGTGCTGGTTGCCCAACCAATGTTGCATCACGGGCCCGAAGCTGAGAGAGGCAATGATTTCGGGCAGCACAATGAAGAAGTTGAAGATGCCCATGTAGATGCCCACCTTTTCTTTGGGCAGGCAGCCGGAGAGCATGCTGTAGGGCATGGACAGAATTGAGGCCCAGGCGATTCCTACACAGGCCATGACGCCGTACAGGCCCAAGGCTGAGTCGCGGTCAATCGCAGACACGGATATGAGGCCCAAGCCGCCTATGGTCAAGGCCAAGGCATGGGTGTATTTGTTGCTCAATCTCGCCGCCAACACAGGCAATAGCATGGCAAACAAAAAGGTCACAATGTTTTGCAAACTGTAGGTCAAGCCGGCAAATTCGGTGCCTCGGGTATACAAAGAACGCAAGACCTCATCGCCCTCGGGATCACCCCCGTAGACAAATCGACCGACGGTGGGCGTGTAGTAAAACCACATCAAAAACAGACCGGGCCAGGTCAGGAATTGCACCAAAGCCAGTTGACGCATGCGCTTGGGCATGTGGGTGATGGCGTCGATGATTTCGCTCACTGCACCCTTGAGACCCAGCTTCATTTCGCTGCGCATTTGGTTCAGCTCTTCCTCGCTAGGAGGGTATTCATCGGTGCTGAAAACGGTGTACAAGACGAAGACCAAGAAGGCCGCCGCGCCGATGTAGAAACTGATTTTGACGTTGTAGGGAATTTGACCTGCTTCAGCCGTGTTGCTGACGGCAAACCAATGGCTGAGCATCCAAGGCAGGGCTGAGGCGACGATAGAGCCCAAGCCGATGAACAAGCTCTGCATGGAGAAGCCCAAGGTGCGCTGGTTTTCGGGTAGTTTATCGGCCACAAAGGCACGGAAGGGCTCCATGCTGATGTTGATGGAGGAATCCAATATCCAAAGCAAACCGGCCGCCATCCACAAGGTAGAGGAGTTGGGCATGGCCATCAAGGCCAGCGAACTCAAAATAGCACCGACCAAAAAGAAGGGGCGTCGGCGACCCAGGCGGGGGCGCCACGTGCGATCGCTGAGATAGCCGATGATGGGTTGCACGATCAGGCCTGTCAAAGGAGCGGCCAACCAGAGCATGGGGATGTTTTCGGGTTTGGCACCCAAATACTCGTAAATGGAGCTCATGTTGGCCATTTGCAAGGCCCATCCAAATTGGATGCCCATGAAGCCCACGCTCATGTTGATGATCTGCGTGAGGCTGAGTTGCGGTTTGCTGCTGCTCATGGTTTATTTGCTTTTCTCCGTGAAGATTTGGTAGCCGTGAGCGGGAAGGCTCCAGCTTTCAGTGGCCTCGTCGTACTGGGCATTGCCCAAGAAATTGACCGATTTTTCGCCGGGCAACCAACCCAAAGATTCGAAGCTTTCGGCCTCATCGCCCAAGTTGACCAAGGTGATCACTTTCTCGTCTGAATTCTCCCTTACATAAGCGAAGAGCGACGACTCGGCATTGTCGCCCAACCAGCGAAAGGAACCTCCTTGGTTGCCATTGGCCAAGGCCGAAGATTGGTGTTTCAACCCGTTGAGCTTGCGGTACCAAGCGTATTGGCTGGTATCGCCCCAGCAATCGATGGCATCTTTTTCAAAGAAGGCCAAGCGCTTGTTGAGCCCAGCCTCTTGACCGTTGTAGATCATAGGGAAGGATTGAGGCATGGTATAGCAAAGCACCGAATAGGGGCGCCAGTTTTCTCCGTATTTCTCTGCGATGGTTCCGTTCCAGGAGTTTTCGTCGTGGTTGGTCAGGAAATACATGCGGTATACGCGGTCAGACATGCTTCGGTCTTCTACGTACTTGCGCAAATCGCTGGCCGTCTTTTTGCCTTGGGCGATCTCATGGGTAGTGCCGTGAAAGGACCAGCCGTAATTGGCGTGGAAGGCTGTATCAAAGTAGGCGTTGAAATTGGGGTTGATGTCGGTTTGGGCTTCCATTTCCGCCAGCATGAAGACATTTTTAATCTTGTGCAAACGAAGGGCGGCTTGGTTCCAAAAATCAACGGGAACCATGAAGGCGACGTCGCAACGGTATCCATCCACATCGCATTCTTTCACCCAGTATTCCAAGGCTTGAATCATGGCTTCGCGCATGTCGGGGTTTTGGTAATTCAACTTGGCCACATCGGTCCAATCCCAAGGAGAGATTTTGTTTCCAGAGCTATCGTGTTCGTACCAATCGTCGTGAGCGTCGATCCAAACATTGTCCCAGGCGGTGTGGTTGGCCACCCAGTCCAAGATGACCTTCATGCCGCGCTTGTGCGCTTGTTGAACCAGGCGTTTGAAATCTTCAACATTCCCAAATTCGGGATTGACGGCGGTGTAATCTTGAATGGAATAGTAACTGCCTAAGCCGCCTTTGCGGTTTTTGACCCCGATCGGGTGAATGGGCATGAACCATAAAATGTCAACCCCTAACGATTGAATGCGGTCCAAGTCTTTTTCGACCTTCAAGAAGGTGCCTTCTTCGGAGTATTGGCGGGTATTGATTTCGTAAATCACCGCGTTTTTTGACCATTCGGGAGCGGCCATGCTCAGTTCAGGTTCAGCTGGGGTTTCGGGAGTTTTGCAGGCAAAAGTGGCCAAGCTCAAGAGCCCGGCAGCCAAAAGGGAGAATCGGGTAAAGATTTTCATTGTGTCAATTGTACACTAAGTAGAAGAGTCGCAAGATAGCCCATTTTTTTTTCGATGCAATGCAAGACCTTTGTGCTATGAACGCTGAGCAATTGCGCACCCTTGTAGAAGAGAAATTGACCTCAATTGGGGTCCAGGCAGAAGATGCCCGAACCGGTGACGATGGCCAGTGGATGCTGCTGCGCAACGAGACACCTATTTACATAGATGCCTGGGAAGACCGCGAGTCGACCCCATGGAACTATTTTGTTTTTCAGCAGGATCCCAGTGTGTTTCAAGTCACTGTTCCCTTTTGCTATGGGCCCACCTTGAAGCGATCAGAATTCTTGGAAGAGCTGTTGGTCGTCAATTTGAACCTTTTGAATGCCAAATTTTCTTTCAATTCCAACGACAACGTGGTCGTGTTATCGGCGCGAATTTCAGGCTCCAGTCTCGGCGGTTTGGACTTGGCCGCTACCATTGACGGCCTATGTTACTACGGCGAAATGGCCTACCACGTTTTAAAAGACGAGTTCAACCTTAAAAGGGTGCTGAGCGAAGAGGGCTAATAGGTTTATGAGGCCCTCACGCTGACGGTCTATGAAAGGAGCAAACTCTTGGGTCGTCCCTGAAGGAATAGGAGTTTCAGCTTAACGGCGCTGAGGCATTTGCTGAGCGGCGGCGCGCTGCAAATCGTAAATGCCTTTTTGGGCTGCGAAAAAATTAGGCTTGATTTTCAAAGCTTCTTGCAAAGCTTCAGCCGCTTTAATCATATCGCCTCGACCATTGTAAATAAGGGCATTGAGGTATAAAAGAGCTGCATTGGCAGGTACTTCCTCGCGAATTCGGGCTTGAAGATTCTCCAAACGAACAGTCTTACTAGCGATATCGGCACTCTTAAGCGCTTCGGAGATCATGCTGTCAGCCATGGTTGCATTGCCGCGGGCGGTTTCAATAAAGGCGATGTCCCAATAGTAGGTATAATCCTGGCTTCGTTGGTAGAGTTCAGTGAAGATGGCCAATGACTGGGTGTCTTTCCCCTCTTCGAGGTATAATTTGGCCTTCATATCCAACAAGAAGGCATTTCCTGGTTTTTTATCCAAGGCCTTATTAATCCAGTACATGGGAGTTTTGGTGTTGCGCACCATACCGGGGGTCACCTGGTAGAAGTACTGGTAAAAGGCCAAGGTATCTAAGGCCCAATCGCTGGCAGTGTCTTCGGTCGCGATTTGGGTCAACAGGCTCACGGCCGTATTGTAATCTTCGGCCAAACGGGCCTGTTCAAAAGACTTTTCGAGTGATTCAGTGGGTTTGCTGCCAGATTGGCAAGCGGTAAAAGCAAGGGCTCCAACGCCCATCAGTGCGATCAAGATTCTCATGAGTCTTCAAATATAGCCTCTCGGTTCGCTTTTCGTACCTTTGCAGGGTATGTTTGAGAACCTCTCCAGTCGATTAGAGAAAGCATTCAAAACCCTCAAGGGTCAAGGACGCATCAACGATGCCAACGTGGCCGACACGGTGAAGGAAATTCGCCGGGCGTTGATTGCGGCAGATGTCAATTTCAAAGTAGCCAAAGAATTCACGGACCGCGTTTTGGAAAAGGCCAAAGGAGCCGATGTGATTCGCGCGGTATCGCCAGGCCAAATGATGACCAAAATCGTCAACGACGAATTGGTTCAATTGCTGGGAGGTCAAACCTCAGACTTGCAGATCAAGGGTTCGCCCTGCGTCATCTTGATTGCGGGTTTGCAAGGTTCGGGTAAGACGACATTTTCAGGAAAACTGGCGCGCCACCTCAAAGGCCAAGGTCGCTCGGTTTTGTTGACAGCCGGTGACGTGTATCGCCCAGCAGCTCGCCAGCAGTTGAAAGTGTTGGGTTCACAAGTAGAGGTGCCCGTGTACAGCGATGACCAAAACATGGATCCAGTGGCGATTGCCCAAGCGGCTGTGCGCGAAGCCAAGGCCCGTGGCCAGCAGGTCGTCATTGTCGATACCGCGGGTCGTATTGCCATTGATGAGGCGATGATGACCGAAATTGCCAACCTCAAGAAGGCCCTGAACCCCACCGAGATTCTCTTTGTCGTGGATTCCATGACCGGTCAAGACGCGGTCAATACCGCCAAAGCCTTCAACGATGTGTTGGACTTCACCGGTGTGGTTATGACCAAAATGGACGGTGATACCCGAGGCGGTGCTGCTTTATCCATCAAGGAGGTCGTCAACAAGCCCATCAAGTTTGTATCGAACGGAGAAAAGATGGAGGCCTTGGATACCTTCCACCCCGACCGTATGGCCAGCCGAATTTTGGGCATGGGTGACGTCGTTTCCTTGGTAGAAAGAGCCCAGGCTACGATTGATGAAGAAGAGGCCATGCGCCTTCAGAAGAAGATGGCGAAAAACGCCTTTGACTTTGAAGACTTCTTGTCCCAGCTGCAGCAAATCAAGAAGATGGGCAACATGAAAGATTTGCTGGGTATGTTACCCGGCGTAGGCAATAAAATCAAAGACCTGGATATCGACGACAACGCCTTCAAAGGCATTGAAAGTTTGATCCAGTCGATGACACCCGCTGAACGAGCCAAGCCTGAATTGTTGAATGGCAGCCGCAAGCAGCGCATTGCCAAAGGCAGCGGTCGCAGCGTAGAAGAGCTGAACCGTTTGCTGAAGCAATTCAACCAGATGCGCGACATGATGAAGACCATGAACAAGATGAAAGGCCGCATGCCCGGTATGCCCAATATGCCTGGCTTCCCTCGCTAATTCTCAACAACATGAACATTGCCGACATTCGCAAAGAGTACAGCCAAGGGGCCTTGAACGAAGGCAGTTTGCCCCAGAATCCCGTTGAAGGTTTGCGCCAGTGGTTCCAGGAAGCCGTCAAAGCCCAAGTCATGGAGCCGAACGCCATGGTTCTCTCTACCGTGAACCGTCAAGGTCGACCCAGTTCCAGGGTGGTGCTTTTGAAAGAAATCAGCGAGCGCGGCATTGTGTTTTTTACCAATTACCTCAGCCGCAAAGGCCAGGAAATCGAAGCCGATAACCATGTGTCGGTGAACTTCTTTTGGCCCGAACTCGAGCGGCAGGTGCGCATCGAAGGCCAAGCCTACCAAATACCCGCTGAAGACAGCGATGCCTACTTTTATTCACGACCCCGCTTGAGCCAAGCCGGTGCGATCGCTTCGGCCCAAAGTCAAGTAGTCGAAAGCCGTGAAGTGTTGGATGCAAAGATGGCGGAAATGATGGCCAATCCCGAGCAAGAACTCCAGCGCCCCGAACATTGGGGTGGCTATGAGATAGTAGTGGAGTACGCCGAGTTTTGGCAGGGACGACCCGGCCGTGTGCACGATCGAATCGCTTATTTCGAAACCGGGCCTAGCACCTTCCAAACCAAGCGCCTCAGCCCATAAAAAAACCCGGCCAAGGCCGGGTTCTTTACAAGATCGCAGAAGTAGTTATTTGCCGAGGGCTTCGTCAGAGAAGCTCTCCATCAAATCAGTGGCAATACCCGTAAAGCTGAATCCACCGTCGTGGAACAAGTTCTGCATGGTCACCATGCGGGTGTAATCGCTGAACAATGACACGCAGTAGTTGGCGCAATCGTCAGCGTTGGCGTTGCCCAGAGGCGACATCTTGTCGGCGTAGTTGAAGAAGGCATCAAAACCGCCCACTCCGCTACCCGCTGTAGTCTTGGTGGGGCTTTGAGAGATGGTGTTTACGCGAACCTTTTTGGCCTTACCAAAGTGGTACCCGAAACTGCGGGCAAAGCTCTCCAACAAAGCCTTTGACTCAGCCATTTCGCTGTAGTCAGGGAAGGTGCGCTGGGCGGCGATGTAGGTCAAGCCCAAAATGCTTCCCCACTCGCTCATGGCGTCATGCTTCCACAAGGTCTGCATCAAACGGTGAAACGACATGGCGGAGATGTCGAAGGTTTGGTGCATGTATTCATAGTTCAAATCGGTGTAAGGGTTCTTCTTGCGAACGTTCAAGCTCATGCCTACGCTGTGCAAGACAAAATCTAAGGTTCCACCCAAGTGGGCCATGGATTCGGTTACCAATTTCTCCAAATCTTCCATTTTGGTCACATCGGCATAAATCACCGGTGCTCCCAACTGTTTTCCCAACTCATCGGTTTGGCCCACACGAGCCGCAACAGGAGCGTTGGTCAATACAATATTTGCGCCTTCAGCGGCACACAACTGCGCCACTTTCCAAGCGATAGACTGTTCATTCAAAGCACCGAAAATGATGCCGCGTTTTCCTTTCAGCAAATCTGCCATGCCACAAAATTAATTCATTTTGCCCCATCAGCCGTTCATCATTTTTTCTCGCGAGGGCTTCAAAATGTTGATAATGTGCGGTCTGCTGACTAGTTTTCAATGACCAAGACTATGAAACTGAAGCATTTGTTGTTCCTGTTGGCCACCTGCAGCCTAGGATCCTTGAAGGCCCAATTCGAGGCCGAAGGCCGAACATTGACCAATGATTTGGCTCCCATGCCCAAGGGGGTTTCCTCGCGCAGCGCCAGCAATCCCAAAACCTGCGGTACCGATACCAGTCGATTTCCCTCTTACGGAACCACCGCCTACAACTCCATCACCGTGAAAAGTGGTTCGGCTTTGGGTCAGTTTTTTGATACTCCCCAAGACTTGTATGTGAGTGGCTTTCGTTTTTATGGGTTCTCGACTCATGCGGCGGGCAGCGATGTGAACGTCATTTGCAAACTGTACAAGGCCGGATTGGATTCTCTCCCAACAGGATCAGCCTTGGCTACCGATACCCTTACCTTGGATACCGTAGCTGGTAGCAGCATTCCCTTGACCCGCATCGAGCGCAATGCCGTTTGGAGCAAGGTGAAGGTTGATCATCCCTACATTGTGGTCATCGAATCAGACTCAGCTTCTTCAGTGGCTGCCTTGGTTTCCAATTCATGGTCAGCCGGTAATGGCAAGAAAAAGAACCTCTGTGTGGGATCGGTTTCCGGCAAGTGGTACCGCTGTTTGAGCCTGAATGTAGGAGGCACCTTGTTTGATGCTGACATGCAGTTTTATCCCTTTGTGCAATACGATTTGGGTATCGATTTCACGATCTCCAACAATTGTTTCCCCAATTACGACACCCTGTTTTTCACGAACAACCGCTTGAAAAACGTGTCCAGCATGCCCTATTACAACTACTATGTGTACTACAACTTGGAGTATTTCTCTCACCGTTGGTTGTACGACGGCATCTACAGCGAAAGTGCCTTAAACGGCAAATACAAGCCCAAGACCAAAACGAATTTCGATGTGCGTTTGATCACCACTGTGTACTCCTACATGAGCAATTTCTGTGTGGATACGGTGATCAAAACCGTTTATTTCAAGCCCTCCAAACCCACCCTGGTAGGGGCAGCCAAGGCCTGTGTAGGCGATTCGGCGACCATCAAAGTATGGGCCGATGCGGGTACCAAAGTAGCTTGGTACAAAACTACCGCTGACCCCAATCCTTTTCATACCGGTACGGCCTATGGTTTTTGGCCCAAGCAGAACGACACCTTCTATGTGCGCGCCATCAACGGCGATTGCATCAGCGACTGGATGAGCATTCCTTTCTCGGTCAAGTCTTATCCGCAGGATCCCAGCATCAAAAACGACTCAATTTGCGCCGGTGCGACGGCCAACTTGCAGGCCTATTCCGATACCGGAGTCTTGAACTGGTACAGCGATGCCCAGCAGAAGAACTTGCTCTTCACGGGCAATGTTTTGCAGCTGGAAAAGATTTTCAAAGACACCGGCTTTTACGTTCGTGCGAACAACGGCGGATGCGAAAATACTGGTGGACCCACTTTGGTTAAAGCCTTTGTGGGCAACGATTACGCCCCTTCTGCTCCTTCTGCGGCCAGCGACACCTTCCTATGTTTGCGCCCCAGCTCAAGCATAACTCTTTCGGCTAGTACGTCCGGCTCGGATACCCTTCGCTGGTACGACGACCCAACAGGCGGTTCGGTGAAGGCCGTGGGAACCGATTACACGGTCAGTCCCAACAAGCGCGGTGACTTCGATTATTACGTAGAAACCTGGAATGGTCTCTGCGGATCAGGACGCACCCAAATCATGGTGCACGTCTACGATTACCCCACCTTGTTTGGACCTCGCGGAGACACTCTGTGCTATGGCGATTCTGCCTACGGATTTGCTTCTACCCCTTGGGGACAAGTGAATTGGTACAAGAGCACCACAGATACCGATCCATTTTACAGCGGCAAATACCCCGCTGATTTGGCCCCAACGGGCAAGAATTACTGGTACCTGCGCCCCAGCGAAAAGGGTTGTTACAGCCCCAACTGGGATTCCGTTTTGATTTGGGTGAACAAAGCGCCTGATGCCTTGTCAGCTGACGCGCCATCGGTTTGCACCAAGTCATTGGGCACCATGACCGTGAAAGTGCCTTATGGAAACGTATGGTGGTACGGGGATTCGCTCGATACCGAGCCCTATGAAAAGGGCGAAGTCCTGGATTTGGGATTGGTTCTGTCGAACCGCAAGCTGTACTACCAGACCGAAGACAATGGCTGTTTCGGACCCAAGATTCCTTTGGAACTGATCGCCAAGCCCCGCCCTGCAGCAGGCTTTACTTGGACCTTGCTCTGGCAGAACAAAATCAACTGTGTGCCCATTTCAACCGCCAACCTCAGCTTCTTCTGGGATTGGGGAGATGGCACGAGCAAAACCGGTATGCCCGGTGTTCACCAGTACGATGCTTCGGGTGCCTATACCGTACGTTTGGTGGTGACTTCAACCGTCAATGGGTGCAAAGACACGGCCGATATTCCCGTATTGATCGACCATACGGGTGTGGAAGACATCTTGGATTTGAGCCACAATGTGTACCCCAACCCTGTATCGAAGGGGTCCATCTTGAGCGTCAGCGGATTCCCTGCCAAGACCTTGGTTTGGTTTGATGTGATGGGTCGTGAGTTGGCTCAGAGCGAAGATGCCCCCAGCAAGGAAATGGATAGTCGCTTTGAAGTGCCTAGTCACATACAGCCCGGAACCTACTGGATTCGAGCCCTTGGGTATGACGGTCGTGTGGCCTCAACCAAAGTCATTGTGACTCCTTAACGGGGTTGTGCATCCATCGCGTCGCGAAGCCCCATGGCCATCAAGTTGAAGGCCATGACCAGCAGCATGATGGCTGAACCGGGTATGAGCACCAAATAGGCCTGGTCCAAGACCAGGTAGCCCAGATTTTCTTTGACCAACAATCCCCAAGAGGGAGTGGGAGGAGCTACACCCAAGCCCAAAAACCCAAGGCCGGCTTCGAGCAAGATGGCCGAGGCAAAGTTGGTGGTCGCCAAAACGGTCAGCGAACCCTTGAGGTTGGGTAGAATGTGCCGAAACAAGATGGTTGGGGTTGAAAAGCCCGTGATTCGGCTGGCCAGAATGAATTCCTTGTTTTTGAGTTGCAGGGTTTGGCCCCTGACAACCCGAGCCACTTCCACCCAAGTCGATAGACCCGTAGCGATGAGCACTTGCAAGTAGCCCTTGCCCATGAAAAAGCTCAAGCCCAAGGCTAGCAGCAGGGTGGGCAGTGCCCAGAATACCGTGATGAGCCAGGTGAGGCCCGCGTCTAATTTGCCCCCGTAATAGCCGGCATACAAGCCAATGCTGGCTCCAATGATCAAGCTGATCAAGGTGGCCAAAAACCCTATGCTCAAGGATATGCGCGCCCCTATGATCATGCGCGAGAGTATGTCCCTACCAAAGGTGTCACTGCCCAGCCAAAAGCGGCGTTTTTTCAAGGAGTACTCCGATAGAGGGAGCTGGGTGTGTTGGCCGGTTTTGGGGGAAATGAATTCCCACTGTTCTCCCTTTTTCTCAAGCGATGAAGGATCGACCGAAACCATTTCACCGCGGCCTGACCATCCGCTGAGAAAGAACCAAAATGGACGCGATTCTGCGCTGTTTTCTTCCAAATAATCAACCCTGCTTCCTGGTTTCAAGCTGCCCCATTCAGGCATGATTTGGTTGGCGTTGGGGCTATCATCTGGGCAGATAGCGTAACCCAAAATGGCCAGAAGGGCGAAGAGGGCGCAGAGACCGGCCCCCATGAGGAATTGGGGTTGTTTACGCAGATTCTGTTGCATGGCCTTCGGTGGGTTCTTCGTGGCGGTGGTAGAGGTCCAAAGCGACGATAATGGCCGTAAAGACCCAGAAGGGAACGCCAATTTTGTCGTATTGGCTGTAGTTGTTCAATAGGGCGTGGAAGTAGTAAGTGCTCAGGCCGAAAAGGGCCAATGTAGCAGTGATGCGAACAGGCCGGCTCGAGGTTCGGGCGACCAGTCGAAATCCCACCCAAAGGGTCGAGAGTACCAGGGCTACAAAAAAGAACAATCCGGGATAGCCGCTTTCGCTCATGGCTGAGAAAAACTCCGAGTGGGCATCGCCCAAATCGCCAGCGTGCGTAGAAATGATGGTCAGTTCCGAACTCTTTTGAAAAGGGGCGTACTGAAACACATAGGTGCCTGGACCAAATCCGAACAAGGGCTTTTCGCTGACCATGCGGCCGGCGCATTTCCAACGGTTGATGCGCTCCAAGTTGGAGGGGTCGGTGGTGATGTTGGACACCGATTTCACGTGGCCTTCTAGCTCATCGCTCGAACCCTGTTTGTTGGCCTCCAGCGAATACAGAATTTGGTCTTGCTGGGACAGGGCCACCGTGCCTCCCACGAGCAGCAGCAATACAATGTACCCAAAGCGAACCTTCATTTTCAATAGGGCAAAAACGCCCATGGCAGCAATCAAGCTCAACCAAGTAGCGCGGGTATAGCTGACCAAAATGCCAAAGAGCAAGATCAGCAGCGCAAATGCCAAGAGGGGCACCCAGGGCATGCTAAAGCCCATGGCTCGGGCGTTGAACGTGTAAAACGCCAAAATGGGCACAGCGAAAGCGATCGCAGCCGCATACATACCGTGATCCGGGAAAAAGGGCCAAGAGATGCCGTAACTGGAGCTCCGGGCAAAGCCATCAGCGGCATGTTTAACCAAGGTAATGACCACCAAGGTCAGGGTAAAAAAGGCGAACAGTTTGAGAAACTGGTGTATGGTTTGGTACTGGCGAAACAGCCTCAGCACAAAGAAGAAGTAGACCACGATGTACCAAGTGCGGGCCAAGCTGAACTTGAAGCTCACCATGGGCATGCTGCTGAAGGCCGAAGCCAGCCAGAGCCAACCCGCATAGGCCAATACGGCCAGTACAATGGGGTGTTTGAGCAAGCGTTTGTCAAACTGACCTTTGAGCATGAACCAGACCACAATGGCCATGAAGGCCAATATGTAGACCGGTTCGGTAGGTAGGGCTAAACCTAATCCGGCCCCCAAATCTTGGAAGTTGATGGAGAGCGGGGCCAGGGCTCCGAACAATAAAATGGTGGTTTCGGTTCGGAATACCAGTCCCAAAGCCACGACGACAATCAGGGGCAAGGCCATCAATAGGGCGTATCCGTGCAGGTAGCCCCAGACAAATCCTGTAGACATGAGCAGCAAGCCCAGCCAGAACAGCCAGCGTTGCAAAGGGGTCCAAGTCGACAAGGTCGCCACGGTGAAAAGGATTTAAGCGGTTTTGCTTTGGCGGGCCAATTCCAGGCCCAACAGCACCACGCAGGTTCCAGCAAAAGTGGCCAATACCGACAAGATCAACACGAAGGTTCGTTTGGGCCAGGCTTTGATCTCGGGCACAGAAGCCTCTTCAATGGTGAACTTGTGGCTGAGGCGTTCGCCTACGTCAACCTGGCGTTTTTCCAACTGGGCCATCAAGTCAGATTCTTTTTCTTCCTCCAATTTGATCAGCTCGTTCAAGGCGATGAAATCACCCCCGTTGGCCACTAGTTGCTTTTGCTCTTCCAAGAGTTGCTTCAAGCGACCGGTATTGCCACTGGCCTGCACTTTGTAGATTTCTTCGGCCAAGGCGCGGGACTGTTCCTCGTAGTTGGTCACCCCTTGGGTACCCAAATCGCGCAGCTGGTTCTTGATGCCTGTGAGTTTGTTCTGTTTGGTTTCCAAGGCGCGTTGCACGATGTCCAAGGCGGGGATGGATACCTGCTGCTGCACTTCGGTTTTGATGCTGTCGTACAAAGCGGCAATGCCATTGGCTAGATCGGCGGCCATTTTGGGGTCTTCGTCCAACACCTCAATCTTGATGCTCAAGTAACGGGTGCGCTCAAAGCTGAAGTTCTCCTTGATTTTGTTGTCCAAGGCATACTTGGGAAAAGACTCGGTTTTGGGGTCAATGCCGTAGTGCTTCATCAAATCGAAGTTCTTCACCAAGCGACCCAACAAGGCGCCTGATTGCAAAACCTGCAAGGCTTTCTCAGCGTCTTCTTCTTCCCCGTACTCCAAGGGGTCTTGCTGGCGCTGATTCAAATCGGTCAACAGGGCATTGGAGATGGAGTTGTTCTTGGTAGGGTAGAAAATGTGGGTGGCCTTGTATTTGGGAGGCGTGATGGCCGGCATGGTCATCACGATCGACACCAGGGCGCCAATGGCGCAGCTGATGAGCAATACTTTTCTCCATTTCCAGAAGAAATTGATGACAGAGACAAGGGTAATGGGTTCGATATCTTGGACCAATGGGTCGGAGTGGTTCGCGTTCGATTTTGTACTCATGGACAGCAGTTTGCTATTTGGCTTTTGGCCAATTCCTCAAATTTATTGAAATGTGGTGACCCACAAACCATTTGAGGCTTATAAATCAAAAAACTTGAATACCGAATCGTAAGCTCGGTCGTCTTCTGGGCGTTGGTCTTCGGCCAAATAGGTGCCCACAATTTCATATCCCTGACGGCGCAAAGTGGCCGAAATGGCCCCGGCCAAGGTGGTGTTCAACTTGACGTTGACTTGGTAAAACCCGGGCTCGGTTTGGTTGATCATGAGCCCCAAAATTTTGGCCCCGTTTTCTTCCACCCAGCGGGCAATTTGAGAGGGAGCAAAGTCGCGATCGCTGCAGCGAAGCACAATCACAGCACCCTGACCTCGGTAGGTCATCGAAGCTGAAATTTGGCGGTTGATGTCTTTCTGATCGATGATGCCTTGAAATTCCCCGTTGCGGTCCACGACGGCCAAAACCGACAGTTCATGGCTGGCCATGGTGGGTACAATTTCGTACAAGTGCTGGCTTTCCAATACAGCAGCGCTGTGTGGGTTATATGCCAGGCATTTCCCCAAGGTTTGTGACTTGTTGGTCTCCAGGCTCAAGCGTTCCAAGCGGGCGTAATTGTGCAGCGATTTCTTGTCCAAGACAGGCAGTTCAGAGACCCCCTGGTTGCACAAGAACTCCAAAGCGGCTTCCACGCTGTCGCTGCTGCGCAGAGGGCTGAGTTTGTCGCTGATCAATTCGCTGGCTATCACAATTCAAGTATACCGAGTTCTTTCGGGGAGTACAACCCCCAATTTTGCCATTTTATAGTCAATGTTGACCAGCCAAAGCCGCTTACCAACGGTGCGATTCCTCGTGGTGCCAGGTTCCTTGCACCTTCAAGGTTTGCTCGATGAGTTCGCGTGCGCATGCGCTGCCACCTGAGAGAGGCGAAATGTAGACGGCGATTTGAAGCACGTCGAGGCAGGCGTCAGCCGGACAGCAGGGCAAACCGACTTGCTGCAAGAGCGGAATGTCGGGCATGTCGTCGCCCATGTAGGCAATCTCCTGATCGCTCAGGCCGTGCTTGGCTTTGAACTCGGCGTAGGCCGCTTCTTTGTGCGATTGACCGAGGTACACATCGTGCAGGCCCAAGCCCTCGAATCGATGGCGCATTCCCTGGCTTTTGCCACCCGAAATCACGGCCACTTTGTAGCCCAATTTGACGGCGTGCTGCAAGGCGTACCCGTCTTTGATGTTCACCGAGCGAAGCTGCTGGCCCTCTTCGGTCACCAGTACTTGGCCGTTGGTCAAGACCCCGTCAATGTCAAAAACGAAGGCTTTGATTTGGTTGAGTTTTTCGAACAAATTGGGTTTGGTCATCAGTGTGTGCGGGTCATGCTGGGGGGAGTGGCCAATACAAATGAGGCTTTGCGTCGTCCTTCCTCGTCGGTTTCCAATTGGCTCAAGTCGTCTTGCAATTGGGTAGACAAGGTGATGATTTGAGCCTGGGGGGCGTATTGCTTGAGGTACCAAACCATGCTTTCGAAATAGTCGCTGTGGTAGGCGCCGTGGTAGTGAATGAAGAGGTCAACTCCGCCCAAG
>JAQCBH010000017.1 GCA_027621365.1 Bacteroidota bacterium | reverse complement strand
TTGCCCTGCAATTGAACTTGCACATTGTCGCTGGTCAAGTCGCGTACTTGGTAAATTTTGCTCCGGTCCTCGTGGCGCAAAGGGTAGTGGCTCAGCAGGTCGCCAATGGTGTGAATGCCCAACTCCAAGCGCAACGCTTCGGCTTTTTGAGGGCCTACACCCTTCAAAAATTCTATGCTGCTGTCGAGAAATACGGCCATTCTGTGCGAAAATAGGCAATGCGAGTAGTTTGAACTTTGGATTTCAGGTTCTTATTTCGCCCCATGCTTAGCGGAAAAACGGCTCTGATTACAGGAGCATCTCGAGGAATAGGCAAAGGAATTGCCGAATTGTTTGCCAAAAATGGTTGCAACATAGCGTTCACCTTTGCTTCGTCGGTAGAAAAAGCCAAAGCCTTTGAGGCTGAATTGATGAGCCAATACGGCATCAAAGCCATCGGGTATCAAAGCAACGCCGCTGATTTTGCAGAAAGCGAAGCATTGGCTGCACAGGTTCTCGCTGATTTTGGCAAGGTTGATGTGTTGATCAACAATGCCGGTATTACCCGCGATACCTTGTTGATGCGCATGACTGAAGAACAGTGGGATGCCGTTATCAATACCAATTTGAAGAGCGCCTTTAACTTGACCAAAGCCTTTTTGCGCCACTTCTTGGGCAATAAATCGGGTTCAATCATCAACATGACCTCTGTGGTCGGTGTGATGGGCAATGCCGGTCAAGCCAATTACGCAGCTTCAAAAGCCGGTATGATTGGGTTTACCAAATCGGTCGCTAAAGAGGTTGGATCGCGCGGAATTCGATGCAATTCGGTGGCTCCTGGATTCATCGAAACCGAAATGACGGCCGAATTGGACGAGCAGGTGAAGAAAAGCTGGGCAGAGACCATTCCTTTGAAGCGCGCGGGCAGCACAGACGATGTGGCCAATGCCTGTTTGTTCTTGGCCTCTGACTTGAGTACCTATGTGACCGGTCAAACCTTGTCGGTTTGCGGTGGTATGCTGATGTAATTCCACCATGGCCCTGGATCAACCCAAAGAATTATTCCCTCATGAAAAGACCATGGGTTTTTTCGACCATGTCGATGAATTGCGAAAGCGATTGGTCCGCATGGCTGCGGCTGTATTGATCGGTTCCATAGCGGCCTTTGTTTTCATTGAAGATATCTTCGAGGTTGTCGTTCTAGGACCTTTTACTCCTGGATTCTGGGGCTACGAATTCTTTTGCAAAGCGGGTCGTTTTTTCATGGGCTCTGATGCCTTGTGTTGGACCCCACCTGCCTTGGTGATGCAATCTCAACAGATTCAGGGTCAGTTTATTTCGGCATTTAAAATGTCCTTTACCCTGGGGTTTGTCGCCGCTTTTCCTGTCGTTGTTCATCAGCTCTGGCTGTTTGTCAAACCGGCCTTGAACCAAAAAGAGATCAACAAGACCCGCCGTTCTCTCTTTGTCGTCAGCCTGCTCTTCTTTGCCGGGGTTTTCTTTTCCTATTTTTTATTGGTGCCGTTGGCGACCAATTTCTTGTTGGGATACACCTTGAATGAGCAGATCCAAAACATCATCACCATTAGCAGTGTTACGGGTTTTGTGTCGTTCATGAGTCTGGCCACGGGTTTGGTATTTGAATTGCCCGTGCTGATTTATGTTTTGGCACGCATTGGGATGATCAGCTCCGAGTTTTTAATCAAATATTGGCGATACGCGGCGGTGGCCGTTTTTATCATCGCGGGTATCGCTACACCTTCTCCCGATATGTTTTCCCAATTGCTGTTAGGCCTACCCTTGTTGGGCTTGTATGTAGTGGGTATTTACGTGGCAAAACGGGTAGAAAAAAATAGAGAATCATGAAAAAATTGAGCATAGCCTTGGGTTCGGATCACGCCGGATTCGAATTGAAAAATGAAATTATCGTAAGCCTTTTGGAACAGGGCTATGATCTGCAAGACATGGGCCCCGATAGCAGCGAAAGTTGCGATTATCCCGATTTCGCCCATGCCGTCGCCGAAGCCGTACAATCCGGTCAAAGCGATTTGGGTATTTTGGTTTGTGGGTCTGGTAACGGGGTCTGCATTACGGCCAACAAGCACAATGCGGTTCGTGCAGCCCTTTGTTGGGAACCCGAATTGGGAGCTTTGGCTCGCCAACACAACAATGCCAATGTGCTCTGTTTGCCCGCTCGTTTTGTTTCTACTGAGAAAGCCATGGAAATCGTGAGCGCTTATTTGGAGGCCGAGTTTGAAGGTGGTCGCCACCAAAACCGAGTCAACAAAATCGAAGCTTGCTAGGTTATGTTAGGGCTTAAACTGCCCACTGACCCTCGGTGGGCCAACATTGCCGAAAAGAGCATTGAGGAGATTCTCACAGATCACGCTTTTTGTGAACAAAAGGCGGCCACTCAGTGCATTTCGATGATTGTTCGATTCTCCGAACGTGTAGAATTGGTAGATGCCGTCAGCCCAGTAGTGGCTGAAGAATGGGGTCACTTTAGAAAGGTATTAAAAGAACTCAAAAAGCGCGGATTTGAACTGGGTAAACAGCGCAAAGATGAATACGTGTTGGCCCTGCAATCCTTTATCAAAAAGGGCGGAAGCAAGGAAGATCACTTGTTGGAAAACCTATTGATCTGCGCTTTGATTGAAGCGCGAAGCTGCGAGAGATTTCGTTTGTTGAGCTTGCATTGTAGCGATGAATCCCTACGTGATTTCTACCATGAATTCATGGTATCTGAAGCGGGTCATTACCGGATGTTTTTGGACTTGGCTCGAACCTATTTCCCTGCTGAACGTGTGAAATCGCGCTGGTCTGAATGGTTGGAATTCGAGGCTTCCGTCATCCAATCATTGGAATTGCGTGGCGATCGGGTTCACTGATCATCCCAATCCAACATCCAGGGCCATCATGATCAAAAAGCCCACCATCAATCCCAAGGTGGCTTTGTCCGTATGCCCGTCTTTCTGAGACTCGGGAATGACTTCTTCTACGACTACATAGATCATGGCACCCGCGGCAAATGCCAAGGCATAGGGGAGAATGGGAACGGCGATCATGACCAATCCAACACCCAATAGAGCGGCCAAAGGTTCCACAGCTCCGCTCAACTGTCCCCACAAAAAGGATTTCCATTTGGACAATCCGAAGCGCCGAAGAGGAAGGGATACGGCCAGGCCTTCGGGAAAGTCTTGGATGCCAATTCCAATAGCCAATGCAATGGCGGCTCCCAAATCAGCACCGGGAAGACCTTCGGCCACAGCTCCAAAAGCGACGCCTACGGCGAGTCCTTCAGGAATGTTATGAAGAGTAATGGCCAATACTAGCAATACGGTTCGGCTCCAATTGGTTTGTACGCCCTCGCTTTTCTCAAGGGGTTCATTCAAGTGAAGGTGAGGAAGCCATTGGTCAAGGGCGAAAATAAACAAAGCCCCACCCATGAATCCGATGCCAACCGGAACCCAAGCATAGTGAGAGGGCCAGTCTTGTTCGGCCATTTGAATGGCGGGGTTGAGCAGGGACCAAAAACTGGCTGCGAGCATAACTCCTCCTGTAAATCCCAGCAGGGTATCCATGAAGGCGCGTTTGACCGAGGGTATGAAAAAGACCATCGCTGCACCCAAGGCGGTGATCAGCCAAGTGAAGGTCGCTGCACTGAATCCCTGCATCAGGGGGTGCATACCGTCGAAAAAATGAACGAGATGTTCCATCGGTTAGAGGAACAAATCTAATAAGTTAGATTAATCTAACAATACAGGTGGGCAGATTTTTAGTAGAAATACTCGTCTGATTTCTTGAAGTTCTCCAAGTCGAACAAATAGGTGAATCGAAATTGCACAAACCCGCCGCGGTATTGAAGAGGGAAGGAGCGGTTCCAAAACTCTCCTGATTCCACCCTTAGTTCAGATTCTTGGCGAAGCGATTGTTGATACAACAAACCAAACTCGTAGCGGTTGCCATTTTCACCGGTTCCACCCATGGCGAATCCCAAATAAAAGGCGGGAACAAATTTGGATGGAGTGGTTTGGACAATACGAAAAACGGTATCTCGGGGATCGTTCAAAAAGGTTTGGGTTTCGGTATTGAAAAGCCAACTGCCCGAAACGCCAAATTTTTCGGTCAAGAAAGAGCTGCCACTCAGAGACTGTCTCAGACTTAGGCCGATGGGGATGTTCAAGCTACCGCTGTTGTGGCTTAGGCTTCCCGTGTTCAGACCGAGGGTGTCGTTGTTGATCTTGTACCCCTTGTTGACAAGGCCAATGCCCAGTTGTACACTGGCTCCAGGGCTCAAATTATACTGGGTATTGAGTTGAAAGTACGCTCCCGTTTTGTTGCGGCTGCTGTAAGCGGCCGGTAGGGTATCGCCACTGTAAGTTCGGGCCACGGTTAATCCCGCTTCTGGACCAATGTGCCAACGGCTAATGGACTGGGCCGAAAGGGCTGCGAACGAGCAGAGAGCGAACAGGGCTAGTGCGAGCTTTTTGAATGCCATACCGCAAATGTAATGGCCCTTGGGGCTAGATTTGCAGCATGATTTCAATCCCATCAGCCTGGAAGGCCATTCATACGGCTTTGGAAGACTTTCGACACGATCCAGAGTGGATGGCCTGCATGCAAGTGGCTGAATCCAAAAATCGCTGGTTCGACCAAAATTCTATCGCTTTTGCACTGGATCAGTGGTATGCAATGAGTTCCCAGGATCACGCGGCTGAATGGGAGGAGCGCTATGGTAGCCCGACATTCTTGGAAAAGCGATTGGGGTTGATTTTGGCCGGCAATATACCCTTGGTCGGGATACACGATGTCTTAACTGGTGTTCTCTGCGGATACCGTGTTCTCGCGAAAGCCTCTACAGATGATACCGAATTGCCCAAAATGCTCTTGAAAAAAGCCGCTCAATACGACCCCATCTGGTCCGATCGGGTAGAATGGGTAGAAACCCTTCAGCAACTCGATGCGGCCATAGTTACAGGAAGCAATCAGACAGCACGGCATTTTGCCCATTTTTTTCGTGACATCCCCCATTTGATTCGCCACAACCGCAGCAGTGTGGCTGTTCTTTCGGGCCAGGAAACTCCCGAAGAACTATTGGCCTTGGGTCGCGATGTGTTCCAGTATTACGGATTGGGTTGTCGAAGCGTATCCAAACTGTACTTGCCAAAAGGCTATTCGTTTGAGACCCTGTTGCCCGTATGGGAGCCGGTTTTCAATGTATTGGCCCTTCACCATAAATACGTCAACAACTACCACTACCACAAGGCCTTGCTCTTGATGAACCTAGATCCTCACATCGATTCAGGTTATTCCATTCTCAAGGAACGCGAACAGTTGCACGCTCCAGTAGGAATGTTGAATTATCAGTTTTACACCTCTTTGGATGAGTTGAATCAGGAATTGAAATCCCTGTCAGATGAGATACAGTGCATTTCATCCAACATGCCAGAAATCAAGGGTGCTACGCCATTGGGAACCACGCAATGTCCCGGTCTATTTGATTATGCCGATGGAATTGATACCGCCCAGTGGTTGCTGAATGTCGGCTAAGAATTTCCAAACGAACGATGTATCAGCCCGGCTACGGCTTTGGCCATTTCGTTGTCTGACTCTAGGGTAGGATTGACCTCGGTGATTTCCAGAACTTGGGTTTTGGGGTGTTTCCAAAAGGTGCTCAAAACGGTTTCGCTATCTTGCAGATTGAGACCATCGGGAACGGGTGTTCCTGTACCTAAAGAGATGCTGGGGTCCATGCTGTCCACATCAAAGCTGACATACAGGTAATCGCAGTCTTCCAAGTAATCCAAGGTCTCTGCTAGAATGGCTGACATTCCTTTTTCGGCAATGTCTTCTGGATAGTAACAGCGTATATCGTGTTTCTGAACCAAGGCTTCTTCCTGTCGTTCGAAGTCACGCACACCGATGTACACAATGTGATTGGGCTTGACGCGGTTTTTTTCTCCGTTTTGGTGCTTGAGCTGCTTGGTTTTTTGCCAAGTATCAGCGCTAACGGTATCAATGGCGTTCGACGCAAATTCCACATTGTCATCGCCCAAAATGGCGTTCATAGACATTCCGTGAACGTTGCCGCTTGGTGTGGTGTAGGGGCTGTGCAAATCCATGTGGGCATCAATCCAAATGACCCCTACATTTTTGCCTTCTCTGGCCTTGCACAGGCCGCTCAATCCGCCAATGGCATTCGAATGGTCTCCGGTTAGAATCAGAACCTTGCAACCTTGGTTGTTGAGGTCGTATGTGGCTTTGCAAAGCCGCTTTTGGTGTTCATACAACTGTTGCCCATTCTTCAAAAAAGGCATGGGAGACTCGTCCAAATCGATGATTTGTTCTTGTCTTATGTAAGTGATGGTGTGATTGTTGAAAAAAGGAAATCCAGCCGATTCACTGAGCTTAATGACAGTGTCTGGCCCTTTGCTAGTGCCCTGTTTGCCGGCACCCCATTCCCAATCTGATATGAGTACACAAGGTTTTTGATGTAGCATAAAGTGAACCGAGGTTCAAGGCAATATTAAGCCTCGAGAACTTGAAATGCTATTCAATTTGTGCACAGTTGCGTTTCCAGAGCCAATATCCGCCAAGAGGTTTGACAGCGGTAAATTTCTGTTTGAAGAACCAGTCAGGCTTGAAATCGGCTCGGGTAATAACGTACTGTTTGTTTCCCAAGCAAGGACCATCCTGGAAGTAGGTCATTCGAGCCGTTCTATTGGGGTACAGATGAAATCCCGTTGATTGAATGGTGTTTTCTGCTTCGGCTTTTTCACGGCACTGATTCAAGAAATGGGGATGGCTCCATTTCGTGCTGTCTATGCAATCCTTACTCGTCCATTCCGACCAAAAGGGCAGAGCGTATGACTTGAAACCCCACAGTTCAACCGAAGCGTTTTGGCTTTTCAATGTTTTCAATTCCTCGCGTATAGGGCTCTGAAGAGAGGTTTCTGCTGCAGGGACAATCAGGGCTGAAACCAATACGGCGGTTCCCAAGCTTAACGCGTACAATACCGCCGGATGCCAAGCGCGTTGTCCAACCGTACGAACCACGTAAAAAGCCAGATAAAGGGTCATCAAAAGACCCGGAATTAGGGTGCTCCAATGCCAATAGGGAGAGTATTTGACAATGCTAGCGGAATACAAATCCAAATGCAGTACCCACTCGGTCGGAATCTGTTTCAATCCCCACAGCCACGGAATAAGAAAGATGAGAGCGGCCAATAGAAAGCCTGAAATTGCCAGTAAGAGATGCAAGATCCAGTTGATCTTGCGACGGTTGGTATGCCATTGGTAGACGGTATAGGCGCCGAAAAAAGAAAGTGGCCACCAACACAGACTCGAATAATGGATGATCTTGGTTTCCACGATCGAGAACAAAATCAACACCACCCAAAACAAGCTGCGCATGTAAGGGAACCACAAGCCAAAATCTCGGCTGTCTTCTTTGGAGTTAAACAAGAAGGGTAGGGCCAAGCTGGAAGAGGGGAAACACAAGAAAAACAGAATTAGAGCATGGTAGAACCAAGGCTGATTGTGCCACTCGAATTGACCGGCGGCCAAATGAAGCTGGTACCCGATAAAATGCACCAAAAAATCAGACCCCAAGTTCCAATACACGGGCGCTAACCAGGCGAAAACAGGCAGCAATGCCGATAAAAGGAATAAGCCCATTCCCGGGTGAAAGAGTTCATTCCACCGATTATTTTTCAATACCACAAACCCAATGCTCAATCCGAATAGGAGACCGGCGACCGGCCCTTTGGTGAGAATGGCTAAGCCCAAGAATAGGCCTGACAAAGCGTAGTCTCTGTGCGGTCTTTCTCCGGCTCTTTGAGTTTGGCCCATGCGAAACCACTTCCACAAGGCGGCAACAATCAGCAAATTGAACCAGGGGTCGATCAATCCCGACTTCCAATAGAAATAGGGCGCAAAAGTGGCCAGGGTGCTCAAGGCCCAAAAGCTTCCCAACATTCGTTTCCCCAAGGTGAAGCCTATGTGGTAACTCAAATTTACCGCCAAAATAGCAGAGAGGATATTGGGCAGACGATACACCCAATCGGCCGATCCCAAAGCCAGTACAAACGGCAGCTGCAGCCAATTGAACAAGGGTGGTTTTTCCCAAAAGGGTTCGAACTGCATGGAATTGTACAGGTAATTCCCGCTGGAAACCATTTCTCGGGTCGATTCGGCAAAATTCAATTCGTCCCAATCAAATAGTCCCAATCCGAACAATCCTGGCAAAAGGACCAATACAGTTCCTAAGGTCAACCAACCGTGAAGGGTCGATTTTTTCATGATTCAATCCACTGTTTAACCTGCGACTGATGCCGCTGTTCAAAAACCCAACACGTGAACAGGCCGAGCAAAGCTCCCCACATCACATCGTCAAGGCTGTGCTGGCCCAAATAAATTCGACTGTAAGCAATGGCCAGTGCCCATAGACCCAGTCCAACTTGGAGAGGCTTGCGCTGAAAGGCAGGATGACTAGCCAAGAAAAACAGGGCCAATACACTGGAGGCTGTATGTCCGGATGGCATGGCCAGTTGAAGTTGAAAGGTTTCACCCTCTATGGGACGCAATGTCCAAGCGTCCAAGCTAGCTGGCCGAGGGGCCTGTATGATTCTTTTTAGCGATTGGGCTAACCCTGATTCCAATGCAAAGATGGCCAAGGCCCAAAATCCCAATCGAAACCGCCAAGTGAAAAGGGACAAAATACCCAACGTTACCCAAAACCATTCTCCGGTCCAGGAAATGAGTTGCAGGGGTTTGTCCCAAGTGGAATTGCCATTCAATTGCACCCATTGGCTCCACTCCAATTCGGTTCGGAATAACAAGGAAAAGCAAGCCACAACAAGACCTACAAGAACCGTTCGTATGAACAGGGAGCGCGTCATCCTCACAAAGATAAATGACTATAATTTTTCAAAATTTTGTTTTTCCCTTTGAAATGGTTTTTTTGCAACAAAACGCAGCAGAGTATGGCAGCCAAGAAAAGCAATCGATTGAAATTGGAACTGGAATATCCGTTGAGATCTTCAGCCAATATTCTATACCAATACATTTCTACTCCTTCCGGATTGCAGAGCTGGTTCGCTGACCATGTCGAAGTAGCCGCAGGCGCCAAATATAAATTCAAATGGGAAGACGGTACCGAAAGTAGAGCTGTGATGGTTCGAAACGTCACCAATAAATACGTGAAATTCAACATGGAAGGTTCGGCCAATGCAAACGAATACATGGAATTCCGGATCGATCAAGACGACATCACAGGCGATGTCGAACTCATCATCACCGAATTTGTCAACGATGGGGAAGAGGAGATGGCTGCTAGCATTTGGGACGCCGCAATCGACGCCCTTTGCAACACCATCGGGGCTTAATTACTTCATGCGTTTAGGGCGATTCAATTCTTGAATGGCCAGGAAAGCCATCAATCCAGACCCTACAGTTATGGCCTCTTCGTCTACATCAAAAGAAGCGTGGTGCACACTGAAACCTGTGTTTTTTGCTTCTGTCCAAGTTCCCAAACGGTAAAAACAACTGGGAGCTGCCTGAGAATAGTAAGAGAAATCTTCAGCGGCCATCCAGATGCCCAAGTCTTCCACCTGATCTTGGCCGAGGTAATCTCGGGCATCTTGCTGGCAGTCAATGGTCAGTGTTTCGTGATTATGCAAAAAGGGATAGCCTTTGACGATGCGCACATCAACGGTACCGCCCATTCCTTCCACCACTCCTTTGGCTATGCGCTCGATGTGTTCGTGCGCTTCGGATCTCCAAGTCTCGTTGAGCGTTCGGAAAGTACCTTCTATGTCAACTTTGGATGGAATGACGTTGGTGGCGCCTGCAGCTGTTACCTTTCCAAAACTCAAAACACTGGGTACTGATGGGTCGGCAAAGCGAGATACCACTTGTTGCAGTGCGACAATCATGTGGGAAGTCATCAGAACAGGGTCCAAAGCGAATTGGGGCATAGCCCCATGGCCGCCTTTGCCGTGTACAGTGATGTAAATTTCATCGGTAGAGGCCATGTACAAGCCAGGTCTGAAGCCCGTTTTTCCGGTTTGAATGCGGGGCATGACGTGTTGGCCGATCATGGCGTCAACCGGCGGATTGTTCAATACTCCTTCCTCAATGAGCAGGGAGGCCCCACCGGGTAATTTTTCTTCTCCCGGCTGAAAGACCAATTTGACGGTTCCTGAAAATTCATGCCGGCGTTCCTGCAAGAGAGTGGCTGCACCCAGCAAGCAAGTGCTGTGAACATCATGGCCGCAGGCGTGCATGACGCCTTCATTTTTCGAACGATAAGGTCGACCATCTTCTACCTCAACGATGGGCAAGGCATCCATGTCAGCGCGCAACCCCACGACTTTTGATCCTGGGTTTTGGCCTTCAATCAGAGCGACAACACCCGTATTGGCCATGCGCTGGGTTTTTAGGCCCAATTCGTTTTGCAAATAGGACTCAATCAACTTGGCCGTTTCGTACTCCTGAAAAGAGAGCTCAGGGTTGGCGTGTATCTGACGCCGAATCTCTACCAGTCTTGGCTGCAATTCGAGAGCTCGGTTTTGCAATTCACTTTTTGTAATCATGGTTTGATTTTGGTCCAATTGACGGCTAATTTGCAGTCCATTCCTTTCCAAAATTAGGCATTGCCCGTGATTACCGAAAACTCCTTAGATCAGTTGCTTAGTGTCGTGGCCATCGAACAGGTGGTCGGTGACTACGTGACCTTGAGAAAGTCGGGTTCTCGCTACACAGGGCTGTGTCCCTTTCACGACGAAAAAACACCTTCCTTCTCGGTGACCCCGTCGATGGGCATTTATAAGTGCTTTGGTTGCAACAAAGGAGGCAATGCCATCCAATTTGTTAGAGAAATCGAGAATGTCACCTTCGTCGAGGCAGCCCGGCAGCTAGCTGAACGTTACGGAGTGGAACTCATCGAAACCGGTAACCGCCTGGACGATGATCAGTACCAGGAACTTCAACGTCGCAAGGAAGGGTTGCAAGTCGTTTTGGATTACGCGCAGGGCTTTTTTCAGCAGCAACTCAACGATACGGAAGAAGGAGCCATCGGCTTGTCTTACTTCAAAGAGCGTGGATACAGCAAGGAAACTCGTTCCTATTGGGGCCTGGGTTACAGCCCAAGTGCTTGGGATGCCTTGCTCAAAGACGCTGAGGCAAAAGGGTACAAGAAAGAAAAACTGCAAGAGGTGGGTTTGGTCAAGCAGAATGACAAAGGCAACTGGTACGATTTGTACCGGGGTCGCGTCATTTTTCCTTTGAAAACCCCATCTGGAAAAATCGTAGGGTTCGCCGGCCGCAAAATGGACAAGGCCGAGAATTCGCCGAAATACGTCAATTCTCCAGAGACAGAACTGTACAAGAAGAGTGATTTCTTGTACGGAGTGTTTGAGGCTAAACAGGCCATCGGCAAGGAGGATAATACCTATTTGGTGGAAGGCTATACCGATGTGATTACCCTATGGCAATCGGGAATTCGAAATGCCGTTGCCAGTAGTGGAACCGCTCTGACTCCTGGGCAAATCAAATTGATCAGGAAGTTCTCGGCCAACATTACTGTTTTGTATGATGGCGATGCCGCCGGTATCAAGGCTTCATTGAGGGGTATTGATTTGCTGCTTGCCGAGTCTTTGAATGTCAAAGTGGTAGCCCTGCCCCAAGGAGAGGACCCTGATTCTTTTTGTCAGAAATTGGGCGGAGAGGCCTTTGGGGAATACATCAAAGAGGAAGCCCAGAATTTCATCTTCTTTAAAGCCCAACTGTTATTGGATCAAGCAGCCGGTGATCCTATCAAAAAAAGCGAAGCCATCAAAGACGTTTTGCAATCCGTTTCCTTGATCTCTGACAGTATCAAGCGCTCTGTATTGACTCGTCAATTGGCGGCCATTTGTCAAGTGGAAGAGGCGGTGTTGACCCAGGAATTGGGTCTGTTGCTGCGCAAATCGTTGCGAGACGATAAGAATAGCGATGCCTTGGTCAAGCAGGCTGGCTCTCTGCTGGGCCAAGGTGCTTGGGTCTTGCCCGAAGATGCTTTTTCGGAACGTCATCAAGAGGCCGCCTTATTCCGATTGTTCCTGCTGTATGGCAACCAAGAGCTCAAATCTGGGCAGTCGGTATTGGATTACACACTGGATTCCATTTTGGATGGAGAAGAGGCAAAAGATCAGTTGGGGGATTTGCTGAAGACAGAACTCTTTCAACGAATCTGGACCGATATGTTGAGCTTCAGGGTACGAAACAAAGACACAGAATTGGCGAATCGTTGGCCAGAACCGTCATTTTACATTCATCACGAGGAAGCGCAGGTGTCTGCCTGGGCTGCCGATGTGCTGTCTCGACAGTATGTCTTGTCGCCCACTTTCGAAGAACATTACATCTACATCAAAGAAGAATCAGATTCTGTTCAAATTGTGCAGTCCATTGAAGCCATAGTGGCCAATTGGAAGCGCATCAAAGTGGAAAAAGATATCCAAGAAGCTTTGTTCATGCTCGAGACTGCTGAAGGCGAGGAGCAGGAGCATCTCATGAGTTATTTGCTACATTTGAACGGGATCAAGTTGAACATTTCCAAATCCATGGGAACGGCCCTTAGTGGCACTGGATTTGGAAACAAACCCGCTCAAGCATGAGAACATTTGCATTATTCGGAGCCTTTTCACTGTTTTTGATCGGATGGAGTTACTGGGACGCCAACTACCGACACAACAAAAGGGAATCAGGTGACCCCATGCTCACTCCAGTGGTGATCAAAGGTGATAGTCTGTACTATGATAGCTTGACCTTGCCTTTGAATGCAGTACCCAGGGCTCGTGATATTTACACCGTCTCCAAAACGGTATTGGATACTTGGGCTCACATGTTCATCGTCTTAAAAATTGAAGAAAGTGGAACAGATGGGCACTTGTCCAAATACGGGCGCCTATACAACAATTTGGTGGGCATGCGATTTCCCAAACGACGTCCAACTACGGCCATAGGTAAAAGTCCGACCGGATATGCGATTTTTCGCCATTGGTGGGACTGTGTTCTTGATTTCGATTACTTTCTCGAAGACCATCTGAAGCGGTTTCAAAAACGAAAAGGAAGGGCCCCAAAAACGGAAATGGAGTTTGTCAACTTCATTTTCAAGGGCTACAATGGACACAATGCCTGGTTAGAAGACGTTGATTGGTTGTTGCGTAACATCAACTATGAGCCCGATTCCGGGTTTTGAGGGTTTCTTGAAGAGCCCACCCAAAGGCCAGGACAAAACAAAGGCCATTGAGGGCAAAAGCGCTGGAATAGCCCAGGCCACGAGTGACCAAAAATCCGGCGGCCAATCCCCCTATTATAATTCCTGTCTCCAAGGCCATGAACAGCATAGCGGTGGCAGAACCCCTGTTTTCTTTAGAACTCAAGTCGCTGCTCCAAGCAAACAAGGCGGGGGCATTGAATCCTTGGCCCAAGCCGTACAATATGGCTCCAGCCCAGAATCCCCATGAGTTGCTGACTCCGATTAAAACGGCCATAGACAAGATTTGAAATCCAGTTCCTATCGCCACTGAAAGCGGGCGTCCAAAACGATCGCTGATGGTTCCGCTGATCAATCGTACGAATAAGGATGCAGCGATGTACAGAGACAAAAACAATCCTTTGTTGTCAAACCCCCGAAATTCGGTGTAATCGGGCATGATGGTCAATACAGATCCTAGGCTAACACAGACCAACAACATGAGAACAGCCGGCAAAAAGGTCTCGCGGTGAAGCCAACGAGAAATCTTGAACTCCAATGGGCGGGGTTCTGCACTTTTGAAGGTCTCGGGTAGACGGGAGAATAAGAGCAAGGCCAAAAGAGCAGAAAGAGCCGTGGCAGTGTAAAGCCCGTCTCGGCCAAAGTCGGCGACAATCCATGCGCCTACGCCATAACCGATAGAGGTGCCGGCGTTGTTGAATAGACCCAACCAACCCATGGCTTTGCCTCGGTGCGCAGGGTCGACGACATCTCCCGCATAGGCGACAAATCCAGTGGGGGTAAATCCCGTTGAGAAACCATGAATCATGCGAACCATGAAAAAGAACCAAACAGTTCCGCTAAAGGGATACAACAGACCGGCCAAGATGCAAAACAATGTACCTGCGACTAGCGCCCATTTTCGGCCCCATTGATCGGTGATGTAACCGCTCAAAGGCCTGGAAACCAAGGCTGACAAAGAGAAGACGGGTATGATCAATCCCAAATAGTCACCGCCTCCTAGTTCTCTCAAATGGCTCGGCAATTCCGGCAATACCAGGTTGAAGGAGACAAAAAACAGCAAGGCCCCTGTGCTGAGCAGCCAAAAAGATAAGGGGAATTTAGACGAGGCCATGTCAGTACTGGGCTACCAACGGCATTCTGCGGCCTTTTCCAAACGACTTTTTGCTCACTCGAACGATGGGAGGAGCCTGGTAACGTTTGTATTCGGCTCCATTGATCAACTGCAAAACCTTATTGACCATGTTGGGGTCATAGCCGTCGGCGATGATCTCTTGGGCTCCTTGTTGATCCTCGACATATTTTCGAATGATTTCGTCCAATATGCTGTAATCAGGCAAACTATCAGAGTCTTTCTGACCGGGCCTCAGCTCCGCACTGGGTGCCTTGGTGATGATGTGTTCAGGAATGATCTCGTTTTCGCGATTGATGTAGTGGGCAAGGGCGTAGACTTGTTGCTTGTATACGTCTCCCAACAAAGAAAGGCTGCCGCACAAATCGCCATACAGGGTCGAATAGCCCACGGCCAATTCGCTTTTATTGGATGTGTTCAACAGGATAGCTCCTGTCTTGTTGCTAGTGGCCATTAATAGCAAGCCTCGGGTGCGGGCTTGAAGGTTTTCTTCGGCCAAACCAAACGGGCTATCGCCAAAGACAGGCTCCAGTTGCTGCAGTAGCGTATTGTAAATGGGTGCGATGTCCAATTTCTTGTATTCATTGCCTAGGTTTTCGCTCAAGGCTACTGCATCTGATACGGAATGATCGGAGCTAAATTCACTGGGCATGAGCAATACCGTAACGTTTTCTGCACCCAAAGCTTCAACGGCCAAACACTGAACCACGGCCGAGTCAATACCGCCCGAAGCTCCCAAAGTGGCTTTCTGAAAGCCCATTTTGCGGAAATAGTCTTGCAATGCAAAAACCAGAGCTCGGTGCAACAGGGGAATGTCGTCCATTTCAAGGGGTAAGCCCAGTTGGCTCTCGGTTGTTAGGAGGCCAAAATTCAATTGAACATCAGCGCTGGCCTCTTCGAAGAAAGGCAATTGCACCAATACCTGGCCCCCATGACCCACCGCACGTGAGGCGCCGTCAAACAGAAGTTCGGTGTGGAATCCGACCTGATTGACATACAAGACAGGAAGACCAAATCGATTCAATTGTCCGGCGAATACCCGATTTCTCAAGCTTTGTTTTCCCAATTGAAAGGGTGAAGCCGAAGGATTGATAATGATTTCAGCCCCCAGATCTTTCAAACGCTGTCCTGGGCTAATTCGGTACTGAAAATCGTTGTATATATCCCAGAGGTCTTCGCAAATGGCTAAACCCAATTTGACTCCCTTGTACTCCACGATTTTGGTGTCCTGGGCCGGTTCAAAATAGCGGTGTTCCGAAAATACATCGTAAGAGGGTAGGAGAGTCTTGCTGACACTTTCTTGAATTCTACCCTGAGCCAAAAAAGCGGCCGAATTGATGAGGCGCCGACCATGAGGTTCGGGGTTGATTTGAACCGATCCTACAATGGCTGCAATTCCAAAGCAGCACTGGGCTACTGCGTCCAGGGCCTGTTCGCAGCGCTCGGCAAAATGGGCATAATCCAGCAAATCGTCAGGGCAGTACCCACTGGTGGCCAGTTCCGAGAAAACTACTAGGTCAATTCCGTCAGCTTTGGCTTCAAACAGACTCTGTGCCATTTTGGCGGTATTCCCTTCGAAATCGCCAATTTTATAATTCAACTGGGCCAGCCGAATTCGCAGGCCTGAATTGCCTATCTGGGTCATTAGAACACCACGCCCATTTGAATGCTGAGCATGTTGTTTCGAGCCACAACACGGCTGTCTTTCATCATGTCAGTGAATGCATTGTCAAAACGCAATCCTGCGACAAACAGGGCATTGCCACCGATTTCCTTTTCGAATCCTGCTCCTACAATCATCGGTAGTCGGAAACCTGCTACATCGTCGATGAACTGTTTGGTATTGGTTTTGTTCTCGCCTCCGTCAAAGTCGTAGATCGAATTCGTGGTTTCGTTGGGCTTGTGGGAATTGATGCCTTCTAAGGCGTTGTAAATTTCAGGATTGCAACGAGTGCTTACGCGGCTTTGTAATGCAATGGAAGGGGTCAATCCAAATTGGAACCAAAATCCCATGCCATCTACTCGCGTGGTGCGCATTTTTATGCTGATAGGCAGTTGCAAATACTGCATGCTGTAATCAAAACTCACATCTTGGTAAGTCATGTCAGTCGAATCGGTCGATTTCAATAAATCACCCGTGTAGGAAACTTTACTCGGCAATGTGGTGATTTGCAATTCACTGGAAAGCCAGTAATTCTCGCTGTCAAACAAGGAGAAATCTCCCGTAATGCCATAGCTGAAGCCCAATCCTAAACCGTTGTTTTGCATCGGACCTTCCATGATTTTTACCCACGAAAAGTTTGGGCTAATTTTGAAACCAAACATGGCCTTCTGGTTTGATTGTGCATAACCTGAGTTAGCGGTTATTAAACACAAGCCAAATGCAGCCATCGCAGCAACGTATTTAAGGGATTTCATAATCGTCCATGCAAACTAAACACATTTTCCGCAATTGCTGGCTATTGGGAGCTCTGAGTGTAGCCTGCTTTGTTCAGTCCTGCACCCAAACAGGCAGCCCAGTGGCGGTTACATTGGATCCTGACAAGGTGAAAGAAATACCCCAACGCGCTCTATTGCGGGAGCTGAGCGCCTATGCTGAGTCTGGTCTCAGCGATGCTGATTTTCAGCATATGAGCGAGGATTATGGCTCTTTCTTCTACAATTGGTTTTATGGAATCATGGATTTCCAACGCTATTTGCCGCCGGGAACCCCGACTGACCGCATCTATCCGCAGCTCATTCAGCCCTTTAATTATTGGCTCGAAGTCAACAAGCCGGTATTCAAAGCCTTGCAATCTCATTATGGCCGCAGCGAAGATTTCAAACCCCAGTTGAATGAAGCCTGGGCGCGTTTGCAAACAGCCCTCCCCCAAACTCCCGATGCCGAACTTTGGGCCTATTTTTCGCAATTCAGCAACTACAATACCTATGTCGATACCGCCGATGGGCAGGTGCAATTGGGCTACAGCGCTGAAATGTTTATGGATGATACTTGCGCCCTGTATGACCTGTTGGAGGTGCCCCAATTCTTCAAGCGCTTCAATCATACTGACCAAATTCCCGCCTTGTTGGTGGCGCATTACTTGCACTACATCCATTCTGAGCCCCAGCAGGGTCGACGCATGATTGACGAAGCCATACACTGGGGTAAGGTCTGGACCACAGTAGAAGCGGTATTTCCCGATAAACCCGTTTACCAATTGTTTGGTTACACCCAAGATGAGTGGGATTATATGCACAGCGATGAAGGACAGATCTGGCGCTACTACTTAGATCAGCAACTTCTTTATTCTACTGAGTTTAGCGCTTATAAGCGATTTTTTGCTTTGGGCACCAAAACCTTTGGAGCTGGGATTCCCAACGATTGTCCGCCGCAAATTGGCTATTTCAGCGGATACAGAATGGTGCAAGCCTACTTGAAACAGACGAATTCTTCCCTGGAAGACCTTTGGAAGCAAAGCGATGCTATTCGCATTTTGCAAGCTTCTGGATACAACCCCATCAAATAATGAAAGACCTAAACGAATTGAAAGCGTACATGGATTCTCGGCTCAAAGAGAACCATTTTGTCCATCACCTGGGAATGAATCTAGGGGAACTGAGAGAAGGGTATGCAGAGGTTTGGCTAGATGTGGAAGAAAGGCATTTGCAGCACACCGGGTTTTTGCATGGTGGAGTAACGGCTTCACTGTTGGATGTTTCAACGGGCATCGCAGCTTATACCCAGGCCCCCGTTGGCAAGAATGTTGTAACAGCCGAGTTGAAAATTTCTTACTTAAACCCCTCTGTCAGCGCTCGTGTGAAAGCGATTGGACGGGTGCGCAAAGCCGGGCAAAACCTGTTGTTTTGTGAAGGAGAGTTGTACGATGTTCAACCCGATGGCGAAGATCGCTTGGTGGGTACGGCGACCTCTTTGATGATTGCCGTTGACATACCCCTTAAAAATCAAAACCCATGAGTGTGAATTACCGGTCGGTTTTGTACGCCAATTATCACAGCACACAAAGTGGTCGAGCGGCCCATACAGATGCCAAGAGTTTGCATGAGCGTGAAAAAAGCCGTTTTCGAAAGGAAATCAAGCCCTTGCTGCGTTCTATTTCAACCGAAGCTGAAGTCTTTGATTTGGGCTGCGGATCAGGTTCTCTGCTCGCCGTATTGAAAGAAGAAGGCTTTCATCGCCTTATTGGAATGGATCTTTCGCCCGAACAAGTGGCTCAAGCCCATGCCTGGGGATTGCAAGAAGTTCAGGAAGGCGATGCATTGG
The DNA here is from genome assembly GCA_027621365.1 of Bacteroidota bacterium. Taxonomy (GTDB): domain Bacteria; phylum Bacteroidota; class Bacteroidia; order NS11-12g; family UBA955; genus JALRLA01. The sequence continues at coordinate 23,346 of JAQCBH010000017.1, read as the reverse complement.
TTCATCTCAAAAAAGCTTCCTCCCAGTGGGACTTGGTGCTGGCTGCCGATATTATTGAACATTTCAACAAAGATGAATTGGTTGACTTGCTTCAAGTTATTAAGAGTAGCTTAAAGAAAAACGGTAGGTTTATTCTTCGCACGCCGAATATGGATTCCAGCTTGGCTTCAGTGTTTGCGCACGGTGATTTTACCCATGAGAATCGTTTGAATGCTTCGAGTTTAGAGCAAGTTTTGTTAGCCGTCGGATTTAGGCACGTTGAGATCGTGCCTTCCGATATGTCGTCTCAAAGTGCCTTGAAAGAATGCTTGAGAAAGCCTTTGTATGGCCTTCATGTCTTGATTCGAAAGGCGACTTTGTTTGCAACGGGTCGTAGCACGAAAGGAGTTTTGTTTAGTCCCAATATGATCGCCATTGCCCATGTCTAAGCCCATTGCATTGATTACTGGAGCGACCAGCGGCATTGGCCGTGCTACCGCTCAATTGTTGTTTCAAGATGGATACCGACTGATCATCACCGGTCGACGCTCAAAGCGCTTGAACGATTTGGTTCTGGATTTGAGTGCAGGAGATGGCGAGGTCTTGCAGGCTAGTTTTGATGTTCGTGACCCTGAGGCCTGTGAGCGCTTTGTGAACGATTTGCCAGAGAATTGGAAAGACATTCAGGTTTTGGTGAATAATGCCGGTCTGGCATTGGGTTTGTCGAAGTTTTATGATGGTTCTTTGGAGCATTGGAACACCATGTTGGATACCAATGTAAAGGGCTTGCTGTACATGAGCAAGGCCGTAGCACAAGGCATGCGGGAGCGGGGTAGAGGCGACATCATAAACATTGGTTCCATCGCTGGCAAACAGGTCTATGATAATGGGAATGTTTACTGCGCTTCCAAGCATGCGGTCGATGCGCTAACCCAGGCCATGCGCTTGGAGTTGGCTCCGGTAGGCATTCGCGTTTGTGGCATTCACCCAGGGGCCGTAGAAACTGAATTCAGTCTGGTTCGGTTCGAAGGCGATTCCCGGCGGGCTAGCAGTGTATACGACGGGTTTGAAAATCTGGTAGCCCGAGACATTGCAGAGGCCATTTCTTGGGTATTGAGCCGACCCAAGCATGTCAATATCAACGATTTGGTCATAATGCCTCAAGCTCAGCCTCAGGCATCTGTCATTCATAGAAACACCCAGTCATGAGCAACAAGAACAAAGGCAAAAACGGCGTCGTTTACAGTACCAATCCCGATTATATATACGAGTCGGAGCAAGAGCCCGAAACCCTAGCTCCTGACCAACAACGGTTGTATGTTCGCCGCGAAGTGCGAAATGGCAAACCTTGCGTAGTGGTCAAGGACTTTGTTGGCCGCTCAGATGATCTCAAAGCTTTGGAGAGAAAGCTCAAGAATTACTTTGGAACCGGTGGTTCATCGAAAGATGGCGATATTATGATTCAGGGCGATATTCTGGACAAATTGCGCCAGCATTTGCAAGCCCAAGGGTACAAGACCAAAGGTTAGTGAGCCTTTTGCTTTTCGGCAAAGAGCTCCTTGAATTTCTTTACTTTCTCGCCAACCACAAAGGTGCAGTACGGTTGGTTTGGGTTTTGACGATAATAGTCTTGGTGATAGTCTTCGGCCACTGAGAAGTCCATCAAGGGTTCAATCACGGTCACCACAGGGTCTGACCACAATCCCGATTCTTCTACGGCTTCCTTACTGGCAATGGCCAGCAATCGTTGTTCTTCAGTTTCATAGAAAATACCGCTGCGGTATTGGGTACCTACATCGTTTCCTTGACGGTTCAAGGTCGTAGGATTGTGAATGCGCCAAAAGACTTCTAACAATTCGGCATAGCTAACTACGCTGCTGTCGTATTCAATGCGAACTACTTCGGCACAGCCCGTTCTACCGGTGCATACTTCTCGATAGGTCGGATTCTTGACCAAGCCGTTGCTGTAACCGCTGATGACATTTTCAACGCCATTCATTTCGCGATAAACCGCATCTAGGCACCAAAAACATCCGCCGGCTAGTACGGCATGACTCAATGTGGGTTTAGGATCTTGCATGGCAGTAGATGATTGACATGAAACTATAGCAAATAGACAGAGAAAAAGTTTAGAAACGTTCATGAATGGCTTGGTTTAAAACGGCGATTCCCACTCCCAAAGCCATACCCGCTAAAATGTCTGTGGGGTAATGCTTGCCGGCAGCTACACGCAAGGTCGCGGTGCTAAGGGCTAAGGCTCCAGAGCCGATGGCAATGACATTGGCGGCCATCTTCAAATCGGGTTGAGAACGCATGGCCAAAATGGCGGTGGTTGCAGCCGCCGCGGTGGTCGAACTATGGCCGCTGATGAAGCTATAAAATTGATCCCGGTGATCGTATGAATAGCCAGGTTGATTGAAGGGTCTAGCTCGTCGGGCTGTCAATTTGATGCTTTGGGTGATATTGCCCGCAATGAGCACATTCTGGGCGCCTATTTGCCAGTATTGAATGCGATCCTGAGTTGGTAAAAAGAAGCCCATGGCCGCGAAGCTGGCAAAGCAAGCGGTTTTGGTATTGTCAGAGGCCCAAGCATAGGGTTTGCGCAATTCAGTCGGGGCCCATTTGTCAATGCCAATGATACGCCAATAGTTCCCTTCAATGGGTACTCTATTTTCCCATTGCTTATTGATGGCGTAATGAAGAGCGGAAACGCCCCAAATGCTGGCATCTCGAGTCCAATTTACGGAGTAAGATTGGGCCCCAAGCCGACAAATTTGGGAAAAGAATAACAAAAAAATAATGCACAACCTGCGAAGTGTCATGAAAACACTTTTAGTAGATGTCGATGGGTTTAAATTCAAGGTTTTCAAATGTCTAGGGGGGAATTGAGGCTTCAATTTTGGTGTTTTATCTGTGCGTAAGTCAAAAGGTTGTTTGCGGTTGCGAAGTAGGCAGTAGCCCGATTGCTCGGGGTACCTTTGTACCTGTATTCAAATTTATCTGATTCTTCATGAATAATGCCGAACTGATTGCGGGAATTAAAAACCGAGCCAACCAGGTTTATGACAATCTAAGCACCCAAGAATTAATTGACTTGGCGATTTCAACAGGCGAAGGCCGACTCACAGACAAAGGTGCTTTGGCCGCTGATACCGGTGAGTTTACCGGTCGCAGCCCCAAAGACAAGTTTATGGTGAAAGACGAGCTCACCGCCGATACTGTTTGGTGGGGTCCCGTCAACCAAGCCTTCGAGCCTGAGAAGTTCGATGCTTTGTTGGCTCGCATGTGTGAGCATTTGGAGGGCAAGGCCTTGTATTCACGTCACGCCTATGCCTGTGCTGATGATGAATATCGTTTGAACATTCAGGTGATTACAGAAAGCGCCTACCAGAACCTGTTCGCCAAGAACTTGTTTCTGCGCCCCAGTGAGGCAGAAGTTGCTTCGGCGCCGACTGAGTGGTTGATTTTGGCCGTGCCGAGTTTCATGGCTGACCCGCAAAGAGACGGTACACGTCAGCATAACTTTACCATAGTATCCATGAGTCGTAAGATCATTTTGATTGGAGGCAGCGGTTACACCGGTGAAATCAAGAAAGGAATTTTCGGGGTCTTGAATTACATCTTGCCCCAAGAGCGTGGAGTATTGTCCATGCACTGCAGTACCAACATAGGTCAAAAAGGAGATACAGCGGTGTTCTTTGGTCTGTCAGGTACGGGTAAAACCACTTTGTCTGCAGACCCTCAGCGCGCTTTGATTGGCGATGACGAACACGGTTGGAGCCAGGATACGGTGTTCAACTTTGAAGGGGGGTGCTACGCCAAGTGCGTGGGATTGACCGAAGAAAAAGAACCCCAAATCTGGAATGCCATCAAGCCGGGAGCCTTGGTGGAGAACGTTCGTTTCTTCGAAGGTTCTGATGTTCCGAATTACGAGGACATCAGCGTGACGGAAAACACCCGAGTGGCTTACCCCATCGACCACATCGATGGCATAGCCATTCCTTCTATAGGCAAAGCACCCGAGAACATCTTCTTCTTGACGGCTGATGCCTTTGGTGTACTGCCTCCCATTAGCAAATTGAGCCCCGATCAAGCCATGTATCATTTCATCAGCGGATACACAGCCAAGGTAGCGGGAACAGAAGCCGGTGTCACAGAGCCACAGGCGACCTTCTCCGCCTGCTTTGGTCAAGCCTTTTTGCCCTTGCATCCCGCCAAATACGCCCAAATGTTGGGTGAAAAACTCAAGCAAAATTCCCATATCAATGTTTGGTTGGTCAACACGGGTTGGACCGGAGGCCCTTACGGAGTAGGCGAGCGCATGAAATTGAAGTACACCCGCGCTATGATCACTGCCGCTTTGGAAGGAGAGTTGGTGGGTAGCTTTGAGCAGCACCCTGTCTTTGGTGTATACATGCCCGAATCATGTCCTAATGTGCCGACTGAGTTGTTGAATCCTCGTCATACTTGGGCTGATTCTGATGCTTATGATGCTCAATGCGATAAATTGGCTCAGTTGTTCAATGACAATTTTGAAAAATTTGCAGAAGGCTCCAGCGAAGAAATCAAGGCTGCTGCTCCTGTGATGAGAGCTCAAGCTTAAAGCCTTTGCACAAGCTCCTTTGAAAGGGCACCTTCGGGTGCCTTTTTTTTTAGTAGGCAAGGGCCCTTGTGTATCTTTGCAGCCGTATGGCAATCAGCAGCTCAGAGATACGGGCCAAATACTTGGAATTCTTTGCCCAAAAAGGGCATAAAATAGTCCCTTCGGCACCCATTGTGGTCAAAGGTGATCCCACCTTGATGTTCACCAATGCGGGCATGAATCAATTCAAAGACTATTTCTTGGGCAATGCTGAAGCCTCGCAAAAACGTGTAGCCGATACCCAGAAATGCTTGCGCGTTAGCGGCAAGCACAACGATTTGGACGAAGTTGGGCATGACCATTATCACCACACCATGTTCGAAATGCTGGGCAACTGGAGTTTTGGAGACTATTTCAAAGTCGATGCCATTGACTGGGCTTGGGAATTGCTAACCCAAGTTTATGGCTTGCCCGAAGAACAGTTGTTTGTTACGGTTTTTGAGGGAGATTCAGCCTCGAATGTGCCCTTTGATCAAGAGGCATATGATCGCTGGATAAAGTGGGTTCCTACCAACCGAATCATCAACGGCAACAAGAAAGACAACTTCTGGGAAATGGGAGACACTGGCCCATGTGGTCCCTGTACGGAGATTCACTTTGACATGCGCAGTGCTGAAGAGCGGGCTGCTGTTGATGGTGCGAGCTTGGTCAATAAAGATCATCCTGAGGTGATTGAGATTTGGAACCTAGTTTTCATGGAGTTCAATCGCCAGGCCAATGGTTCTCTAGTGAAGTTGCCTGCCCAACACGTGGATACGGGAATGGGTTTTGAGCGCTTGACCCGCGCCATACAAGGTAAAAGCAGCAACTACGATACCGATATTTTCCAGTACCTCATTGCCAAAACGGGCCAATTGAGTGGCCATTCATATGGCGATAAGGAAGAAAACGACATTGCTTTTCGAGTCATCGCCGACCACGTGCGCGCCGTTGCCTTATGCATTGCCGATGGCCAATTGCCTTCCAACGCCGGTGCCGGTTATGTCATTCGACGCATCTTGCGCCGTGCCGTTCGCTACGGGTACAGCTACTTGAATCTGCAACAACCCTTTTTGTGCGAATTGGTGCCCGATTTGAGTCAATTCTTCGCCGATGCCTTCCCTGAACTCGCTCAACAACAAGACTTTGTTTCAAAAGTGATTCGCGAAGAGGAGTTGAGTTTCTTCCGCACTTTGGCTACGGGGATGTCACGTATTCATTCCTTCTTGGCTCAAAGCCCAGGTTCCCATATTTCAGGGACCATGGCTTTCGAATTGTACGATACCTTCGGCTTTCCCTTCGATCTGACCGAACTCATTGCCCGTGAGAATGGACTTCAGGTCGATACCCAAGGATTTGAAGCCGCTCTGCAAGAGCAGAAATCACGCAGCCGTGCCGATGCCGCCAAGGCAACAGGTGATTGGAATACCGTCCAAGACAGCGATGAGGAATTCATCGGTTACGATCAGTTGGAATCCACTACATCGATCAGCCGATTCAGAACCGTTGAATTCAAAGGAAAGAAACAAATTCAACTGGTGTTGAGTCAGACTCCTTTCTATGCTGAAAGCGGCGGGCAGGTCGGCGATTCAGGAACCTTGATCGGTCAAGAAGACGGTCAAGTGATTCGCATTCTCGATACCCAGAAGGAGAACAAATTGCACATCGCCATTTGCGATGCGATGCCAAATAACCCGAATCAAGCCTTTTTGGCGAAGGTGGATGCAACGCGCCGTCAAGCCATATCCTGCAACCACAGTGCTACCCATTTGTTGCACTCTGCCTTGCGCGAAGTGTTGGGTGACCATGTCGCTCAGAAAGGGTCTTTGGTCAACGAGAAGCAATTGCGTTTTGATTTCTCTCACTTTGCCAAGCTCAGTGAGCAGGAGTTGCAACGAGTTGAAGACCGGGTCAATCAGCAAATTCAAGCCAGCTTGGCCTTGGAGGAGTTGAGAGATATGCCCATTGAAGAAGCCAAACAAATGGGAGCTATGGCTCTATTTGGTGAGAAATACGGTGATTCCGTTCGGGTTATCGTATTTGATCGCCAATACTCGATTGAGCTTTGTGGAGGAACGCATGTTCCCAATAGCCGAGACATTCAGTTGTTCAAATTGACCGCTGAAAGCAGTGTAGCAGCTGGAGTGAGAAGGATTGAAGCCATCACTCAAGAAGCCGCTATGCGTGATACCAACGAGCGATTGGCACGCCTGAGCGCTTTGGAAGCCGCCATGGGCCATCCCAACGATCCCATTGCCGCTTGGAACAAGGCCCAAGAAGAGTTGTCGGCTCTGAAAAAACAACTGGAACAATTCGAAGCCGAACAAGTCAAACAGGTTAAACAGTCTTTGTTGCAATCAGCTGAACAGGTCAATGGGATCTCCTTGGTGGCAGCCAACTTGCATTTACCCAGTGCCGACGCGGCCAAGCAACTATGTTTTCAATTGAAGCAAGAGTTGGAAAACCCTGTGGTATTGCTGGCCTTTGAAGCCGCTGCAAAACCCGGTTTGGCCTTTTACATTGACGAGAAATGGGTGGCTGAAAAGGGCTGGAATGCCTCTCAATGGGTTCGCGAGTGCGGTAAAGAGATTCAAGGCGGTGGCGGAGGTCAGCCCTTCTTTGCTACAGCTGGAGGCAAACTCGTTGAAGGTTTGGACAAAGCCTTGGACAAGGCTAAATCCTTCATGGCTTAGTTCTGACCTAGGATCATTAGCTTTTTGGTTTCAAAAAACTCCAAGCTGGGGTACAATTCGGATAGCTCTTGGATTCGCAGAGGGCTATTGGGAGCCAATTGCATCAGGTCTTGTGCTTCTTGATCCAAATCGCCTCCCTTGAGCAAGTACATGCGGGGAGCCCCTTTGAATTGACCTTGCATCCATTCCATGAGTGATTTGGCTGGAGCCACGGCTCTGGCAGTTGCTCCATCGAATTTGCGGTTCAATTGCTCGGTTCTGGATTGGATGGCCTCGACGTTTTTCAATCCCAGTTCTTCGGCAATGGTTTTGACCACTTTAATCTTCTTTCCAATGGAATCACACAAGGTGAAATGGGTTTTAGGGAAGGCGATGGCTAAGGGTATGCCGGGAAATCCGCCGCCAGTGCCAATGTCTACGAATTCCTCATCTGGACCAAAGCGACAATATTTGGCCATAGCCATGCCGTGCAAGACGTGGTGAATGTAGAAATTGTCCATGTCCTTGCGCGAAATCACATTGACTCGGGCATTGTGAAAACTGTACAAATCGAACAATTGGTCGATCTGAGAAAGCTGCTTTTCTGAAAAAGGGAAATACGTTGATATGATTTCAGGTCCTACCATACGATTCTGCGTGTAAAAAATACCCGGACACCCATGTACAAATACCAAAGCGAATAGAAGGCTAAGTGAATGGGGAACAGGCGATTGAATTGAGTCATGCCCAATTGTTTGCCTTTGCGGTGAAAGATGATCCAGAGGCTAGTGAAGGATAGAATAGTCGCCAAAGCAGGATATACCCAGCCGGCTGACTGAACCCACCAAAAAATGAGGCTGACAAACAGTGCCAACTGTGAAATCGGGAATAGACTGAGCTTTCGGCCCACCGAAGAGGGATACATTTTGCCCACCCATAGGTGCCTCATTTTTTGTTTGGTGTAGGCCTTCCAATTTCGTGCACCCGGGCTGCTGGTAAAGGCCTCTGAACGCAAGACCACAGCGGTGTTTGAGTCATTTGATGTGGATTGGACAAACAAATCATCGTCACCTGCAGGGATGTGATGATGTTCGGAAAATCCACCGACTCGGTCGTAAGCTTGACGTGTATAGGCCAAGTTGCGACCCAACCCCATATAGGGTGATCGTCTCAATGCCCATCCCAGGAAATGCAGATGAGTCAAGAGCGTTTCAAAGTGAATTACCCCGCCTAAAAAACCAGTTTTAACGCGAAGGGGCGAAGGGGCAATGACCAGGTCTATGCCCGGCTTGAATTCTTGACACATGTGCTTCAACCACTGATCAGAGGCAGGTTGGCAATCGGCATCGGTCAATATGAAATGGTGAAATTGTGCCTTTTTAAAACCCAAAGTCAGGGCGAGTTTCTTTCCTCCGTTTCGAACGTAATCGGGATCGAGATGAACGATTTTCAGCTTCGCGTCTTCTTGAGATTTTCTAAGCAAGACTAGGTGGCTGTCGTCGGTGCTTCGATCATCGATGACCACCACTTCAAATTCAGGGTAGTCTTGCTGCAGCCAACTGTCTAGGTTTTGCTCCAGATTTTGGTATTCATTGTGAGCTGCAACCACGATTGAGACAGGAGGGAATGGACCCTGAGGCTCGGGTAATTCGGGTTTTTTTTTGCTGGGTTTGGGAATGATGACTCGGTGGCACACCAGTAAAAACCACCAAAGCAGCAATACAACTGCTAAAGCGAACAGTAGAGCGGGAATCAGGTCTGATTCTGTAAACTGAAAGGCAATCTTCCAGTACTTAGGGTCAAGCAGGAATGACATGAAAGGCTATCAAAATTAGCCTTTCAAACGACGATCTTGTGGGGCCAGTTATCCACGATTGGTGAGGAGTTCGTCAGCCAGTGAACACGTGCAGCGCAACAAGGTTTGATAGGTGGTTTCGAAGCCCTCATCCCCTCCGAACCAGGGGTCTTCGACATCGCTACCTGTTTGGATGGAGTCGAAGTTTCGAATTTTTCGAATTTTGAACTGGTACTCGGCTGGGCATAACCCACGAACGGTGCGCAAGTTGTTCTCGTCCATGACATAGATGTGGTCGAAATACTCAAAGTCACCGGGCGTAATTTGCCTGCTTTGATGGTTCAATTGCAAGCCGTGTTTGCGGGCGTTGTTTCGGGTTCGAATGTCTGGCGACTCTCCATCGTGTAGGCCGTTGGTTCCACAAGAATCAACTTCGAATTCGTGGCCAAGGTTTCGTTCTTTTATGGTCTCTTTGAACAGGCCTTCAGCCAATGGACTTCTGCAAATGTTTCCCAAGCAAACAAACAAAACTCGCTTCATGTCGGACAAAAATAGCCCTTGAGCGTAAGGATTGAGAATGGAATACAGGGGAGGGGAAATAAAAAACCCTGGATATCTCCAGGGTTTTTGGTCGGGGAGACAGGATTCGAACCTGCGACCCTCTGGTCCCAAACCAGATGCGCTACCGGACTGCGCTACTCCCCGCAATATGCGACCCCAACAGGATTCGAACCTGTGACCTACTGCTTAGAAGGCAGTTGCTCTATCCAGCTGAGCTATGGGGTCCCAAGGGGCGGGTGCAAAGGTACGAATTCAATTTCAAAAAAGATTCGGGGTCAGTGAAAATTTCACTAGGGCCCGTTAGAGGGGAAAGGCAACAAAAAAGGGCCCGAAGGCCCTTGATTGCTCTATGAAACAACAACTACTGTTAGAACGTCAAAATTGGTAGCATTTGGGGCTTTTTCCGCCCTTGTTGTGCGGGCGATGGTAGCCTTTTTGAGCGCCAGCTGCACCAATGGGCAAGCTGTAGTTCAAGGTGATGCTGTGGTAGCTATCGTTTTGGCGGCTGCTTGGACCGCTGATTCCGTCGAGATCATCGCTGCCGACTACACGAGTGCTGACTTCGATGTCCCAATGAGCGCCATTGAACTGATCGTGAATGGTGAATCCGATTCCCACAGGAGCAGACCAAGCGCCGTTGCTAACCAAGGGGCCACTTTGAAGGCTTTCTCCATTCAATTGGGTGTTGTAATTGTAAAGCGTTCTTCCTACTCCCACATAACCGTACCAATGGTGAAATACGCTGGGATAAATTTCAACACGAGCGCTGTATTCAGCTACAGTTCCGGTGAAAGAGGCACCTCGTGCTTTGATTCCTTCGTTGCCGGCGTATGCGTCATTTCCGGCTACTTGGGCAGCGCTGAGGTTGGCTCTGAAGTTTAGGTTTGAGTTCAAGGGAACACGCACAAAAGCTTGACCGGCCAATCGAGTGCTCATGACATCAATGTCCATGGGGTTGAAAGCGTAGTTGTACTGGCTTCCTCCAAGATCTCCGGTGAAAATACTGGCGCCGATTCCGGCTCCAACTTCGATTTGGGCAAAAGCAGGGCTCGTCAAGAGGGCTGCTGCGAGGGTAAAGGCAAATTTTTTCATTGTTGTGTTCTCCTTGTTGTTTAGGTAAACACCGTTGCCTGAGGATATCCCCCAAAAAAAAGTTTTATAAATTTTTCAAATCATTAAAAATCAGTTATTTGATTTTTAAATGTGCTTTGATCCACTGCAATTGACCATAGGAAAATCGACGATCAACCAAGGTTTTTAGATGGGAAACGCTGTGTGATTTTGCTTCTTTGATGACCGATTCCAACTGTTCGATATCGCTTGAGGGCATTAGCTCTTGTATGCCAACAAGGTCTTCAAAGATCAATCGGGCCAGATGACTTTCAACGGTGCTTAATGACAAATCGCGCTCAACGGCGACATGAGCCAAGTCGCGATGTTCTTTGAATTGGAGGTAGGTAGCAAAAATGCTGTCGCCCACAGCCTCTTGAACCGTCAATTCTTGTTCGGTAAGGGAAGGAGAATGTTCGGGTTTTTCCCACTCAATGCCGGAATACAGGTTGTGACCCAAATAATTCACGGCTTGCAATTGCATCACTTTGGCCCAGTAAATCTCCTGCAAGGACTCTGCTTCTTTCCAGATGGTTTTGGATTTACTCTTGACAGACCAGGTCTGAATCAGAGCACCCAAAGGCGTCATCAGCGTTTGGATGATCTGTTGAGCAAACCATTCAGAGGCTTTGGTGCATTCAACCGACAGAGCCTCTTGAATGACCTGTGATTGGTCCTGTTGTTCATTGTAGATGCGCTGCAGTCTGTGGTGGAATTTTCGGGATACATCCTGCCAATCGTTCAAGTGAATGATGCCTTTTTGCAGGTGTTGGGTCCATTCAACCGGGTAGGATTTACCTGGTTTTTTGGCGCTGCTGCGGCCTGGTTTGTGTGCTTTTTGCAATAAGCTAGCCAGGTGGTCGCGAAGCCCAATGGTGTCGTAGTGTTTCTTTAGTCGTTCCAGCGCGTATTCCTGCTTGGCCCTTTGAATGTCGCGAATCATGGAGGCCGATTTGCTTTTGTTCTCCAAAAAGGCCAAACAGCGCTCATCGACCATGAGATTTCGACCTTGAATGGCTGTTTTTAATACAATGCCATCAAAGCTGGTGCATCGACTCAAAGCCACATATACTTGACCCGGAGCAAAACTGCGTCCGGCATCAATAACAACCTTTTCCAGAGTAAGACCTTGGCTCTTGTGAATGGTGATGGCCCAGGCCAAGCGCAAGGGGAATTGTTCAAACGAGCCCAATTCACTTTGGTTGACACTGTCCTGGCTTGCGTCGTATTCGTATTTGAGGTTTTGCCATTTTTCGCGCTCAACCTCAATGATTCGCCCGTTTTCAGGGAATCGAACGGCTATTTTTTCGGTCTCGAAGCGGTCGACAATGCCCAATTTGCCGTTGTAATATCGGCCTTCACCGCTGCCGTCGTTCTTGATGAACATGACTTGAGCTCCCACTTTGAGTTCCAGTTCTACATCGGTCGGATATTGACTTTCCACGAAGTTCCCTTTGATATCGGCGCGATGCCGGTACAAGTGACTCTCCAATTCCTCCAGTTTGCGCTGGTTGATCGACTGGGCTGATGCGTTGTGGCTGCACAGGGTGATCCATCCGTCGGAGTCGGGTTCGAAATCAGGTTGAAGCTTGGTGTTCAAGAATTCGAAATCATCGTAGTCCAGTTGGGCATGGCGCACGTTGTTCAACAATTGAATGAAGGAGCGGTCTCGCTGGCGATGAATTTCAGTCAATTCCATCACGGCAGCCCCGAGCTCGGCATAGGATTTTGCCGAAAAGAAATAGGGGCTGGGATAGTGCTGGTTGAGGAGGACGCCTTCTTGCTGACGCACCACCGGTGGCAATTGAAACAGGTCGCCAATCATGAGCAATTGAACCCCGCCAAAAGGGAGTTGAGTTCGACGCGCGCTTTTCAAGGCCAAATCGATGGCATCCAACAAATCGCAGCGAACCATGGAAATCTCATCGATGATCAGGAGTTCCAAATTCTGCAGCAATTCCAACTTGGCTTTGGAATAATGAAAATGCCCTTGCATCATGGGGATGTTTTGGGCCTCATTGGGGTCTACAGGATCGTAGGTGGGGACGAACATTCGAGTGGGTAACCCGAACATACTGTGAATGGTGCTACCTCCAGCATTGATGGCCGCCACCCCGGTGGGTGCAACTACCACTGTTTTCTTGTGCGTCTCTCGGACGATTTTTTTCAGGAAAGTAGTTTTACCCGTTCCGGCTTCACCGGTTAAGAACAAACTCTTGCGGGTATGTTCTACCCATTCAAAGGCCAGGTCAGAGGCTGAACTGGCTTCCATCTTAGAGGGCTACCCAAATGCCAATGTTCATGCGCTGAGTGGAAAAGCCGCCATAGGGCTTTACTTCCATACCCGTGGCATCGGTATAGCTGTAATCAGCATTCAAGAAATCTTTCAGAAAATAGTACTCGACATACAGACCGGGTCCTGATTTCTTGCCTATGGCAAAACGGGCGTAGGGGTTGAATTGATTGACTCGATTTACATTGCTCACTCCAGGATTGGGAATCCACTGAGAGAATTCAGTGGTTTTGTTGCTGCGCTCACCGCCTACAAATCGCTTTTGCTTGTAGTGAAAATACCAATCCATGCCAGCGCCAATTTCGACAGCCACTGAACCAAATTTTTGTCTCGTCTTGATTTCGGGGCTCAAGGAATAAGCGCGAAACTTGATGCGGTCGCCGCTGTTGGCCTCGTCGTAAATGATGCCTTGGTTGCGAATGCTAAAGCCGGCGTGCATGCCGCCTTCGTGCAAATTTTTGATGAAGGGGAAGTCAAGAGCGTAACGCGGAACCGTGGTCACAGCATTTTGATCGATGCTGATGAATGAAAGTTGAAGCTGCCCAAATGCGGCTTGGCTAAACAGGACCAAAGCGGTTAGAATTCCCAATTTTTTCATGTTCCGCGAAGATAGGTCCTTTTCAAAGAACTCAGGGTTGAGTTCGATTGGAGCCGGTCTATGGCTCACGAAGGTAACGGTAGGAAACTTAAGGCTTATCGATGCGGTTCCACGTAGGTTACCACCGAGAACATGGATGGACCGTTGAGATTGACCTCGATAACCACATCGGCGATGATGTGTTGATTCTCTACGAACGTACCGGCCAAGTTTTGGTGAATCATGAAACGGCCGCGGTATCCCAGGTCAGGGAACTGAATGGCAATGGGGTTGTAGCCTTTGGGACATTCGCGAAATTGAATAGCATACCATTCATCTCGCGAAGACGGTTTGATCAAAATGATGTTGGATATTTTGACCACCTGGTTGTTGTATTCAGCCGGGTGTTGGGTGTAAGCATTGGCATCTACATGCTTTTGCGCGTGGGCTGATGAGCAAATGCCCAGCAAAACGGTTGCAAAAAGAAGCCAGTGTTTCATGATGAATCGACCCTTTAGTATCAAATGCTATGCCAAATACTCGTCGATGAAAAGGTGTTTTTTATAGTACTTTGTATTGCATAGTACTAAATGTTGCATAGTTTTGCTCCATGGATTTGGAGAACTCCCGGCAGCAGATGCGAAAAGGCATACTGGAATTTTGCGTGTTGCAGGTATTGTCAAACGAAGAGCAATACTCGTCTGACATCATAGACAAGCTCAAACAAGCCAAGTTGATTGTGGTCGAGGGAACCTTGTATCCGCTGTTGACGCGCTTGAAAAATGCGGGACTCCTTCAGTACAAATGGGAGGAATCCAGCTCTGGGCCGCCCCGAAAATATTATTCATTGACCCCTGAAGGATCGGAGTTTTTGCAACAATTGAAGCAAACCTGGTCCGAATTGGAATTTGCCGTTACCACCATTCAATCCCAACCATTATAAGCATGCAAAAAATAATCAAAGCCAACATTCAAGGGTTTGTATTTCCCATTGATGAAGCCGCCTACCAAACGCTGAAGCAGTACCTGGATCAACTGCGAGCGGCCGTTCAAGATGCAGAAGCATACGACGATATTGAGCGTCGCATTGCCGAGCTGTTCTCCTATAAGTTGAACCAAGGGGCCGAAGCGATTTTGATGCATCACGTGGAAGAGGTGATGGCGCAAATCGGCGAGGTCGAAGATTTGCACGAGGCCGAAAATCCGGCTTCTGAGCCTGCAGTAAATTCCACTCGTCGCAAGTTGTATCGCGATCCCTACTCCAAGAAAATCTTCGGAGTTTGCGCCGGTTTGTCTCATTATTTGGGGATCGAAGTGACTTGGATACGCTTGGCTTTTGTCTTGGCTGTCATCGCCGGCGGATTCGGATTTCCCTTATACATCATTCTCGCCCTTGTGTTGGATGAGGCCAATAGCCCGACACAGCAGCTTGAAATGAAAGGAGAAGAGGTCAATTTGAAAAACTTGGCCAATGATTTGAGCCGTGATGTCGAAGAAGCATTTCGCAAAGGCAAGCCTCAGGCCGAGGCTTGGATGCGCAATCAGGGTTCGCGATTGGGTCGCTTTTTAGGAGGGGTGTTGTTGATCGCTTTGCTGGTGGCCTTCGTTCCCGTATCGGTGGGAGTGATCGCATCGGCTGGGGCCTTGAGTTTTACCTATGGTTTGATCCAGGACTATTTTTTCGTCGACGGAACCCAAGCGATTTGGGCCTTTGTTTCGGCGGCTGTGTTGGTGCTGATTCCGGTGATTTCTTTGTTCTATGTGGCTTTGCGCTTGTTGGTCAATGGTCGCCGATTGCCCTTGTGGGTGAAGACAGTAAAGGCCGTTATGGTATTGCTGGCTTTCTCCTACTTGATGGTACTGACTGCTCAAGTGGGTCGGGATTTCTCGAATGTGGCCGAATGGGATCAGGAAATAACATGCAACGGCGCCACATCCGAGCAGGCCTTGAAGATTCGGGTTTCTGGGGTAAAGCCTAAGGCCTTTCGCGAGCACCACCTACATTTGGATGTAGACGGGCGAAAAGTGGATTACTATGGCGAGAGCGATTGGAATGAATTGTTGGCCAATAAGCTAAGTGAAGATGTGTCTTTGAAATTGGCGGCCACACAAGACAGCTTGCCCTATGTGCGCATTACGCGTTCGGCGCGAGGCAAAAGTCGCGCAGCAGCCATGGAGCGGGCGGCCATGATTGAATACCCCATTGAAGTCAAAAACAACGAATTGCAACTCTCTCAGCAGTTTGGATTGGGCAGCGAATCAGGTGTTGTTTGGCGCAAACAAGAGGTCGAAGTAACCGTCTTCATTCCCGCCGGATACAAGGTTGTATTGGATCCTTCCTGCCGCCGATTGATTCACCATTTCAACGGCCAATACTTGAATTGGCAAGACTGGGAATCCAATCCCAGTATCATTGAATCAAAAGAGGGAAAACTCGAATTGATCAGCGTTGATTGAGCACGAGCAAGCGCAGTGCGTATGTTTCGTTAGCTGTTTCCAAGTGCAAAAAGTAGGGGCCGGGCGTCCAAGTTGTAGATTCCCAAACACTACCGGCTTCTACGGTTTCTGAAAACAACAATTGACCGTAGGAATTGTAAACCCTCAAGGTTCCGCTTTCGGGTATTTGGATGCGCGTACCTTCTTGGCAGGGGTTGGGATAGGCCATGAACGATGAGGCCTTTGTTGGCTCTGCCGTCTGAGCCCAATTGGCTTGGCTCAAAATCAACAATCGATTTCCTCTAGCCGCCAAAAGCGGGTTAGTCAAGTTCCAATTCTTCAAGGCACCTTTGGCGTCTATGCTGCAGCTACCGACTACAGCGTGTGTGTTGGCCTCAAAAATCGTGTAGTTGCCTTGTGTCAGGGTAGAGGCTGACCAGGAGGGCGTGGCTGACTGCGAGGAGTTGCTCAAGTTGTGCAACGCCATTAAGGCCTCGCCGTTCCATACACGGGCATAAGCCAGCATGCTTTCGTTGTCGCAATCTGCGGGCAAATAATAGCCTTTTCTCAATGCTTCGTAGCGATGGCGCATGGCGATGCTGTGGCGGTAATGGTTCCACAAAGACGCAGAGTCGGCTTCTTGCAACTCGACGTTTTTATTGGTGTAGTCCCCATTGGGGCTGCGCCAAGCTTTTCCGCTGGTAAAACCTGCGCCCGATTCAGGGCTCCATTGCATGGGGGTACGAATGTTCAAATGATCGCCCGTACCGGTCATGCCGATCTCTTCCCCGTAGTATAGGAAGGGAATGCCAGGCAGTTCCAACAATATGGAAGCACATTGTTTGTTCTGTGCTTCATCATTCAAATTACTGAATAGGCGATCTTGGTCGTGATTGGTCAAAAAGGTGGAGTACTGCATGCGAGGGTACAGGGTCTCCATCTTTTGAATCTGGTTGTGAATGACCGAGGCTTTGCCCTCCTGTACGGCGCGTTGAATGCAACCCGCCAGATCGAACTCAAAACAGCTTTTCAAGAGTGAATCTGATACATAGGGAATGATCTTTTCTGTGTAGTCCCAGACCTCGCCAACGGTGAAATGTTGGTTATCTATCGCCGATAGGCGCTGATTCAAATGACGAATCACCTCAAAGGTTTCAGGCGTGTTTTCGATTACCAGTGAATCCTCGTCCAAGTGCTTGATGGCATCCAGGCGGTATCCGTCGGCGCCCAGGTTCATCCAGTATTCAGCCACTTTCATCATGGCCTCCTGAGCATCGGGATTTTCGTAATTGATGTCGGGCATGCCGTCGTAAAAAATGCCGTAGTAATATTCGCCCATGTAGGCGTGCCAGACATTTTGGCCCCAAGGTCCTGTTTGATTGGGTTTGGTAGCCGACCAGCGGTACCAATCGCGGTAGCCGTTCTGCTTGTTTCTCGACCAAACAAACCAATCGTTTTGGTTGCTCGAGTGGTTCATGACCAGGTCAATGATGACCTTGATGCCGCGCTGGTGGCAGGAATCCAACAATTCCTGAAAATCTTGCAAAGTCCCGTAATCGGGTTCAGTGGCGTAGTAATCGCTTACGTCATACCCGTGGTAGCTAGGCGATTCCATCATGGGCATGAGCCAAAGGCCGGTCACGCCCAATGAGGTCAAGTAGTCCAAACGCTGAATGATGCCTTGGAAATCGCCTTTGCCGTCGTTGTCTGAATCTTGAAAACTGCGCACGAAAATTTCGTAAAAGACGGCGTCGTTCCACCAATGCAAGGTGTAGGTGGTATCCATGGGAATGCTGGGGCATTGGTTGAATACCACGGTAGGAACGACCAGGTTTTGAGTGGGAACTTGAACCGTTCTATTGAAGGTCGCTCCCACGGTGCAGGTGGCAGGTGCGTTTTCGGCTCCTGACCAGGTATTGCCGTTGACGAATTTGAACTCCCAAATGCCGCTGGGAATGTCCAAGGTAGCGCTGTAAATGCCGTCCCCGTCGCTGTCGCTCATCTCAGTGCTGGCTGGATTCCAATCGGCCCCAAATCCTGCCTCGCTCTGGAAATTGCCGGCAATGTGCACCCCTTGAGGCGATACCGATTCCTGTTTCATGTCAACCTGTAAGGTGACCGAATAAGCCTGAGAAAGGGCAGGGCAAGCTAGTATGGCCAAAAGCAACAATCGCATTCGGCAAAGGTAGGCCCTATGGTTGGCTAGCGGGGAATATGAAGCGAAAGGTCAAGTTGATGCGCAGGTCTACGGGCTTCTTGGTCTTGGGAATGCAATGGTCCCAGTCTTGTTGCGAATGATCTTTCATGATCAGCAAACTGCCGTGGTTTAGAACCCAGCCCTGGCTTGTTTTCTCGCTTTTATGCCGCATTCTGAAGGTTCGGCTAGCTCCAAGGCTAATCGATGCAATGAAAGGTCTAGGCCCAAGTTCGGGCTCGTCGTCGCTGTGCCAAGACATGGAATCACTCCCGTTGCGATAGGAATTCGCCAAAACGGCGTTAAAGGGTTTGCCAAAGTCTGATTGCAAAAGGTCCATCAATGCTTTGAGTTCGGGAATGGGCTCCTGCGGATGATAGGTCTTTCCGCTAAATCGATACGCCGTTCCAGGATCTCCGTACCAGGCCATCAATCGGGGAAAGGGGATGGATTTTCCATACATGTGCAGGCTCTCTTGCGTCCAATTCAATTTTGAATTCAAGGCCTCTAACAGGGCATCTGATAAAGGTCCTGGCAGGTAATCAGGGTAAAATTCAACAGGAATGTCTTGCACGGTTTAGGGAATTGGGTGTAAGCCTTGATCTATTTATCATGAAACGCTTGACCTTCATTTTCGTTTTGAGAATGGGATCAAGTTTCAATCCTATCTTTTTGAAGCCGATCAATGGCAGGCAAAGATTGACTTAGCCGAGGGAGACGAGGAATGGTTCTTTGTTATCTTCGCTTCATGAAGCCCTTGCACGTATGCATTTGGGCTGGACTTTTTGCGACCTCTTTGGCGCAGGCCCAGCACAGTGCCCAGACCCGATCGCAATACGAATTAGAACGATTGCAAGACCCTGAATTGGGTCGAATTCCGGACCACATGAGGAGCCGAGAGTTGCAGTTTGCGGGCACTTTGCCTGGGTATTATCCAAGTTCTCGGCAGGCTCAATGGGGCAGCAGCGGGTGGCAATTTGCCGGTCCCTCTAAAATTGGCGGCCGCACTAGAGCCTTCGCCTATGATCGAAGCAATGCCCAGCGCATGATCGCGGGTTCTGTTTCGGGCGGGCTCTATTTGAGCAAGGACGGGGGTTCTACCTGGGCAGCTAGTCAAGGAATGGATGAATTGCGAACGGTGACTTGTCTGATACAAGATCCTCGCAGCGAGTACGAAAATCACTGGTATGCGGGTACAGGTGAGGCTTACGGTCAATCGGCCTCGGCCCCCGGCGCCTATTACCTGGGCAATGGTTTATTGGAATCAAACGATGGAGGAGAGAGTTGGAGTTCGGTAGCTTCAACGGCGCTTTCTACGGGCAATTCTTTCAACAACGCCTGGCAATTGGTTTGGAACTTGGCTGCGGCAGAGGTAGATGGAGGATTGGTCTTGTACGCTGCGATTTATGGCTCCATTATGCGTTCAGCCGACGAAGGAAAAACCTGGAGTCGGGTACTCGGAGGTACTGGATATTTTACCGATGTGGCCATTGGGCCTCAGGGAGAGGTTTATGCCAGTATTTCGGCCGATGGAGCCGCTAGGGGCATTCACCGAAGTGCCGATGGTCTTCAGTGGGAAGCGATTACACCTTCAGCCTTTGGCTTGGATTACAACCGCATTCGATTGGAGGCCGATCCTCATTGCCCCGGTCGTCTTTATGCGCTGGTCAATACCGAGGGTTGGGGCCAGGAGACCGCGAATTACAAGGGAGACAAGGAGTACAATGCCTTGTTTCGCTACAATCCCTATGGTCCAGATTCTGCTCGTTGGCAGGATCTGAGTCAGCAGTTGCCCAGTGGCGATGCCTTCGGTCGCTGGAATGTACAGGGCTCTTACGATATGGTCATCGAGGTGTCTCCCGTCGATAGCAACTTTTTGCTCATTGGAGGTACAAATTTGTACCGCAGCCAAACCGCATTTGGTGCTGAATTGGGCTTTGAGCAAATCGGCGGATACAAAAAAGGGGCTAGCCTTCCAGAAGTAGGCGTTTGGCCGGTTCATCACCCTGATCAACATGGGGTAGCCTTTCATTCGTCGCAAGCACATCGTATCGTCAGCTACAACGATGGCGGTGTTTTTGAATGCATGGATGTTAGCGCTGCTTCTGTGGTTTGGATCAGTTTGAATAACGGGTATAACAGCACTCAGCATTACACAGTAGCCATCGATCGGCAAACTGCCGGTTCTGATTTGATGGTCTGCGGATTGCAGGACAACAACCAACAGCTGAGTTGGGGCAATCCGGATGAATTTCACGAGGTCCTATTCGGAGATGGTTCCTATTGTGCCATTGCTGATTCGGGCCAGACTTTTTATTTCTCCAAGCAATTGGGCAAAATGGTGCGGGCAACAGTCGATGAGTCGGGCAAGCGAACTTCGGTTCGTCGTATCGATCCTGTAGGCGCTGAGAAATACAGGTTCATCAATCCGTTTGTCATCGATCCTCATGAGGGTGGGCGCATGTACTTGGCGGCTGGCAAATACATCTGGAGAAACAACGACCTGGACCAAGTCGCCTTAGACGGCTCCTGGGATAGCATTTCCCAAGGCTGGGGACGCTTTGCTGATACTCCATTGATCGCCAATTCCTTCATTACCGCTTTGGCCGTTAGCGAGGAGCCCGCCAATCGCTTGTATTACGGAACCAGCGTGAAGCGCGTGTACCGCATTGATTCGGCTGACAAGGGTTCGCCCAAAGTGAAAGACATTACGTATAGCCCCATCATGCCCTCTGCCAATGTGAGTTGCATCGCGGTGAATCCGGCCGATGCTGATGAGCTTTTGTTGACCTATTCGAATTACGGGGTGTATTCGGTCTTTTACAGTCCCGATGGTGGAACGACATGGGAAAAGTGCGCCGGAAATTTGGAGCAGAACAGCAGTGGGTCTGGAGATGGACCTTCGGTGCGTTGGGCCATGATTCAGCGGGTGCATAACGGCACTTTGTACTGGCTAGCCACGAGCACGGGCTTGTACGCCACCGATACCTTGATGGGTTTGAATACGGTTTGGGTGCAGCAGGCCAAAGACCGAATTGGCAACATGGTTTGCGACATGATTGTTAGTCGACCCGAAGACGGGAGGGTAGCGGTCGCTACGCACGGAAATGGAATTTGGATGGCCAATGTCAGGGGAACAGAAGATATTTTGGGTAATCGCTTGGCACCTCTGGCCCCTACTTTGGGTTTGAAAGTGTTGGGCAATCCTGTCGATCGGGAAAAAGGATTGAAATTGATGTCTGAACAAGCCCTCGTTTCAGCCAGGCTCTACAATAGTTGGGGAGAGGAAGTGTCGAATTGGATACTGCCCTCGGTCAAGTTTTCAGAGCTTGAGTTGAATTGCCGTCCTGGTGTTTACTATTTGGAGGCGCAGTCTGTTAGCGGGCAGAAACAGAAAATCGCTCTGCTGATACCATAAAAAAAGGGCTGCTTCCGGGATTACTGCGCCTCCCTTCGGTCGGCTTGTGATCCCTGAAAGGGAGGCCTCAAAGGCGAAAAACCCTGCGGTTTCACCGCAGGCATTTTTATGCCCCTTCGCCCTTTGCTCAAGCAAGCTTGGCTCGGGCTTGTGGCATAAAAAAACCCGGCAGGGCCGGGTTTTTCGCCTTTGGCGGTGAAGGGGGGATTCGAACAGTTTTTGTAAGTGTTTGTAAAATAATTTGTTATGATTGCTTTCAAATAGCTACTCACGGTATTGCGTAATTAGTTGATCAACTGAATTAACTTCCGGAATTATGACCCAACGAGTAGCTGCTAAGTTCGCTTCATACAAGAGCGCAGTTTATGAGTTTTTGAATTGGATTAATTCAGTATGTGAAACGCAACAGGATTTGACCGAATTGAATCAAACACAATTGGAAGATAAGGTTCTGATACTTATGTCAGCGATTCGTGAAGCAATGAAAGAATACGATTTGCCTGATTATCGCGTTCGGTTTTTGGAATACACATTACAAAACATAACACGTCAAGTGAATGAGTCTAAATTGCCTGCAGCAACGAAAAAGAAAGTCAATAACAAGCTTAGGGTTAGATTGAAGGATAGCTTTGAAATTGAATTTGCATCATACCCATTCGTGTTTTCTCACTCGAAACTTGTCCAATGGAAATGGACTTATCGGCAAATTTTAGCTCTGCTGTACATCTTCAAACAATTAGACGCATTTGACGGAAATGCTGATGTTCAAATGTCGAATTTGAAAGACCTCATTTATTACAATGGATACGCAAATTGGGATGAGGACGATGTTTCAGAAGCCTACAAAGATGTAAAGCAGAGTTGGAAGAAAATTTCTGAGAGTGGACTGGATACTAATTTTTCAGCAAAACAATGGACAATTGCCAATAAATTGGAACAAGTAAGTGCCGAATTGGACGAACTGTTGAATCCGTAGTATAGGGTACCCCAAAAAGTAGGGTACCCCTAAGATTTTAGCTCGATTTACTTCGCATCCATGAAAGGATTCCCTTTCGAAAATGACCCGCGGAAGTGGGGCTTTTCAATAAAGTCAATGCGTTGCTTCAATCGCAGCCAATCAATCGTTCAAAAAGGAGGTTGCTGTGGCTAAAAAGAAGAAGGTAATTCGGTTGTACAACTATGGTAATGGTCGGTATGAGCAACTCAATTTGAATTTATCAAATTCAAATGATGCAAATGCTGGAAATGCTCCTCGTGCCAATGTCGAATCAACTTGGGATTTGCCTTTTGTTCATTCTACTTTAAGTGGTTTGCCTACATTTCCGGATGAATTATTCAAAACGGATGTGTTGCCCCCATTGTTTGAATCAATCACACAAGGGTTTGTTGATCCACGACACCGAGATGTGGCATTTCTGTCAACATTGGTTTTTGCTTCTGCATTGTTTCCAAAAGTAAAAGCACAGTATGGTTCAAATTATCACCATGCCAATTTATTTGGGATGATTGTAGCACCTTCCAGTGTAGGTAAGTCGAACATTCGAGTAGGAGAGTATTTGGTAATGCCTCTGGTTGAGAAGTACAGAGAGGAATACTTAATCCAATATCAACACTACCGTCTGAATGAAGAAACGATGTCCAAACCGAAAGAAAAGCGTTTGATTATTTCTGCAAATTCTTCTGATTCTGC
>JAQCBH010000016.1 GCA_027621365.1 Bacteroidota bacterium | reverse complement strand
CGGCTACGCCGCTGTTTTTTCATGCCCAATTTCGCCTTGAATCCCTTTGGGCTTCGGCTCCTTGGGGCATAAAAAAAGCCGCACTGTGTGCGGCTTGGGTGCTTGGTGGGAGCTGAGGGATTCGAACCCCCGACCCTCTGCTTGTAAGGCAGATGCTCTAAACCAACTGAGCTAAGCTCCCGAGGAAATTTTCCCGTTCGGGGCTGCAAATATAGCAAGAGAATCGAACCGAAAAGGGGGCGTGAGAAATTTTTTTCATGAAAATGTGGGCCTCAAGGATTAACGCGATGATAATTAGCATTTTGGGATTCACTAAAATCGGCACAAAACCTTGTTGTACCTTTGTGACCGCATGCAAGTCGCTCAGAATATCTTAGAAACCATTGGCAATACGCCTATGGTAAAGCTCAATAAACTCGTCGCTGATTTGCCTTGTCAGGTGTATGCCAAGGTGGAAACGGTCAATCCCGGAAATTCGATCAAAGACCGAATGGCCTTGAAAATGATTGAAGATGCCGAGAAATCAGGAGCCTTGAAGCCCGGTGGGGTCATCATTGAAGGAACCAGTGGCAATACGGGTATGGGTTTGGCCATAGCGGCGGTGGTGAAGGGGTACAAGTGCATTTTTACCACCACTGACAAACAGAGCAAGGAAAAAGTTGATGCGTTGAAGGCCTTTGGTGCTGAAGTGATTGTGTGCCCAACCGATGTCGATCCTGAAGATCCTCGTTCCTACTACTCGGTTTCTAGCCGATTGGCCGCTGAGATTCCCAATGCCTGGAAGCCCAACCAATACGACAACTTGAGCAACAGCCAAGCCCACTATGAGCAAACCGGCCCGGAAATTTGGAAGCAAACCGAGGGCAAGATCACCCATTTGGTGGTAGGCGTGGGTACAGGTGGGACCTTGAGTGGTACCGGTCGCTATTTGAAGGAGCAGAACCCGAACATCGAGTTGTTGGGCATTGATACTTATGGTTCCGTATTTAAGAAATACAAGGAAACCGGTGAGTTCGATAAGAATGAGATTTACCCCTACATCACCGAAGGCATAGGCGAGGACTTCTTGCCAGCCAACGTGGATTTCACATTGATCGATCACTTTGAAAAGGTGACCGATGCAGAAGCGGCCATCATGACCCGACGCATTCCTCGCGAAGAGGGTATTTTTGTAGGCAACAGTGCAGGAGCGGCTATGGCTGGTCTCTTGCAGATGAAGGACCGATTCCAAAAGGACGATGTAGTGGTGGTCATTTTCCACGATCACGGTACCCGATACTTGGGAAAGATGTTCAATGAAGATTGGATGCGTGACCGCGGATTCATCGCACCCAAAGCGGTATTGACGGCCTTGGATTTGGTTCAAGGTCATGTGCATCAGCCTTTGGTGACCGCTCTGGATACGGACAAGGCCGAAACGGCTTTTGCGAAGATGCAGAAGTTCGGCATCAGTCAGTTGCCAGTCAAAAATGCAGATGGCGAATGGGTGGGTTCTTTGGAAGATTCGCGTTTGTATTCAGCCCTGCTCAAAGACTCCAATCAACTGCAGCAATCCGTTTCCAGCTTGATGGGAAATCCGTATCCCATTGTTTCCTTCAATACGGGCATCAGGGAAATCTCTTCTCAGATAAACAAAGACAACCATTCTGTGTTAATGATGGATATGGGTGGTCACTGGCACATTATTACTCGACAAGATCTCATTCAAGCCATCGCCCAATAAGGCCATGCGAGAATGTTTGGATATGCTCGGACGCAGCGTTCGGGTACCATTGGAGGTACGCCGAATTGTCTCTTTGGTGCCCAGCCAAACTGATCTGCTATACGATTGGTTGCCGGCTGAACGCATTGTGGGCCAAACCCTGTTTTGCATACATCCCGAGCGTCAGTGGGCCATTGATAAGAGTGTAGGGGGAACGAAAAAGGTTCATTTGGATCGCATTCGGGACCTCAAGCCTGATTTGATCATCGCCAACAAGGAAGAGAACGACAAGGACCAAATCGAAACACTGGCCAATGAATTTCCGGTATGGATTTCGGATGTGAATTCTGTGGCAGATTGTGCAACTTTCGCCACCCTCATCGCCGATGTTTTGCAAATCCCGCAAAAAGCCAACGACTTCTTGCAAAAACTGCAACAATCCAGGCAATTTTGGCCTGATTTTGAAGGGGCCAGTTGCCTGTATTTGATTTGGAAAGATCCCTACATGGCCGCGGGTCACTGCACCTACATCCACGACGTGTTGGGTCATTTGAACTTGAGAAATGCGGTTGAGGCAAATCGGTATCCGCAGCTAGAGGCCAGCGCCATAGCCGATATAAAGCCCGATATCATCATGCTCTCGTCTGAGCCCTATCCGTTCAAGGAATCCCATATTACCGAGCTGCAGGAATTGTGCCCGGCCGCTTGGATTTGTCTAGTAGATGGCGAGCCCTTCAGCTGGTATGGTCCCAAATTGCTGGATCTCAGCCATACCGCACAAGCCTTAAAGCGCGAACTGGACGGGGCAGCCTGAGTGAATTCCCTTACCTTTGCAAGGTGGGAATCATCATCAAAACACCCGAACAAATTGAAGGAATTCGCCGCAGCAGCCGTTTGGCCGCCGAGACCTTGAAATACCTAGAGCCTTTTGTGGTGCCAGGGGCGAAAACCATTGATTTGGACCGAAAAGTCGAGGAATTTGTTCGCGACCATGGTGCGATTCCGGCCACCAAGGGATACAAGGGCTACAAACACGCTAGTTGCATTTCGCCCAATGAAGTGGTTTGCCACGGGGTACCCAATCAATACGAGTTGCAGTATGGAGACATTGTGAATGTCGATGTGACCACGATTCTGGAAGGATTTTACGGCGATACCTGCAAGATGTATTCGGTAGGTGAAATCAGTCCGTACGCCCAAAAGTTGGTTGATGTCACCAAAGAATGCTTGCACTTGGGCATGCAGGAGTGCAAACCCAACGGGCGAGTAGGAAACATTGGTGCGGCCATCGCTGATCATGCTCACAAACATGGTTATACCGTGGTGTATGAATTTTGTGGTCATGGGGTAGGATTGAAGTTTCACGAAGATCCCGAAGTGGCTCACATTGCCGAGTACGGTTCAGGAGCCATTTTGAAGCCGGGCATGACCTTCACCATTGAACCCATGATCAATGCCGGTAAGGCGCGTACCAAAGTCGATCGCAAAGACGGATGGACGGCCCGCACCATTGACGGCAAACTGTCGGCTCAATTTGAGCATACCATTCTGATTACCGAAACGGGCTATGAGGCCTTGACTGACGTGTACGGCGATTTCTGATGAAAATCACTCCCATTTCAACCGGATATTTCAAGCTGGATGGCGGGGCCATGTTCGGAACCGTACCCAAGAGCATTTGGAACAAGTTGAACCCAGCCGACGAGGACAACCTCTGCAACTGGGCCATGCGCTGCTTGCTCATCGAAACTGGCGATAAGGTCATTCTGATCGATGCAGGCATTGGCAGCAAGCAGAGCGAGAAGTTCTTTGGGCATTACAAATTGAACGGGACCGATTCTCTTTCGGGTAGCCTGAATGCCGCCAAATACAAACCCGAAGACATCACCGATTTGGTCTTGACGCACCTGCATTTTGATCATGTAGGAGGAGCCGTTGTTCGAGACGAAGCAGGCGCAGAAAAGCCGGCCTTTGCCAATGCGACTGTGCATCTGACCGAGCAACAATGGAATCATGCCCACAACAGCAATCCCAGAGAAAGAGCGTCGTTTTTGACTGAAAACTACGCTTGCCTGAAAGACCGGTTGAACATGGTTTCTCAAGGGCAGGAGTTCTTGCCGGGAATGGAAGCCCTAGTCTTCAATGGCCACACTTTGGGTATGTTGTGCCCTTTGATTCACAGTGCAGAAGGGCCCTTGTTGTATGCGGCCGATTTGTACCCGTCTGTGGCCCATTTGCAACCCAATTACGTGATGGGATACGACATTCAGCCCTTGGTCACCATGAGCGAACGCCAAAGCATGAACGATCGAGCCCTATCCGAGAACATTCGCATATTCTTTGAGCACGACGCTCAATGTGAGTCAGCCTTGATTGGCCTGAACGAAAAGGGCCGCGTTTGCGGACTTGATTTGCGCTAAACTTACTGCGCCAATCCGTATTTCTTCAAATCCAAAACCTCACCTGTGGCCGTTTCGTACACAATGGCAATGGCTTGGATACAGGCTTGCTGCTCACCGGCAGTGGTAGCCGATGAGAGAGAACCCGCGGTTCCCCATTGTTTGTTGTTGTAACTGTCGCCTTTGGCTCCGTAGATCTGGGCGCCCAATTGGTAGATACGGGCATCCAAGGGGTTTAGTTTCATGGAGGTGGTAAGGCTCGCTAAAGATTCATCGTACTTTCCAGATGAAGCCTCGTATGCGCCGCGCATGTAATAGCCTTCGGCATCGCCTGGGCGGCTGTCCAAGTAGGTGTTCATGCAGGCAACGGCTTTGTCGAATTGACGCAAGTTTCCGTGAAATTCGGCTTTGGCAAATAGGGCTTTGGTGTATTCTGGAAAGAGCGTTAAACTGGTTTCCATGCAGGCAATGGCCGAGTCCATTTTGCCAGAATTGGCATAGGCCATGCCCTGGTAGAAATGGGTTTCACTGTTGCGGGCATCCAATTGGTGATAGGCCTTGAAATGCTCAATGCCTTCTGCGTATCGACCTCCCATGACGGCCTGAATACCCTTAAGGTCTTCGCGGCTTTTGCGCTCAATCACCCATCCCATGGGTTTGCCGTCAACCATGGGGCTGTAGGCCGTTCCCCAAACAGGTAGTTCGTTGTTCAAACGGGCTTCGTCGAAGTAGGCGTTGTAGAAAATGGCGTAATCCCAATCCTTTCCTGCGCGGTCGTCGAATCGCGTATAGCCCACGTGTACATTGCTGTCGTGGCGCATGTAATACTTGACTTGGTCCATGCCGTAGGTAAGCACGGTGTATTTCTTCGTTGGGTTTTTGCGTGCCACGTTTTCCAAAAACCACTCTGATGAGGGGCGCAAGCTGGCCAAATAGTAATCCATTTCGTATTGGCCATAGGCGCCTGCAGTGCCACCGACGGTTTCATTGAAATACACATAGCTCAAGGGGTGGTTCTGGGCCACGAACGAGGCAGGAAGGCTGCATCCCACCAAGGCCAAGCCCGGAATGGCAAAAGCGGCCCAACGAGCTTTGATCATTCGCTCTAGAGACCAAAATCCAATGACAGCCCCGGCTACAAACAAGGGTATGGTGAACAGGATTTGGCGCAATCCGCCGTAAACCTGAGACTGGTTGTAGAAGATGTAGGCAATGGGGAATACGGCTGCAAACAGGATCAAACCTTGCACGGGTGAATTCTTCCATTTTCGAGCCCAGAAACCCAAGAACAGGGCAAATCCAAGCAAACTTACCAAGGGCAAGGTGATGGCCACGTACTGCATCAAATAGGTGCGGGGAAGCATGTTGGAATCGTAAATGGTACCGGCAAATAGCTGGCGAATGCTGCCCTGGTAATTGGTGAAAGCTTCAAGCGCTTTGAAGGGATTGCTGAACGGCGCGTCCCAGCCATAGGGCCAGGGATAAATGCCGATCAAATAGGAGAGAAGCGCAAACAAGCCCAAGCCGTAAATCCAGCGAAGGCCTCCGGTCCATTTCAATCGAAGGAAGGAACCCAGCTCAATGCGTCTGATGTAGGTCATGACTCCATACAAGCCAATGATAGCGATCGACAACAAGCCGCCGATACGAATGGAAATGCCCAAAGCGGTGAACAAAACCAGCCCTACGGCCGTTCCGGGCTTCACCCGGGGGTATTGCCGGAAGAATCGAACAGCATAGTACAAGGAGGCTACATAGCCTAGAGCAAAAGGAATGTCCTTGGGGTTGTTCAAGGCTTCACCCAGCAGACGAGGAGTGAAGAACAAGAGCAAAAGGCCAATCCAAGCGTACTTCCAAGACCCACCGGTGGCTTGACGAATCAACAAGGCGCCAAACAAGACGGTGAAAAAGCCGAAAAGGGCATTCCACCAATGGCGAAACTCCATGATGTCATCGACCTCCAACGCATGGCCCAAAAGGGTAGTGAAGGTGTCAAAACTAGATCCATACAAGTGCATCAAGCGCTCGGGATCGACCAAGGTGGCCGTGCGCGGACCTTCTTGAGGGAAGGCTCGAGCCAGAGTATTCATCTTTTGGCTTTTCAATGCCAGGGTATCAACCGGCATTTCCATGCCCACTTTGTCCAGCAAGTAGTTGGCCGTCAATTTGGAATATTCGTACTGGGTGAATTCGTCACCTGAGATGGCGGCCTGGCGGCTCATGTTGAGCATCAGGGACATGAGAATCAAGGCCAAGGCCCAAAAACCGGCCCGGTGAAGGTTTCCATCCAGGGCGCGAAGGTGGCGCATTCGCTGAAGGCATCGATTTTTGATTCCTCCAAGAATGGGGGAAGCGGCTGGCGTCGAACCCGCCTCAGCTACTTGAACGCGAAAGGTGAGTTGGTTGAGCGCAAAGCACAAATCTTCTTCGCTCTGGGGTTGGAATCCCTCTTGAACAAAGGCCAGGGCCGCTTCAGGCTGAAGCAGGGCCATGCGGCAAAGGCTGGCATCGCGGTCTTGGCCGCTGAACAAACCTTTCCAGTCGAATGCGGGGATCGGAGCGCCGGTTCGCACGATGTCTTCCTGTTCGATGGCTGAGCTCAGGCGAGACAAATCAGACGATTGTACACTGCCTGTGGCTATGCCGTAGATATCGCATTCGGCCGCCTTGATGGCCGAACTCCACTCTTGAAAGCTATCGTAAACACGAACATGAGCGGGCCATGTTTGCTCAGTGTTTTGCACTTGCCAAAGGGCGATAGAAAGGCTCTTTGGGGACTCAGTCGTGGTTTTTTTCTTGCTCGAAGCCATACAAAGGCAAACTTAATTGACACAATTGGCAATTGGCAACTCCTTTTGAAGTTGTTTCTTTGCAGAGACATGGTAGGAATAGGAATTGTAGGTCTTGGCTATTGGGGCCCAAATTTGGTTCGAAATTTCAATGCGGCTCAGCAAGCAGAGGTTCGCTGTGTGGCAGATCGAGATGCCTCTCGTTTGGCGAAAATTCACTCCCTGTACCCAGCCGTTGATTTGTTGCAAGAGGCCACAGAGGTCTTTGAGCGCAGCGATGTCGACGCGGTTGTTTTGGCTACCCCGATCAATACGCACTTCGAATTGGCCAAAATGGCCCTTTTGGCCGGCAAGCATGTTTTGGTAGAAAAGCCACTGGCTACTAGCCGCGCTGAAGTATTGGAGCTCATGGATATCGCCGATCAAAAAGGCCTTCAGATCATGGTGGACCACACCTTCTTGTATACGGGTGCGGTTCAGAAAATCAAATCACTGGTCGACTCAGGAGAAATCGGTGACCTTCATTACTTTGACTCCACCCGCATTAATTTGGGTTTGTTCAATCCCAATTGGAGTGTGATTTGGGATTTGGCGGTTCACGATCTTTCCATCTTTGACTACATATCGTCTGGCAAGAAACCGGTTGCCGTTTCTGCCACTGGAGTTTCCCATACCCAAATGGGCATCGAAGACATTGCCTACATCACCTTGTTTTTCAATGATAGCACCATTGCGCACATTACATCGAGCTGGATCAGCCCGGTTAAAATTCGCAAAACCTTGATAGGCGGTTCCAAGAAAATGGTGATTTATGACGATGTCGAGCCCACCGAAAAGATCAAGATTTACGACAGCGGATTTTCCGTTAGCACGCCCGAAGACATGCACCGCTTCTATGTCGATTATCGCTTTGGTGACATCTCCATTCCCAAGGTGGCTCAAACAGAAGCCTTACTGGGTGTCGCCAATGATTTTGTGGCGGCCATATTGGATGGGAAGACCCCCATTAGCGATCGTCTCAGTGGCCTAAACGTGGTCACGGTCTTAGAGGCGGCGCAGCAAAGCTTGCAGCAGCGTGGCAAGACGATTTCCTTGGTATAGGAAATATCAGTTTCGTGCGCTAATTTTGCCGCCCATTCAAAGGAGGAACCTTTAACTTGATTAACGAAGAAAACATTCAACAAACAGAAGAAACCCCCGTGGTTTCTGCCCCTGCGAAAGCCAAGAAGGCTGATGTACAGGTCGAGTCTGCTCACGACGATTTCGATTGGGATGCGGACGATGCGGGATTTCAAACCTACAGCGCTAAGGAGCGTGAAGAGTTGGAGTCTGCTTACACCAACACGTTCAACCCCGTGACCGAAAAGCAGGTCGTACAGGGTAAAGTCGTTGCTATCAATGACAAAGACGTAGTGGTGAACATCGGTTTCAAAAGCGACGGCTTGGTGCCTCGCCAAGAATTCCGCGACATGCCTGATTTGGCTGTAGGAGACGATGTTGAAGTGTTTGTTGACATTGCAGAAGACCGCTTGGGTCAATTGATCTTGAGCCGCCGCAAAGCGCTTCAGGAGACCGCATGGGATAAAATTGTTGAAGCTCACGAAAGCGATGCGATCGTAACCGGTTATGTGCGTTCTCGCACCAAAGGCGGTTTGGTTGTTGACGTATTCGGTTTTGACACCTTCTTGCCTGGTTCACAAATTGATACCAAGCCTGTTCGCGATTACGATCAGTACGTGAACAAAACCATGGATTTCAAAATCGTGAAAATCAACGACGTTTACAAGAACGTAGTAGTTTCTCACAAGGCTTTGATCGAAGACGATATCGAAGCTCAGAAGTCTGAAATTTTGTCGAAGCTCGAAAAGGGTCAAGTCATTGAGGGTGTTGTGAAGAACATGACCACCTTCGGTGTATTTGTTGACTTGGGTGGCATCGACGGTTTGTTGCACATCACCGATATTTCTTGGGGCCGCATCAATCATCCTGAAGAGGTGTTGAAGTTGGACGAGAAAATTCAGGTGGTTATTTTGGATTACGACGATACCAAGAAGCGTATTTCTTTGGGCTTGAAGCAGTTGACTTCTCACCCCTGGGACAACTTGGCCATTGATATTTCAGAAGGTTCTAAGGTTAAAGGCCGCGTAGTTTCTGTGGCTGATTACGGAGCTTTCGTTGAGATCACTCCTGGTGTTGAAGGTTTGGTTCACGTGAGTGAAATGAGCTGGAGCTCTCACTTGCGCAATCCTTCTGAGTACTTGTCAGTAGGCGAGGAAATCGAAGCTGTTGTCATCTCTCTTGATCGCGATGAGCACAAGATGAGCTTGGGTATCAAGCAATTGACTCAGGATCCTTGGGTCGAGATTGCCAATCGTTACCCTGTTGGAAGCCAGCACACCGGTTTGGTGAAGAACTTGACCTCTTATGGTTTGTTCTTGGAGTTGGAAGAAGGCATCGACGGTTTGGTTCACGTTTCAGACTTGAGCTGGAACAAGAAGATCAAGCACCCCAGCGAATTCACCAAAAAAGGCGAAAAGATGGAAGTGGTTGTATTGGAAGTGGACAAAGACAATCGCCGCTTGAGCTTAGGCCACAAGCAGTTGGAAGAGAACCCATGGGAGACGTTCGAATCTATTTTCACAGTAGGTTCTGTTCACCAGGGTACCTTGACTTCCATCAATGACAAAGGTGCTACCGTTCAAATGCAGTACGGAGTTGAGGCATTTGCCCCCACTCGTCATTTGAAGAAGGAAGACAATAGCGCAGCCAAAGAAGATGAAGTAATGGACTTCGAGGTTATCGAATTCAGCAAAGATGCCAAGCGCATTATCGTATCCCACACCAATTTGTGGAAGGGTGCCGAGCGCGAGCGCGTTAGAACTGAAAAAGATGGCAAAGACAAAGCCCGTCGCAACGCTTCTAAAGCTGTTAAGAAAATCAACCAAACTCAGGAGCGCAGCACCATGGGTGAATTGGACGCCTTGTCTGAACTCCGTGCACAATTGGAGCAAGCCGAGCG
Source organism: Bacteroidota bacterium (assembly GCA_027621365.1). Classification (GTDB taxonomy): domain Bacteria; phylum Bacteroidota; class Bacteroidia; order NS11-12g; family UBA955; genus JALRLA01. The sequence goes on along the minus strand of JAQCBH010000016.1, from coordinate 32,882 downwards.
TGCTTCTGCCAAAGCCGCTGCTGCTAAGGCTGAAAAGCCCGCCGCTGCCCCCAATGCAGAGAAAGCTGCCGAAGCTCCAAAGGCTGAGAAAGCCGCTGATTCTGGCAATGGCGATTTGAAATCGTTGAGCGGCCTTGGCCCTGCCATGGAGAAGCGTTTGGCTGAGCAAGGTGTAAACAATATCGCTGATTTGACAGCCTTGGACGAGGCCAAAATCGCGACCATCGTTGAAGCCGATTCCAAAATCTCTGCTGATTCATTGAACAAATGGATCGCTGAGGCCAAAGGTTAATTCTAAAGCAATTCTATAGAAAGCCCCGCCATTCGGCGGGGCTTTTCTTTTTCACCGATGTCAAAATCTGTTGTATTTTTACCCAAAGCCCTATGAATGAGCAACTGTTAGCCGCTGTCGCACTGAGTTTGCTGCATGGATTGATTCCAAGCCACTGGTTGCCGCTGTTGGCCTTGTCGAAAAAGCAACAATGGAACATGTCAAAAACCCTGGTATACACGGGTTTGGCAGGATTAGCGCACGCGGCTAGTACCATTGCGATTGGCTTGGGCTTGATTTTTGGCTGGGCCGGTGCGGTGTCCGTTTTGGATCAGTACAGCCTGTCAGATTCCCTTATGGGAAAAGCATGGATGTGGTTTTTGAATCACATTGGCTATTTGCCTGCAGTGATCGTTGTACTCGTGGGTGTAGTGTTCCTCATCAAGCACTACAAGCACAAGCATTTCCATGTTCATGGCATCGACAGCGATAAACGAGGGTGGGGATTCCTAGCGGCCTTGATGTTGGCCATGTTTCTATCCCCTTGTTTGGAGATAGAAGTATACTTCTTGACCTTGTTCAGCAGTTTTGGCATGTCGGCCGTTTTGAAACTGATTCTGGTTTATGCGGCAAGTACCATTTTATCCATGTGCACAGGTGTTTGGGTCATGTACAAAGGCATAGAACGGTTTGATTCGCACAAGATTGAGCACAACGCAGGTATGATCAGCGGATGGGTTCTTGTCCTGTCCGGCCTGTTCATGTGGCCTTTTTAGGCATCTTTGGCCAAGTAGCGGTCAATCAGTCGGTGTGCGCCATAGAGAAGAGGCAAAAGCAACAAGGCCATTCCCACCTTGTACACATAATTCAAGCTGCCGACTTGTATGACCCATTTCAGCGGATACCCGGCGCCCCACCAAAATGCAATAACGAGTACCACGTAACTGTCGATCAGTTGTGAGACCAAAGTTGAACCGGTGGCTCGCACCCATATGCGGTTTCCTTGGTCTTGAGATTTGAGCTTTTCGAAAATGAAGGCATCCACCATCTGACCTACCAAGAAAGCCACCAGAGAGCCCATGATGATGAACAAGCCTTGCCCAAAAATGGCATTGAAGGCTTGACTCATGTTGGTCAAGCCCTGGTTTTGGCCGCTGTTGAGCCAAAATTCAGCCCCATCCAAGTTCATGGCAACTCGTACCGCAATAAATGCGTATACCAGCATTCCGGCGGCCAAATAACTCAGCCATTTGACTCCTTTTTTGCCATAGTATTCGTTGATCAAATCGGTCAATATGAAAACGAAGGGCCAGAGAATGACGCCAGCGGTCATGTCAAAGTTGAAAACATCTCCACCTATTACCCATTGAGCAGGGGTCAAGCCCAAACTGGATTCAAGACTGAAAATTTTGGCCCCAATGAATTCAGCGACCAAGGCATTGGTCAAAAACAAGAATCCAAGAATGACGAACAGGCGTTGTTTACGTGAAAAGGCAAACGAAGTTGACATAGGTCATAAAACTACAACATACAGAGAGAAGTCAAAGCGAGTATATGAAACTAGACAGCCTGAATTTAGGGCCTTTTGCAATCGGTGTTTTGGACTGATTTTTGAAGTTCTACATGGCAGTGAAAGCAAGAGTATGGTTGTGTTGTTTATTGGCTTGGTCAGGATTGAAGGCTCAAAGTTCCGTCAAAATGGCCATGCAAGAAGGTCAGCAACGTTACGAGCGTAATCAATACGACCAAGCCTTGGTTAGTTTTAATCGGGCCATTTCCTTGCAGTCTGAGCCTAGCGGGGCCAAGCAATCCCCTCAATTGGCGCTCTCTTACTATGCCCGCGGTCTTTGCTATTTGTCCCTGAAGCAGTACGGTTCCTCTACGGTAGATTTCAACAAGGCCATTTATTTGGATACAGGATTGAACGAGGCATATTACAACCGTTCATTGTCTTATTACGCGAGTAAAAATTACCACTTCGCCTTGGCTGATGTTTCTCGTTACATTCTCCATCAACCCAGCGATACGGCGGCTCGGCGTTTGCGCATCGTCATGGCTCAGCAGCTCAGCGAATACGAAATTGCTGAGTCAGATGCCTGGTATTTGTTTCGCCAGAGTGGAACCGAACAAGAATTGCGCAATTGGATTCAATGTTGCATGATGGGCGAGCGCTGGAGCTCGTTTCAAACCTGTTCAGATACAGCATTGCTTGAATACGCTCAATTTCAATGGTTGAGAATGGAAAGAGCTTGGGTGTATCATCTACAAGGACTGTACGAACGAAGCAATGCTGAACTGAATATGTATGCCTTGGCAGCCGGTTCTGATGCAAAAGCCTTGCACCTGAAAGCCGATAACTACACCTTTTTGGGTGAGTTTTCTAAAGCGCGTGAGTTGTACGAATCACTGCTGGAGCAAAAGCCCACTGATGCGAATTTGTGGGTGGATTTGGGCACGGTTTCCCTTCAAGAAAAAGACTTCAATCGAGCAGAGAGGGAGTTGACCAAAGCGATTTCCATGCAAACAGATTTGCTTGCCTTTGCCTACCTGTCTAGGGGAGTGGCTCGTTATGAATTGGGAAAAGGTCCCGATGCTTGTCAAGACTGGAATCGCAGCCACATGCTAGGTGAATCAGCCGCTGCAGAATATCTTCGAACCCGTTGCCAATCCAAGCCATGACCAGCCGTTCCTTTGCTTTTGCCATAGCTTTAACCAGTGTCTTGTTTTTAGGTGCCAAACTGGGTCCCGCAGAAGACGAGACCCATTTGAGAACGGATTGGGCCATCTACCAAGATTCTACCTTTCACTGGGAAGGAGTTCGCTTTGATTTTTTGGCTTTAGATCCAGCGAGATCTTATCATATGTGCAACCAAGCAGGACCGCTTTTTTGGAGGCGTGTTTTAGATTTGGGTCGTGATTCCAGCATAGCGGTTGACATTGAAACGCGTCAAACTTACGGGGTCTTGTCGGCTCGTTTGATTGATTCCATGGAACGCATGGGTCGACTGGATTCGTTTGCCAAGGCCTTTCGCATGAATTTGGGTTTCGACAGTTTGGCTCCGATTCGCTTTGTGAGAGGGAAGTCTCAATTTTTTCAATACCAAAAGGTAGGGCCATTGCTACACATGGCTTTTGAGGAGTTTACCAAGCTTGACGTAGATCCTAGAATTGCCGAGTTGTTGTTGTTGATTGAAAGTCCCAACAATCCCAATGGAGTTTCCAGCTCGGGTGCGGTAGGCCATTTTCAATTGATGCCATTCGTGGCCAAGAAATACGGATTGATTGTTACCTCTTCTCGAGATGAGCGCTTGGACTTCTCGCGCAGCGCATATGCCGCCGCTCGTTTGGTGAAAGAATACGCCATGCCGGCGGCCGATGAGATATGCGCATCCATTGGCCTTGAGCCTCAGCACAAAGAACTGTGGTACCACTTATTGGTGCTTCACATTTACAATGCAGGAGGAGGGAGTGTCAGCCAAGCAGCAGCCGTCATTGGGCATGTGGATGATCCGTACGAATTCATTCAAACCCTGTGGAAGACCAAAGCGGGGAGATTTGGTAATCAATCTCAAAATTACAGTCAGGTAGCCTTGGCCTCGTATTGCAAATACAGAGACTTTTTGTTTCAGCGCAAATAATTTGGGGTGTACAATCCCCATTTGTGCAGGCGATATTGCAAGCTCACACCCAGTACACCTAAACCGTAGGTAACGCTTCGTCGAAAGTTAATGGAACTAGCTTCAGGGAAGTACCGCGTGGGGCAGGAGAGTTCACCAATGCTGAATCCGGATTTGAAGGTTTGAGCGACAATTTGGTTGTCGAAAACAAAATCATCTGAATTCAAATCAAAGTTCACGGCATTCAACACTCGTTTGTGGTAGGCCCTGTAGCCTGTGTGGTATTCGCTAAGATGCTGACCCATGAGCATGTTCTGTATGGCCGTCAAAAATCGATTGCTCCAATATTTGTAACGAGGCATTCCTCCTTGTAGGGCGCCTTTGCCTAATATTCGAGAAGCAAAAACGGCATCGTATACGCCAGAAGCCACCATAGAAATCAAAGCGTTCAACAATTTGGGGGTGTATTGGTAATCGGGGTGAACCATGACCACAATGTCAGCCCCTAGATCCAGAGCTTTTCGGTAGCAGGATTTCTGATTTCCTCCGTATCCACGATTTTGTTCGTGTACCAGCACATGTTGAATGCCCAGCTCTTTGGCCAGCTCTGCCGTCGCATCTTGACTGGCATCATCCACCAAAACAATGTCATCTACCCAAGATCGATCGATTTCGGCAAGAGTCTGGGCTAACGTAGACTGTGCATTGTAGGCCGGAAGAACGACCACTACTTTCTGGTTGAGAACCATGAAACAAAAATGACGCTCAATCCCTTGAATTTGTCGATGAGAGTGTCAACAATACTGCACAAGCGATGGTTTGAGAGAAGGATTAACACATTTAAAGTGCCTTTATATCTAAGGGATAGGCGTCTAATTTAGACCCATTTTAAATTGAATAACCTGTGTACAAAATGTTCCCCACCTCTTATGGGTCAATCTATATTTGCAATGCGAAAAATCCCTTTGCAATCACTCATGATCATTAAACATTTGAAAGGATGGGCTCTACTTGCGATTCTAGCAGTTTCAGCTCCAGTTATCGCCCAAGACGCACCCAGCGCAGAAGAGGGTAAAAAGCTCTACGAAGCGAACAATTGCGGAAGTTGTCACGCACTCGACAAGAAGGTTGTAGGTCCCGCCCTTCGCGGTGTTACCGATCGCCGTTCTGAAGAGTGGTTGATCCAGTGGATCCGCAACAACGAGAAATTCCGTAAGAGCGGAGATGCGGATGCCATAGCCTTGTACGAGGAATACGGTGGAGCAGCCATGAACATTTTCGAGAACTTGAACCCTGATCAAGTCAAGCACATCTTGGAATACATCAAAACGGCTCCAGCACCCACCCAAGAAGTGGCCGTTACCCCTGGTCAGCCTGCTGAAGACAATTCAAACAGCATCTACATCTTGTTGATTTTGGTCGCCGTTTTCGGTGTGGTATTGATGGTGTTGAGCAAAGTGAAGAATTCTCTTCTTCGCGTGGCTGCCGAACAAGACCCCGAAGCCTATGCGGAGCAAATGAGCAAATTGCCGATGTGGAAGCGTTTGTTGCCCAAAAAGTTGGCCAACATGAATACCACAGTGTTGAGTTTGTTTGTCACCCTCATCATTGGTTTGCCCATGGCTGGTTACGGATACAAATTCTCAATTTCTGAAGTAGGTGTTCAAAAAGGTTACGCCCCTGAGCAACCCATTGCCTTCTCTCACAAATTGCACGCGGGTGATTTGAATTTGAATTGCCGCTATTGCCACAGCACTGTGGAAGAGAGCAAATCTGCGAGCATTCCCGCATTGAATACTTGTATGAATTGCCACAAGGGTGTTCAATTGACCGAGAAATACAACGGTAACGTTTCTCCTGAGATTCAGAAAATCTACGACGCTTTGGACTACGATCCCGAAGCCAAGCCAGGTGAAGAATACGGCAACAATCCCAAGCCTATTCGTTGGGTTCGCATTCACAACTTGCCGGATCACGCTTATTTCAACCACTCACAGCACGTGAAAGTGGGCAAATTGGAGTGTCAAACTTGTCACGGCCCCATCGAGCAGATGGAGCGTGTTCAACAGTGGAATACCTTGCAAATGGGATGGTGCATCGATTGTCACCGCAATACCGGTATCGACGCCGCCAACAACAATTACTATGCTGCCTTGCACGCCAAAGCCGCTGGTGATATAGAGAACAATGGCAACAACAGCCAGTATTTTGGACCTGATGGAAAGGTGCGCATCACTCCCGCAATGAACGGCGGATTGGAATGTGCTAAGTGCCATTATTAATCATTGAAGAAAAACACCATGTCAAACAATATCAAATATTGGAGAGGCGAAGAGGAGTTGAATAGAGATGCCCGTTTCCTGGCTTCTCAAAAGAACGAATTCAACGAGTCTTTGCCATTGGATGAAGTGCTCAGCGAAGACGGATTCGAAATGAATTCCAATCGCCGTGACTTCTTAAAATATTTTGGTTTCAGCGTTACTGCTGTAACCTTAGCCGCTTGCTATAAAACCAATGTGCGCCATGCAGTGCCTTATTTGGTGAAGCCTGAAGAGGTAACTCCAGGAGTAGCGAACTACTACCGTTCTACTTGCGGAGCTTGTTCAGTCGGCTGTGGAATTGAAGTAAAGGTTCGTGAGGGTCGCCCCATCAAAGTAGATGGAAGCCGCGATTCTGCCATTTCTGGTGGCGGTTTGTGCGCCATGGGTCAGGCCTCGATTTTGTCTTTATACGACACCGAGCGTTTGGCGAATCCCTTGCACTTGGGCGCAGAGTCCAAAGATTGGTCTGAATTGGATGCTTCCATCAAAGCTAAATTGGATAGCATCTCTACGTCAGGCAAAGGCATTGCCATCGTTTCTGGCACCGTTCACAGTCCTTCTACCTTGAAATCAATCGCTGATTTTACAGCGGCTTATCCTGGAACCAAGCACGTAATGTACGACGCTGTTTCTTACAGCGGTATGTTGGATGCCAACTTGGCTGACTTCGGAACCCGTGCGATTCCTAGTTATGATTTCTCTAAGGCCAATGTGATCGTCAGCTTTGCGGCTGATTTCTTGGGAACCTGGGTTTCTCCTGTAGAGTTTGCTAAGGCTTATGGTGCTAAGCGTCGTCCCGATGCGGAAGGCGGTATGAACCAGCACTTCCAATTCGAGTCTGCTTTGAGTATGACCGGTACCAACGCCGATCACCGCTTCCCCATGAAGATGAGCGAGGAGCGTGTATATCTGTCATCCCTGTACAATTACATGGCTCAAAAGGCAGGTGCTACTCAGATGCCTGTTGTTAAGCAAGGCGAATTGGCAGGTAATGCTTTGAAGTCTGCAGCTGAGGCTTTGTGGAACGCAAAAGGTTCTAGCTTGGTCATCAGCGGAAGCAACGATAAGGTTTGCCAGCAATTGGTGAACGCCATCAACGCTTTGTTGGGCAACTATGGTTCAACGTTGAACATGGCTCAATACAGCAAGCAACACCAAGGAAGCGATGCTGACTTGGAAGCAGTGAAAAAAGGATTGAATGACAAAACCATTGGGGCTGTCATTTTCTACGGTACTAACCCCGTATACAACCGCGGTCAAGAATGGACGGCCGCTATTGCAAGCGCAGAGTTGTCTATTTCCTTTGCTTCAAACAAAGAAGAGACGGCTACGGCTTGCCAATACGTTTGTCCCGATAACCATTATTTGGAATCTTGGGGTGATGCTGAGCCTCACAACGGATTGTTCCAGTTGTCTCAGCCCACTATTACCAATGTATTCAATACACGTCAAGCACAGGTATCTCTGTTGACTTGGGCGGGTGCCTTGCCTCAAACCGATGCAGATCCTTTCGCCAAGAAGGGCATTTTGTCTCAGAAGTTTGAAGCAGCTCCCTATTACCTGTATGTAGTCAACAATTGGAAGTCTCAAGGCATCGGAGCCGATGCTTGGACCAAAGCATTGGAGATGGGCTTGATTTCAGGTACTTCTGCAGCAGGCAATACTGCTTACCTGGGCAATGCCGTTGCATTGGCCTCTGAAGTGTCAAGCAAAGCTGGATCAGGCTTGGAAATGGCCGTTTATTCAGGAGTAGGTGTACGCGACGGTGCTCATGGCAACAACCCTTGGTTGCATGAAATGCCAGACCCCGTCAGCAAAGTGACTTGGGATAACTACGTTGCCTTGCCAAAATCTTTGGCAGCTGAATTGGGAATCAAAGAGCGCGATACCGTGAACATCAAAGCGGGCGGTGTTGAATACCAAAACGTTCCTGCTTTGGTTCAGCCTGGCCAAGCCAATGGCACTGTGGCCATGGCAGTGGGTTACGGTCGCACCGCTGCTGGTAAAGTAGGTGGTTCGGTTGAAAAAGGATTCGATACCATTGGTTTCAACGCCTTTGCCATGGGTGGGGGAGTTTCCTCTACCTTGACCGGTGTTGAAATCAGCAAAGGCGAAGCCACTTATCACTTGGCTCAAACCCAAACTCACCACAGCATTGAAGGCCGCGACATCGTTCGTGAGACTACCTTGGGTGAATACAAGAAGAATCCTAAAGCAGGTAACGACAAGGCTGCTACTCACGTTTACACCATTTGGGAAAAACGCGATTACCGCAAAGACGGTTCACCGAACCACTTGTGGGGCATGGCCATCGACTTGAACGCTTGTACAGGTTGTGGATCTTGCGTAGTTAGTTGTTCGATTGAAAACAACGTTCCTGTTGTGGGTCGCGACGAAATTCGTTTGCGCCGCGAAATGCACTGGATTCGCATTGACCGCTATTACAGCTTCGTTTCTGCTGAAGCCAGCATGACTCGTGAAGACGATGTCAAAGCCGCTGATGCTTCAAACAAAGGCGAATACAGCCACTGGGAGAATGTACAAGTCATTCACCAGCCCATGATGTGTCAGCACTGTGCTCAGGCTCCATGTGAGACGGTTTGTCCTGTGTTGGCTACTACGCACTCGAGCGAAGGTTTGAACCAAATGACCTACAACCGATGCATTGGTACCAAATACTGCGGTAACAACTGCCCATACAAGGTTCGTCGATTCAACTGGTTCCGTTACAACGACAACGATGCCTTTGATTTCCACTTCAACAATCCGCTGGGCAAAATGGTCATCAATCCTGATGTTACCGTTCGTACCCGTGGTGTAATGGAAAAGTGCTCTTTCTGCGTACAACGCATTCAGGAAGGCAAGTTGAAGGCCAAGCGCGACGGTAAGTCACCGAACGACGTTCAGGTAGAAACGGCTTGTCAGCGTGCATGTCCTAGCAATGCCATCGTATTCGGTGATTTGCACAATCCTGAGAGTGAAATCTCAAAGCTTTACCGCAACGAGCGTGGTTTCCGCGTTCTTGACGAAATCAATGTACAATCTTCGGTTACTTACATGACCAAGGTTCGCAATACTAACGCTTAACCTACCTAAAGAGATAAAGAATGATACACGATTCCATCATTAGAGAAAGGCTGGTAACGGGAGACAAGACCGCGGCAGACGTAACCCGCGACATTGCTCGTCCCATTTTGAATCAACCCAGCACTGCCTGGAAGGTAGGATTCACCTTGTCTGTTATTTTCTTGGGCATCTTTGCTGTGAGCTTGTTTTACACGCTCTGGACCGGTATTGGTGTCTGGAACATCAACAAATCCGTTATGTGGGGTTGGGACATCACCAACTTCGTATTCTGGGTAGGTATTGGTCACGCAGGAACCTTGATTTCTGCGGTGTTGTTGCTCTTCCGTCAAAAATGGCGCATGAGTATCAACCGCTCAGCAGAGGCCATGACCATTTTCGCTGTAATCTGTGCTGCCATGTTCCCTGTGTTCCACATGGGTCGTGTATGGGTAGGTTACTGGGCTCTTCCTTTGCCCAACGGGTTTGGTTCTTTGTGGGTAAACTTCAACTCACCCTTGTTGTGGGACGTATTCGCGATTTCAACGTACTTCTCTGTATCGTTGTTGTTCTGGTACATTGGTTTGATTCCTGACATCGCCACCATTCGCGACAAGGTGACCACCAAAGGTGCCAAATTCTGGTACGGCTTGTTCTCTATGGGGTGGACAGGATCTACCCGCACTTGGGCTCGCTATGAATTGATTTCTTTGATTCTGGCTGGTTTGAGTACTCCTCTGGTACTTTCTGTGCACACCATTGTATCGACTGACTTTGCTACATCGGTCATTCCCGGTTGGCACACCACGATTTTCCCTCCCTATTTCGTAGCGGGTGCGATTTTCTCTGGATTCGGTATGGTAGCTACTCTTTTGGTTGTTGCACGCAAAGTGATGAACTACGAGAACTACATCACCATCGGTCACTTGGATGCCATGACCAAAATCATCATGGTAACCGGTTCTTTGGTGGGTATTGCCTACTTGACCGAATTCTTCATCGCTTGGTATAGCGGTGTTGAATACGAACAATACGCTTTCTTGAACCGTGCATTTGGTCCCTACTGGTGGGCTTATTGGAGCATGATGAGCTGCAACTTGATTGCGCCACAGGTTTTCTGGTTCAAGTGGTGCCGCACTACACCTTGGTTCATCTTCATCATGAGTATTGTAGTGAACGTGGGTATGTGGTTCGAGCGTTTCGTGATTATCGTGACCTCTTTGCACCGCGATTACTTGCCCTCTAGCTGGGTAATGTATTCGGGTTCATTGACAGAAGTAGGTTTGTTCCTGGGTACCTTCGGTATCTTCTTTACATGCTTCTTCTTGTTCGCTAAGTTCTTGCCTGTGATCAACATGGCTGAAGTTAAATCCATCTTGCGCAACCGCGAGTAATCAATAGGAGAATTGCTGAATGGCTATTTTAGATAAAAACCTAAGTCTCCGCAACCGCAACAAAATGTTGGTTGGCGTGTATGAAGACGAAGACAATTTGATGCAAGCAACTCAATCATTGGTTGATGCTGGCGTTCACGTGCACGATGTGTACACCCCGTATCCGGTTCACGGACTGGATCGCATTATGGGCATTCGCCGTAGCCGTTTGGCTCGCGTGGCTTTCTTCTGCGGTCTGACCGGATTGAGCTTGGCGATCACCATGATTTGGTACATGTATGTTTACGATTGGCCAATGAACATTGGTAACAAGCCTGAGCGTTTTACGCCTAGCTGGATACCTGTCATGTTTGAAGCTACTGTATTGTGCACGGCCTTCGGAATGGGTTTCTTCTTCTTTTGGAGAAACCGCATGTTGCACGGTGTTAAGAACGAAATTCTTGACCTGCGCCAAACCGATGACCGTATGATCATTGCCGTTGAAACCAAAGAGGGAATGGATGAGAAATCAACCTTGGACCTCATGAAGAAGAACGGTGCTGTTGAACTTCGCGAATTCCATAACGGAGTTCAAACCACTCTATAAATCAAGGATATGAAGAAAGTGAATCCAATTTTATTGTCAGCGATCGCAGCCTCTGCTTTGTTGGGTGGTTGCGTGAGCCGAGGAAACAACCCCGGATGGGAATATGCACCTGATATGTATTATTCCAAAGGGTATGAGCCTTATTCTCAGGCTGATTCTTCTGCCTTGAATCCTCATGGAATGAGCATGCGCACTCCTGCAGTAGGTTCAGTAGCGGTAGGCAAGGGTGAATTCGTGTATCCTTATGAAAACAACGGTGCGGGTTATGAATTGGCCGGTGCTGAATTGACTCGTCCTGAAGGTTTGACCGACCCCAATGGCCGCGGTGAATACCTCTATGGTATTTACTGTGCTCCTTGTCACGGTGCTACCGGTAATAACGACGGTGCAGTATTCCAAAAAGCGGCCAATTTGAAGCCAGCTTGGAAAGGCTACACCGATCCTTATATCAAAACCCTACCTGTAGGAAAAATTTACCACACCCTTACTTATGGTAAGAACAATATGGGAAGCCATGCTTCTGTATTGGCTCCTGCCGACCGTTGGAGGGTTATCGACTATGTTAAACAGCTTAGCATGCCTACCGCATCTGCTCCAGTAGCAGAAAGCGCTGACAATGCGGCAACTGAAATGGAATCTGCTAACTAAGATCATGGGACACGGACATCACATTGAAATTAAACAAGAGAACTTTGTAGTTCCTGACAAAGCCAAGCGTTTCGCCATCATTTTGATGGTACTTGGTTTGGTGTTAACTGGGGTAGGAATGGCCACTTTGGGTGGTTCATCTTCCCATAGCCATGAGGCTGTTGCCGAATCCCATGCTGAGCATTCTGATCATGCTCCAGCAACAGAGGCACACTCTGAAGTTGAGGGCCATGATCATCAAGCTGCTGAAGCTCATGCCGAAGAACATGGAAACATGGAAAACGAGCAATTCGGTCCTCGCGCTGGATTCCACGCAGAAGAAAAGCCTGCCATGACCCGTTTCTGGGCCAATTTGTTGGTTGTGGGCTTCTACTTCCTAATGATCGGTCTTTGCGCTTTGTTTTGGATTGCCGTTCAATACGTTGCCAATGCAGGTTGGTCAACCGCCTTCAAGCGTGTTCCTGAAGCCATGATGACCTTCATCCCTGTACCTTTTGTGGTCATTTTGTTGGCTGTTTTGGTGGCCAAGACTGATTTGTATCACTGGGCCCATTACGAGCACTTGCATTTGAGTGCTGGTGATGCTGGTTACGATAAGGTTTTGGATGGCAAGAGTGGATTCTTGAATTCTGGAATGTTGATTGGATTCCCCACTGTTTTGGTAGCCATTTGGTATTTCTTGGGTCGCAAATTGCGCGGTTTGTCTTTGAAAGAAGACGCAGCAACCAAAGGAGATGTGAGTTTCTTCAAAAAGAGCATTCGATTCTCTGCTGGATTCGCCGTGTTGTTTGGTTTCACCATAAGCATCATTGTTTGGTTATTCATCATGAGTGTTGATGCTCATTGGTATTCGACCATCTTCGGTGTATACAACTTCATCTCCATGTGGGTGACCACCATTTCCATCATCGCCTTGTTTGTGGTGTATTTGAAAAAGGCGGGTTACTTGCACTTGGTATCAGACGAACACATCCATGACTTGGGTAAATTCATGTTTGCCTTCACCATTTTCTGGGCCTATGTATGGTTGAGCCAGTATTTGTTGATTTGGTACGCACACATCCCAGAAGAAATGTACTATTACCAGATTCGTTTTGAAGATTACAAAGCCAATTTCTTGGGCAATTTGATCTTGAACTTCTGTGTACCTTTCTTGTTCTTATTGATGCGTTCGGCTAAGCGTTTCCGCCCCTTGTTGGTAACCATCGCTGTGACCATGTGTTTGGCTCACTACCATGACATCTGGTTCAATGTATTCCCAGGCGTATTTGGCCCTGGAATGCAGGTTGGCTTCTTGGAAATTGGAATCTACATGACCTTTGCAGGTTTGTTCGTCTACTGGGTATTGACGGCGTTGAGTAAAAACGGATTGGTTCCTGTGAACCACCCTTACTTGGAAGAATCGGCCCACCACGACGTAGGAGTATAATCAAATACACGAAACAGATAGGAAAAAGGGCCACCAAGTGTGGCCCTTTTTCGTATCAAAGCCTATATAAACCTTAATTTTGCAGCCCATGGAATTATCAGCCAAGTACAATCCAGCCGAAGTAGAAGGCAAGTGGTACAGCTACTGGCTCGAACAGAAAATGTTCGAGTCCAAACCCGATGATCGCAAGCCCTATACGGTGGTCATTCCTCCTCCAAACGTGACAGGAGTGTTGCACATGGGGCATATGCTGAACAATACCATTCAAGATGTCTTGGTTCGACGTGCTCGTATGCGCGGTTACAATGCTTGTTGGGTGCCAGGTACGGACCACGCTAGTATTGCTACCGAGGCCAAAGTGGTCAAATTGTTGGCTTCACAGGGCATTCAAAAGCGTGACCTCAGCAGAGAGGAGTTTTTGACACACGCTTGGGAATGGAAAGAAAAATACGGTGGTATCATTCTGGAACAACTCAAGAAACTGGGTTCCAGTTGCGATTGGTCGCGTACGCGCTTCACCATGGAGCCGAGTTTGTACAAAGCCGTCGTCGACGTATTTGTAGATCTCTACAAGAAAGGACTGATTTACCGAGGCACCAAAATGGTGAACTGGGATCCCCAAGGATTGACAACCCTGAGCGACGAGGAAGTGATCTTCCGTGAGATTCAGGATAAGCTTTACTATGTCAAATACACGGGTGTTGATTTTGATGGCACTTTGCTCGTAGCTACGGCTAGACCGGAGACCATTGCCGGTGATGTGGCGGTTTGTGTCAATCCAGCCGATGAGCGCTACGCCAGTCTAATTGGCAAACACGTGCGCGTGCCTTTGATCAATCGTGAAGTTCCCATCATTGCTGATGACTACATTGATATTGAATTTGGAACCGGAGTTTTGAAAGTAACACCGGCCCACGATATTCATGATTACGAAATTGGAGCCAAGTTCAACCTCAAGGTGATCGATACCTTGACCGAAGACGGCCGTATTTCAGAAGCGGGAGAGCTGTTCGTCGGAATGGACCGATTTGAAGCGCGCAAAGAATGGGTCAAGCAATTGAATACCAGTGGTCTGTTGGAGAAAGTAGACGATTATACCCACAATGTAGGATTCTCAGAGCGAACCGATGCGGTGGTGGAGCCTCGAATTTCCACCCAATGGTTCGTGGATATGAAATCCTTCATGGCCAAGAATCCCGAAGTGCTGAGCTCTGTCATGAATGACGAGGTTCGCTTTTTCCCTGAAAAACTTAAGAATACCTATCGCCACTGGATGGAAAATGTTCGTGATTGGAACATTTCTCGTCAGTTGTGGTGGGGACATCGCATTCCGGCATGGTATACCGCTTCAGGCGAATTTGAAGTAGCTGCCAGTGCAGAAGAGGCCTGTGCCTTGTTTGCCGCAAAGGGAATGACGGTGAATCCTTCTGAATTGGAGCAAGATCCCGATGTATTGGATACTTGGTTCAGCAGCTGGCTTTGGCCCATTTCGGTGTTTGATGGCATTGGGGAAGGAGCTGATCGCAGCGAGCTAGATTATTATTATCCTACCCAAGACTTGGTGACAGGTCCAGATATTCTGTTCTTTTGGGTGGCCAGAATGGTGATGGCCGGATACGAGTTTGAGGGCAAGAAACCCTTTGAGAACGTATACTTTACCGGTTTGATACGCGACAAGCAACGCCGAAAAATGAGCAAAAGCTTGGGCAATAGCCCCGATGCATTGGAGCTGATTGAGCGATTCGGAGCTGATGCTGTACGAATGGGTTTGTTGTTGTGCGCCCCCGCAGGAAATGACATTCTGTTCGATGAAAGTCAGATCGAACAGGGCCGAAATTTCAGCAACAAGATTTGGAATGCCTATCGTTTGGTAGGAATGTGGGAGCCCACTGAAATCGATGCGAGACCTTATGAGTCAGAAGCCTCTGCGTGGTTCCAAGCGCGCCTGTCGTCTACATTGAGCGAAAACGAACATCACTTCGCCCAGTTCCGCTTGAGCGATGCCTTGATGAATCTGTACAAATTGGTTTGGGATGATTTCTGTTCGGTTTACCTAGAGGCCATCAAACCAGCCTATGGCGAGCAGATATCGAAAGATGCTTGGAATCAGGCAAGAGCATTCTTCTCATTGATTGTGCGAGCCTTGCATCCATTCATGCCCTTCATCACGGAAGAGTTGTACCACTCGCTTCACGATGGACAACCCGATAAAGCCTGTGCGATTGCAGATTATCCCGAGGCTGGCTCCACACAGAGCAGCATGAAGATTGATCCCATGACCTTGGTGTCCGAACTGCGAAATGTGCGCGCTCAAAAAGGAATTTCCCCTAAAGAGAGATTGATGGCATCGGCTTTTGGCGATAGTGATTTATTGGCGGCTTATTCCCGAATGATTCAGAAAATGGCCAATGTCGATTTGGTTTGGAATCCTGAGAAAAGACCTGCTTCTGCTGTTTCCTTTTTGGCCGGAACCATTGAGGTGTTGGTAGAGTTAAATTTCGAATTGGATGTAGAGGCTGAGAAGGCCAAGATTCAACAAGAGATGAGCCGTCTTCAAGGATTTTTAAAAGGAGTGAATGCCAAATTGAACAATGAAAAGTTTGTGGCCAATGCTCAAGGCGATGTCGTAGAGCGTGAGCGTCAAAAACAACAAGACACCCTGACCAAATTGCATAATTTAGAAGGTCAATTGAAAGCGTTGGGCTAATCAAAGACTAGCCCAACGATTCCCTTACTTTCTCGTTTTCAAGTGGGCGATGTGGTATTCACCCAATTTGATACCTTGATCCCTTCCATGCTCGATGGCATCTCGGAAGTGAATTCCACCGTACAGTCGGCTGTAGCAAGCCTCTTTGGCGGCTTCATGGAAATTGGCAAATTCGCGGGTGCCCAAGCCGAATTCCATTTCTGCACTATCGATGTAGCTCACTTCGCCAAACATCTCTGTAAGCAACGTTCCGGCAGCACCAGAAACGACACTGTGAGCGCTGGGATATTCAGGGAAGGAGGGCGTTTGGATGGCCGGTACCCATGCCGAATCCCACAAATTGCGAATGACCGTCTCAGGGCGAATGTACTCGTATTCATACTTGGCTTTGAATGCCAGAATAAAGGCATCGTATACCGCAGCTGACAAGCGAACCATGCCTTCAGCTGATTCCATCAAGCTGAGCTTTTTGTTGCGAGCAACGGTGCTGTAAGTCGAAAGCCAGTGGCCCAAGGGGCTGACTTTCAGGATGTTGATTGTGGCGTGTCCATAGTGCACTGTTGCATTTGGATTGTCGTCCCAGTATTTGGCCATCAACAAGCCCATGCTATCCAAATGGGAAACCGTGTCCTTCACCTCCTGGGCTTGGACCATGTATCGCGAACCAGGTGTCAAATCGTAGGGGGCTGGGCCGGGCAGAGGGATGAACTCCGCATCAGGAGCTACGCTGGTGCGAATGCGTCCCCAGTTGGGCTCAACCGCATCCATATAATTGGGAGAGGTAGGTTGCCAGTATCCAGGAATGTTCTTGGCTAGGTAGTATTCCTTTCCTCGGTAGTAATTGAAGGAATCACTAGCCGACCAAGCTACTACTTGCTTGCCTACTTCATCGCCCCAAGCCAATGATTGTTCGAAGACCTCTTTGCTTAAGTTCTCTTTGTAATAGGCCAATTGGCGTTCGCGGAAATTGGCAATGCTGTCTTCTTTGTATACCAATGCCTTGGAAGCATAGGTATGGGCAGCCATGGCGACAAGATCCAAGCAATAATCCAAGCTTGTATCCAGGGTGTATGAAATGGGAGCCATGTCTTTCAATTGGCCCGAAAGACTCAATTGATTGGGGTAGAAGGGAACCAAAGACTCATAGGCAGCCACCGATGCATAAAAATATCGTCGTCCACCCACAGGAGGAGCTACATGGTCAACAACAACCGCATTTTGGACGGCAATGTTGCAGTCGCTCAAAACATCATTTTTCAATACAGCCCGGTGTTCAACAGGAGATTTAGAGCAAGAAAACAAGGCGAGGGAAAGCGCAAAAAGGCCTAGCCACCCGTTCAATTGAGTTGGTTTTGTCATGATTCTGTAAAGGTACAAAATAAGAAAAGGCCTCAGTAGAACTGAGGCCTTTCGTATGAAATTTGAGATGATTCTAAATAAGGATTAAGCTTGGTCTTCCAAGACGATTCCAGACTCACCTTTGTAGGGAGATTGAATCTGAACAAAAGTCTTCAAGCGCTTGATATCAGCAACACGCTTTGAGGAGCGGCTGCGGTTTTTTGCTTCTTTTCTTTTCAAACGTGTAACGGCCATAACTAAATTTTGGTGCAAATATAGGCTCAATTCTCTATGCTGTCAAGCATTTTGCCCTTAGCGTCCATGAATTCTATTTTTTGTATGCTCGGGTTCAACCATACCCCAGGTGTACTTCCACTCAAATAACCGTATCCTATGGAAAGGGGTATGCGTTTGCGTCCGCCAAAAGTCAAATGGGCCCACGCAAACTGTGCTCCTTTTGGTGCACGCTCAAAGCGAGTTTTGATCGATTTGCTTTCAAAACCCAGTACCCGAGAATCGTTCTGGCTGGCCACATACACCGGGCCTTTGGAACCAGGAACGACTAACAAGCTGCGCCCATCTCCAGGAACATAGAAGCCACAGTCTACGCCGTTTTCATAATTCCATTGAGCGGGTTGCTCTTGTTGGTTCCAAAGAATGAATCCATTCAAGGCGTCGTCTTTGCCATGTTGCACACGGGTAGAAGCGTTGTTTCCAATGGCTAGAATGTCCTCGAATCCGTCGGCGTTTACATCAAAAGCAGCCATGCCGTACACCGGTCCCGATTGGCATTCCCAAGGCAGTGATTCAATTCGAAAACGATTGCCTTCATTGATGGCAACGAAATGATCGAAGAAATTGGCCAATTGGTAGCGCTGCAGATTTTCCTCTCCGAAAATATCGGTAATGTCTTTGTTGGCAATGTCTTTATAGGTGGTGAAGCGCTTGTTCATGAAGCCGGGATAGGCCCGAGCCATGTCTTCGAGTTGATACAAGGTGTATTCCTTGCCTTGGCGAACTTTGCCAAAGAACACGTCCATGCTACCATTGTTGTCCAGGTCGGTGTAATACACCTTCAATGGCTCTTCAGGATTGGCTTGAATGAAGCTGTTGCGCCCCTTGTTTCCGACCACGACGTCCAAATCACCATCGTTGTCAATGTCGACGGGCAACAAACTATTGATCCAGCCACTCTTCTGGTCCAAACCCCAGGAAGCGGTGGCATTTTCGAATTTTTGACCCTTGTTGAGGAGCAATACCAGGGGAGTATATTCACCCGCTACAAGCAAATCAACTTGGTTGTCATTGTTGCAATCAGCAAAGGCCGCGGTGCAGATCATGCCCGCTTTGACCAATTCGGGCGCCATTTCGGCGGTCACATCTTGAAATTGACCATTGTTGTTGCGCAACAGGTAACTCCTGATATCAATCTGCGGATAAAAACCGGGCATAACCCGCCCTCCAACAAACAAGTCCCAATCTCCATCTCCGTCTATGTCTCCAGCCACCACACAGGAACCACTGTTCTGAACTTGAGGCAATCGTTGGCTTTCTTCTTTGAACGAACCAGAGCCATTGTTGATGTACAATCGATGGGAATACAGGGCGCTGGGCCATGAATATTCACTGCCACCAGCGGCTACATATAGGTCCAAGTGGCCGTCACCGTTGGCATCAAACAAGAGACAACCCGTGATATCTGTGTCCATGCCACGAAGCAGGGGTTGGGCAGATTGTTTTCGAAACTGGCCATTGCTGGACTGAAGAAAGAATGCCGCTTCAGGAGCTAGGTTGGGATTGCCTGTTCTGGCATTGGCGATGAAAATATCTTCTAAGCCATCGCCGTTGATGTCTCCGCTACACATGCCCGGTCCCAAGCGAGTGAAACGGTGTGGCAGCATGGGTTCCCGTTTGAAGTCAGGGTTTTCTTGTTCGCGGTGAAGAAAATCCAAACCCAATTCTGCTGCCGTGAACCAAGAGCCAGATTCACTGGAACTTGATGATTCAGGAATGGATTGCTTATCGTCAACAACCCATTCTTTTCCAGCAGCGGGCAGTTCAGCGCTCGACCATCGGGTGCCATTGGGGAAATGAAACACAAGGCTATCAACTCCACTCGTGGCTACAAACAAGCAAGCTTGGGAAGAGCTTTGGTAACCGTGCGCCGAATTCATTTCCATTCGCTGTATTTGAGAGCCTCGGTGTACGTCAACTTGGGTGCCATAACCCATGCGGTTGCTCTTGCTCAAGTTGAAACGAACCTTGATTTGGGCTGGGCTGCTGTTTAGGTTGTTGCGGTACAGGGAAAGGGGAGAACCTTGGTTGCAAATGATCAAATCGGCATCTCCATCGCCATCCAAATCGCCATAAGCAGAACCTGTACTCAAGGATGGCTCTTCCAAGCCCCAGTCTTCGGTTACGGCTGAAAACCCTTTACCATTATTGTTGCGATAGGCATAGTTGCTGATTTTTTCAAAGGGCAACATCGACAACAGTTCCTCATGGGTAATACCGGCGCCTTGCTGCTGCATTTTGCGGTTTTGATACAACATGAAGTCCTGGTCGGTTACATCCCTATAGTACCCATTGGTGATGTGCAAGTCCAAGTAGCCGTCGGCATCGAAGTCCACAAAGAGGGGAGACCAGCTCCAATCGGTTCGAGCGATGCCGTACAAATAGGCCTCGTCGCTGAACAATCCCTTGCCATGGTTGATTTGGAGGGCGTTTTTCATGTATTGGTATCCGTACCCATTCTTGATGCCCACCATGGTGTAATCATAGTCTTTAGGACCTCCCATGGTCATGAAGCGCCTCTGATCGTCAGCCAACATATCAACCGACAAGAAGTCCAGTTTGCCGTCGTTGTTGATGTCAGCTTGATCGCTGCCCATGCTGTTGTTGCTCGTGTGCTTGAATCGCTGGGCATTTTCGTCGCTGAAACCTCCTTGTTGGTTATTAATCAGCACGTAATCAGGAACGTGATAGTCGTTGCAGACATAAATGTCATCCCAACCATCGCCGTTGATGTCAAAAACAGTGGCACTCAAGGCATAACCCATCGCTTTTACACCGGCCTCTTCGCTGATGTCTGTGAATGATTCACCATCGTTGCGATACAGGTGCTGTTGGCTATTGGCATCCAGACGAAAGGTCTTGGAAAAGCGAATATCTACGTCAGAGAAAAATCGATCGGCGTGGTTGGCAACGTACAAATCCAGGTCGCCATCTCGGTCAAAATCCAGAAAACTCGCAGTAGTCGCATTGCCTGGATCATCCAAACCGTATCGTTTGGCCTCTTCTTTGAATTTCAAGTTGCCTTGATTGATAAATAGTAAATTTATCTTTTTATCGGAGTTTTGCGATGGCCCAGAACGACAGACATAGATGTCCAAAAGTCCATCGTTATTGATGTCTGCCATGCTGACACCCGTACACCATTCGGTCGTACTCACTCCAGCAGATTCTGTGATGTTTTCAAACTGCATTTGGCCCTTGTTGTGGAACAATTGACAGCTTGAAGCATTGGAACTGACGAAGACCTCGGGAAGGCCATCGTTGTCCAAATCCCCAATTCCTACGCCATTGCCATTGTACAAATAGTGGTAGGAGAATTGATTGAGGCTATCATTTTCAGGAACCTCATTGGTAAACTCCAGTCCTGATGAACTCGGGTCGATGAGCTCGAATTTGCCCGAATGATCTTTTGAACAGGAAGCAACGATGGCCGATAAGCCAAGTACAGCCAAGGCCTTGGAGCCGATGGGTGATTTCATAGGGTAAATTTAAGGGTTATTTGCGCTTTTGGTCCATTCGAAGAAAGGTGAAAAGAAGCAAAGTGAAGGCCCACAAACTGCTTCCTCCAGCAGAAATGAAGGGCAGAGGAATGCCGATAACGGGTACAATTCCAATGGTCATGCCTATGTTGATGGCGAAATGCACGAACAAAATACTCGCAGCTGAGTATCCCATGACTCGAGAGGATGTTGTTGTTTGTCTTTCACTTAGTATGACCAAACGTATCAATAGGGAGCCATAAACAAAGAAAAAAGTCAATACGCCTAGGAGTCCCCATTCTTCACCAATGGTGCAAAAAATGAAGTCGGTGTGTTGTTCGGGAACGAAGCCCATTTTGGTTTGGGTTCCTTCCATGAACCCACGACCAGCGAATTGACCCGCTCCAATGGCTATTTTGCTTTGTTCCAAGTTGAAGCCCACGCCCAAACGGTCTTCTTTCAATTGCAGGACCAATTCGATTCGATCTCGTTGGTATTGTTGAAGTGCGGTGTTGTAGAACCATCCGATGGCCGCTGAATACAGCAATGAAATGCTGAGAATGACCACCGTAAGGCGAATCAACTGTTTGTTGGTTCGGGCAAAGTAGATGACCAGGCTGGCCACACCGGCGAGTATGCCGTACTCGTACCAATAGGAAATGCCCAAGCTTTCCAGGCAGATTTTGACAATGGCCAAGAACCCTAGCCAAATGGCAGACACCAAGATGTAGCCGGGAAGGCCCTCCCGGTAGAGCATGAAAAAGAAGGCCAAAAAAACCAGGGCACTTCCCGTGTCATTCTGCAGCAAAATCAAGCCCATGGGCAAGAGGAACAGCAACAAGGAGACGCTGACGTTTTTCCACCCCTTGAAACGAACACCGTAGGTGCCAAGGAATTTACTGAGAGCCAGAGCGGTAGCCACTTTGGCAAATTCTGAAGGTTGTATGCCGAGCCCTCCAAATCCAAACCAACTTTTGGCACCGGCCACCTCTTTCCCCACAAAGAGAACGGCGATGTTCAATGCAATGGCAAGGGCGTAGAATCCATAAGAGAAATAGTCAATGAGCCGAACATTGGCATACGACAAAAACAGCGCGATCATGCCAGCACTGGCCATGAAAACCAGTTGTTTTTTCGCCACGGTTGAGAAGTCGAAAATCTCTTGATCCACCACCGCGCTGGCAGAATACACGTTGATGAACCCGATGAGAACCAAACCGATATACGCCATCAGTGCGATGGGGTCCATTCGGTTGTCTGCGCCTTGAAAAGAATTTGTGCTCATGGATTTTCCAATCGGGAGTTGAACATCGATTCTTTCATGTAGGGCTTGCGCGTGTCTCGTTCAGGATGCAAGTATCGCTCCATCATCAAACTTGCGATAGGAGCGGCGTAGGTCGCTCCGAATCCCGCGTTTTCTACTATTACAGCAATGGCAATTTGGGGATCATCTTTGGGCGCAAATGCAATGAACAAGGAGTGGTCCTTGCCGTGCGGATTTTGAGCTGTACCGGTTTTGGCACAAACGACAACGCTATCGATTCCCGCCCCGCGAGCGGTACCTCCGACTTGGGTGACCATTTCCATGCCTTGTATAACGGGTACGAAGTGCCGAGGCTCTATGCCCGTATAATGAGGGGTTTGGAAACGGCGACTCCAAGAGGTATCGCTAAATCCGTCAATGTGTTTGACCAAATGAGGGGTGTAGTAATAGCCGCGGTTGGCTATGATAGCCGCCAGGTTTGCCATCTGCAAGGGAGTCAGCAAGATCTCACCCTGTCCAATGCTCAGGGAAATGATCATCGAACTGCGCCATTTTGAGCCGTGGCGGCGATCCAATTGGGCCAAACTGGGAATGTTGCCACTTGATTCGCCGAGCAAATCGATTCCTGTGGGGCTTCCCAAGCCAAATTTTCGCCAGTACGATTCCAAAACGGCATAACCGTCTCTTACATTTCCATACTTGGGTGCGTCGATAATGTCGCGGAACAATTGGCAGTAATAGGCGTTGCAACTGATTTGAATCGATTGGGTCAGAGCCAATGGGCTGGGGTGTGGGTGACAGCCCACGGTGATGGAGCCCATGTGGTAGCCTCCTGAACAGGAATGCTGCGTTTCTGGGCGACATATGCCTTCTTGCAATCCAATCAGTGCCAATACGGGTTTTACTGTGCTTCCCGGCGGATAAACGCCTTTCACGGCTCTGTTGTACAAGGGCTTTTTGGGATCAATCAGCAATTTGCGAAACTCATCGGTTCGCTGTTGACCCACCAATAGGTTGGGATTGTAGTTGGGGCTGTTGTAAAAAGCCAAAACTTCACCCGTCTTGGGTTCGATGGCCACAATACTGCCTCGTTTTCCGGCCATGAGGGAGTCAGCCAACAGCTGCAAGGCCATGTCTAGGCTCAGCGTTACATCTGGGCCAGCAATGGCAGGTTTGTTGAACGACTCATTCTTGACGGTACCCTGTTCCACATAGGTTCGGTCTTGCCACACCGTTTTGACACCTTTGATGCCGCGAATCTGGGTTTCGTAGTATTTTTCAATACCCGTAATTCCAACCAAATCTCCAGGTTGGTAATAGGGGTCTTCATTGAGGAGCTCTTCGGAGACTTCTCCCAGGTATCCGAAAGCATGAGCACTCCCGTTGAAATTGTACAGTCGATCGGTTTTGGGTTCTACGTAATAAGCCTTCAAGCGGTAGAGATTTTCTCGAATGATGGCATATTGTTCAGGACTCAAATTGGAGTAAAAAACCGCTGATCGGTTGTAAGAGTTGTTTCGCTGTCTTTTTTTGGAATTGATCCAAGCCAAGAGTGTGCGTTCGGCATAATCGGCCGAGTCAAGACCCAAAATTTGGCAAATCAATACAGAGTCGGCTTTGCCCATTTTTTTGGGGAATACCTTCAAGTCGTAAGAAGGAGTATTGCGAACCAGAATTCGGCCGTTTCGATCAAATAAAACCGAGCGACCTGGATACAGGGTCACTTTGTTCAAGGCGTTGTTGATCGCCCTTTCTTTGTATGGTGTGCTGCCCAGCTGTAGACCAGCGATTCGCATGGCATACAGGAGTAAAATGGCAAAAAATGTGCCGATGAAAATCCATTTTCGATTGCTGTACTGTTCCATGTTTATTTGGAAGAAAACAGCTCTCTGAGCAGCAAGGAAATTCCAATGGTACCCATCGTGCTAATGGTTGCCGTCAATAGGATGTACAACAGTGCATCGGCCTTGAAGTAGTCCAGTGAGAAAAAGACCAAATGATGCACAAAGGTTAAGCTTCCTATGTATTGCAAATAAGCGGGCCAACTCTTGGCTTCAGGACTGAAGTGCTGCTGGCCTTGTAGCGTAATGCTATCAATGTCAAGCCAGTTTCGGTCGTATAGATTTTTGAAGAAGGCCAAGGCTACACAGGCACCTGTGTGCATCCCAAAACTTCCGCTGAGCAAATCGATGAGGAAACCGAAGGCAAATGCGGCCACCAGTACTGCATAGCGATTGCTGTGAACATTCAGCACAAAGAAAATGGCCACATAAGGCAGCGGTTTATGCCATACGCCCATGTTGATTTCCTGTATCAAATACGCCTGAAGGAAGGCTAACAAGATGGCGGCTATGCTGTATTTGATGGCTTCAATCATTTCCTTGCAATTCTTGATGGTGCTGCATCAATGTCGCTTCTTCATCAGCAAATAAATGCTGAACAACGGTAACGTGTTGCAGGCGTTGAAAATTAACACCCAAAGTCACGCCCAATTCCACATAGGTATTGTCGGGTGACTCTGAAATTCGACTGACTCGGCCAATGGGCAATCCAGGTGGGAAAAGGGTGCTGTAATGACTGGTTTGGACATGCATGCCTTTGCGAATTCGTTCGGCTTTGTTGACCTCTGAAATGGTAACCTGACGAGCATTTTGACCGTCCCAGGCCAACACACCTTGCTGAAGCTGCAGCTCTTGGAAGTAGGGAGTGAGCTCGAATTTGGAATTCAGTATGCTCATGACCAAAGCGTAATGTTCACTGGTTTGCAATACAATGCCCACTATCCCTTCAGGAGCAATTACACCCATGTTCGGTTTGATTCCATCCAATGAACCTTTATCAAGAATCAAGGTGTTGTTCCTAAGCCTCGTATTGCTGCGTATGACTTTGGCTTGGATGTAGGCGTACCTCAAGGGTTTTTGATGAACACTGTCAAAGTGATTCACCAGCTCTACACTGTCGGGGCTCAATGCATAGGTGTTCAGCTGCGAGCGCAATCGCTGATTCTCCCTGGCCAATCGGTCATTTTCCTCTTTGAGCCCGAAGTAATAATCGATATCGGCTTTCCATCGATCGATGTTGCGGTAGAAGCCAATACTGGATTGCACATAAAAACTGTGTTGGTACAAATGAAAACGCATGACTTGGTTCACCGATAGTCCAAACAGGAAAATCGCCAAGAGTAGATAGGATTGCTTCCGTATCCAACGGAAAAAGATCCTCATGGTTCAATGAATTAAGCTGTCATCAAAAACTTGAAACGACCGATGTTCTTCAGGGCCGTTCCCGTGCCTCGAACAACCGCTCTCAAGGGGTCTTCAGCGATGTTCACTTTCAATTTGGTCTTGGCTGAAACGCGTTTATCAAGACCACGCAGCAAGGCGCCTCCTCCCGTTAGCCAAATTCCATTGGTCAAAATATCTGCGCTCAACTCAGGAGGTGATTGCTCCAAAGCGCGCAAGATGGCTTCTTCCACTTTCATGATGCTCTTGTCCAATGATCGAGCAATTTCACTGTAACTCACCATGATTTGCTTGGGAATACCCGTCATCAAATCTCGACCGTAAACAGCGTAATCGTCTGGGGGACTTTCCAATTCTTGCAAGGCTGAGCCAATGTGAATTTTGATTTTCTCAGCGGTGCGTTCACCAATCAACAGGTTGTGTTCGCGGCGCATGTATTCGACGATGTCCAAGTTGAATTCATCGCCAGCTACTCGAATGCTCTCATCGCATACAATACCACCCAAGGCGATAATGGCAATTTCGGTGGTTCCACCTCCAATGTCGATGATCATGTTGCCCTGAGGCTGAGTGACATCAATGCCGATTCCCACAGCAGCGGCCATGGGTTCGTGTATCAAGTATACTTCCTTGGCACCGCTTCGTTCTGCACTGTCTTTAACGGCTCGCTTCTCCACTTCAGTAATGCCGGAAGGAATGCAAATGACCATTTTTAACTGGGGGCTGATCCAATTTTGTTTTTGATTCATCATTTTGATCATGCCTCGAATCATGTGCTCGGCGGCCTGGAAATCTGCAATCACTCCATCTTTCAATGGGCGAATGGTCTTAATCCCTTCGTTTTCTTTGCCATACATCTGCATGGCTTCTGAACCAATCGCAATGACATTGCCTGTATGGCGCTCCAAGGCGATGATTGAGGGTTCATCCACCACCACTTTGTCTTTGTGAATGATAAGCGTATTGGCGGTGCCCAAATCAATGGCAAGTTCTTGTGTTAGAAAGCTAAAAAGACCCATGAATGTAATAGAGTTGAAGTGTTTGCAAAATAACACAAACCAAGCGTTAGAAGGAAGGGCTTTTTTACATTTTTCATCAGTCCCAATCAATTGATTTTCCCATGGAAATGTGCCAGATAGGAGATTGTACTTTTCGCTCCTGATAGCTCCATGCGCGTTCCAATCTCCAATGGTATCCCATAATCCTAGCTTGAATCCCAATTCCCGCCGAGCCGAGATAGGGGTTTCGCTTGGAAGTGACGCTTAACGAATAGTTGGGAGTATTGCGGTATTGGGTGTTGAATGGGTTGCCTTCTGCTTGTGGACTCCATCCAAAAAAGGATGTTCCTACGTCGTTGAATACAAACAGAATGAGACTTTTGGAGAATTCAGAATGCATGAGTCCTTTGTGCAAATACTGCAAAATGGGCGAAGACAAAGTTTGATTGAGCACCGCATAGCTACTGCCGAGCCTGGCTCCTGATTGAAATCCTCTGATTCCAGGCCCTATTTGTTGCCAAACGGAACGATTGTTGAAAATCCCGCTATACGGTGTTACCCATGCATTTTGGCTGGTCCATCCTTGGCTGCCTCCAACCCAGTAGATAATGGCATCTTTACCTGGAGCATAGTGAAGGTACAAAGTACTGTTCCACTGCAATTGCCGACCTGACTGTTTGTGCATGTTCAATTGAAAATCAGCCGATCCCAGGCCGGTTAATCCAGGTGAATGTGCAGCCACCATTCGAGCATTGAAATCGGCCTTATCCAAACTTCTTAAGAAGGGCAGATCACCGCAGTTCCGAAACCAATCAACATGTACACTCAACATTCCTTGTTTCATTGACATCTCTGAGAGCGAAGCATCAGAGGTGAATAGGCTTCCTAAAAAGGCATGTTCATAGGTAAGACCAGAGGTCAACTGACTTCTGTTTGTCCAGGTGCGTTTGGCGAATAACTCCAAATTCCAGGATTGCCAATGCTTGTTTTTGTCATCCAAAACCACTCGGCGACTTAGCCATTGAAGATCTTGGCCAATGGTCAGGCTCTTGGACAAATCGTACTCCTGCGATAAAGACAACGAATTCCTCTTGAAATCTGGGCTAATCAGGGCGTTGACTTCCAATCGATGACGCAGGTCACTCGATCCAATTTGGGTGAAAAAATCGGGTGTAACGGGGCTGTTGTAGAGCTGACCTAAAGGGAGCTCCGTGGGTATGAGAAGGGGGCTTCGGCGGTTGCTCAATTTGACAGAGGCATGTTTGATGTAGTACCATCGCAAATGAGGGGAAAGCTCCATGCTTGGAAATTGAGGTTCTCGCGTTAGGAGTTGATTTCGAGGTCTACTCGGCTTTTCAAAAGGCCCTAAGAATTGAACGTTTTGGGGTGCTGATGACCCCTGGCCATCTTCTTTGCTTATGGTGGGAGAGGCGGGATGATTGGGGTTAGACAATGCCTGAAGAGAGTCGGGCTTGACTTTGATGGAATACAGTCGAACCCTCGATTGACCATTGAGGTAATCGGTTATAAAGCGCAACTGGGGGTTTCCCGTATATCCAATAACGGGGAAATGCCCTTGTAATGGCAATTCTCCTAGAAGAATAATATTTGCCGCGCTGTCAGAACCAAACAACCAATGATATTCTCCGTTTTGGCAAGCTATAACAGAGTAGTACGGCTTTTTTTCCCCTACCAGGTATTGGACCGCATACTCGGTCATTCCATGTACAACTTGTTGCTCTCGGGTGGAATACAGCCAACGTCGGCTGCTGTCCTTGCCTTTTAATTCGAATAGGTCGGGACTTGAAAATGCACGAATATCGTTCGAATTTGACAGGATAATTGGCAGCGGATTGGAGCCAAAAATACTGGCTTGTTGACGGCTTCCCATCTGTTCGGTGATATACAATCGAGAATCTAGATAAAAGGCTTGAAGGGGGTGCCCTTTGAATTCCCATGATTCCCTTTGTTCCAATTCTCCGCGTTCTGACCAACGAGACCAAACCCAGTGATCGTCCTCTTTCCAAAGGCTTTCCCAATCTTGTCCATCTTTGTGATTCCAAACTAGGGTTCGGCTGAAACACAATTCACGACAGAGGGATACTTGGTCTCGCATGCGCACCCATCGGTGATTGCGCTCAAAATCGCTATAAGCGATTACGTGCTTTCCTGGCCAAAAAAAAGTAGCTACACCTCTGTTCGGTACGGAGTCCAAAATCATGTCGAGAATGGGGTGCCCCATGAGGTTTGACCCCCAATCAAGATCGCTTTGAAACAAGCTGGATGAACGTGATTCGCTTTTGTCTTGGATTAAGTAGGGTGCCATCCATTGGTGGAAATCCAATCCCAAATGGTATTGAAAAGCGGCATCTATTTGTCCCGTATACTTGATGACAAACCAAAAGGAGGAGAGGGTGCCTGTGCCCAATGCGTTGCTCAGCTCTTTCCACACAAATTGACCGTAAACGTCTTGGCTCTGGGCCAATATGTGGTTGCTGTTTTGGTAAGCTCGGTTGTCAAAAAAATACTGCCATTCATCCTGGTCAGATGCTCCCCATCCCATAGCAAAGAAACGGCAAAAGCCGTAGAGAACCCAGGCGGGTAAACGAGTCAACTTGGCTTGGTCAAATCGCTGCTTGACGGTAATTCCAAACAAGTATTCTCGCAACAGTGAGTAAGCGATTCCCCAACGCAGTTGCTTCTGCAAGTCCTCTTTGGTGGCATGCAGATACAAAGGGAAAATTCCATCGTTGGCATCTTCAATGGACAATCCATGCAAATGCCGATAGGCAGAGTGTTCCCGTAAGGCCAATTCATATTCGTTTAAATCATTGTATGCTTCAAAGTGCAAAGACCCACTGGCTTTATACCCCAGTGTATTCTCAGCCTCGTTCAAGGCAACATAAAACTCATGTATGATTTCTCCTGATCGCGCACTTAGGTCAGATTCAACCGAAGAGTCAATGGCAATGTGCATGCGATTCCAATTCCATTCGAGTTGCTGTTGACCCTGAGCGATGGCTGGGACTAGGATAGCCATCCATGTAAAAAGGAAGCGCATTGTCCAAAGATAACGGGTCAGAACTATTAATTTCGAAGCATGTCCGAGCTATCCCAATCTTACATCGACTTAGAAAATCAATATGGAGCCCACAATTATCACCCATTGCCTGTCGTATTGAAACGCGGCAGTGGAGTCTGGGTATACGACGTTGATGGTCATGTATATTTGGATTTTTTGTCGGCCTATTCGGCTGTCAATCAGGGGCATTGTCACCCTCGAATATTGTCGGCCTTGCGAGATCAAGCCGAACAACTCACCTTGACCAGTCGGGCTTTTCACAATGACCAATTGGGTCCCTACGAGAAGTTCATGTGCGAAACATTGGGATTTGATCGTTTATTGCCGATGAATACCGGTGTAGAGGGAGGTGAGACAGCGGTTAAACTGGCGCGTAAATGGGCTTATGAAGTAAAAAAGGTTCCCGAGAACCAAGCCAAAGTTTTATTTGCTGAAGACAATTTCTGGGGTAGGACCTTAGCGGCGGTAAGCAGCTCGAGTGACCCCGATAGCTACGGTAATTTTGGCCCTTTCATGCCAGGTTTTGAGCGAGTGCCTTACAATGATTTGGTTGCTTTGGAAAAGGCCTTGCAAGATCCCCATGTTGCTGCCTTTATGGTCGAACCGATTCAAGGAGAGGCTGGAGTGGTTGTGCCCGATGAATCTTATTTGGGTGGCGTAAGGGATTTGTGTACGCGATACAATGTACTTTTTATTGCCGATGAGGTTCAAACAGGATTGGGTCGCACGGGCAAGATGCTGGCTTGTGACCATGCTGGCGTGAAACCCGATATTTTGATTTTGGGCAAAGCTTTGAGCGGGGGCGTATTACCGGTTTCGGCGGTATTGGCCTCACACGAAATCATGAGTACCCTGAAGCCCGGCCAACACGGCTCCACCTTCGGTGGAAATCCGCTAGCCTGTGCTGTAGCTAAGGCGGCCATGGAAGTGCTGATGGACGAAAATCTCATTGAAAATGCCGAGCGCCAAGGCGAGGCTTTCCGATCTGGGTTGGCGAAAATCAATTCCAATTTGATTCAGACCATTCGTGGCAAGGGATTATTGAATGCTGCTGTGATACAACCATTTGGAGAGGGTAGGACGGCCTATGATGTTTGCAAAGCATTGATGAAGAATGGTTTATTGGCCAAGCAGACGCATGAACACATCATTCGTTTTGCTCCTCCCTTGGTCATCAATGATACCCACTTGAACCAAGCCTTGGCCATCATTGAACAAACCTTAATTGAAGTCCAAAAACCGGGATACTTTGATTAATTTCGCATCCTTGCTCGGGTGGCGGAACAGGTAGACGCGCAGGACTTAAAATCCTGTTGCCAGCAGTGGCAGTACGGGTTCGAAACCCGTCCCGAGTACCATGAAACCTTGGAACTTCCTATTGATGTCAATGGCCTGTTTTGTATGGGCTTGCCAATCTCAGGAAGGTCCAGGTGTTCGGGTTTTGTCTGATTCAGACAGCACACTTTCTCCCGAAATTCGGGCCTTGAGCAAACGCATTGCCGATGATCCCAGAAACGCCGAGTTGTATTACCTGCGGGGAAACACCTTTTACTACGAAGAAGAGTTTGAACAAGCCCAAATTGATTTGGAAGCCAGTTTGATGCTGAATCCCGAGCAAGCCTTGGTGCATTTTCGACTGGCCGAAACCTGCTTGCAAAGAGACTCGGCTTTGTCGCCACAGGCAGAATTTCATTTATCAGAAGCCCTTCGGTTGAAGCCTGATTACCAAGAGGCAAAAATGGAACAGGCTCGATTGTGGGTGGCTCGTCAAGATTATGAAAAAGCCTTGGCCAATTTGAAGGTTCTGAAGTTGTTAGATGATTTTAGAGATAGGGCTTATCTATTGGAATCGCTCGTGTACCGAGAGCAAGGCGATACGGCACGATCTGAAACGGTTTTGGATGTTTTGCTGCGGTTGAATGCGCAGAGCTACGATGCGACCATGCAAAAAGCCCTCATATTGTTGAACCGACGAGATGAGATGTGCCTGAAGTGGTTGGACAAAGCCATCGCCTTGGACGAGTTGAGCGACGAAGCCCTTTACCACAAGGGTTTGTGGTTGCAATGGCAGGGAAAGTATGCCGACGCTATGACTCTGTACGAGAATGCGAATAAAATCAATCCTGGTCATTTGTACGCTCGATACAACAGGGCGGTCATTGAAAACCTCTTTGAGAATTACACCCAATGCGAAGAGCACTGCAACCAAATTTTGGACATGTCACCCGATTTCGCTTTAGCGCTGGCTCTTCGAGGTTATAGCCGAGAAAAATTGGGCTATAAAAAAGCCGCTCAGTTGGATTACCAAGCGGCTTTGAATATCGATCCAAACTTGAAGCTGGCCCGTGAAGGGCTCAGCCAAGTGAATTGATTATTTGGTCAAGGTCAAGACCTCAAAGATGGTGTAAGTGACACCGTCTATGTTGAACAAATAGTCGCGTGACATGGTCACTTTGTCGGCGGCAACGGTCTCTATGTTCCAAGTGTAATTCAAGAAATTGACAGTAGTGCCTTTGGGGTCAGGCATGTTCCACGTCAAAGTATTGTCGGTTTCAGCATCGCATACACTATTGACAGTCAATTTTACTTGGGTTGTGCTGATGAACTCATAAACATCGTCTTTTAGGCAAGGCTCCACAATGTTTTGATTGACACCAGGGAAGCTCTCTGTTGAGTCCGTCCAAGAGGTCAGATGCCAAGGTTGCATCATCAATACTTCTTGGTTGGTTTTTCCTTTGATGTCGGTCCCTGAGGGATCTTTTTCACACGCAGCCAAGGCCATTAGGGCCAACATTGCTGCTCCAAACAACATTTTTTTCATGGTGATTCAAAGATATGGGAATTGATCAAGCGTTTCGCAAGTCATTGATGACCTCAGCTGCCATACGCAAACCAAACAAAGCGGGCATGAAGGAAATGGTTCCATAGAAAGATTTCTTAAAGTTGCTTCCATCGGTAAGTTGTACGCTGTCTTTGTTGATTTCGGCGCCGTTGAATACCACTTTGAATCCTTTGCGAATGCGGTGCTTGTTCAAGCGTTTGCGCAAGGTGCGCGCAAAGGGGCAGTGATGCGATTTGGAAAGGTCAGCGACCTGAACTTTGGAGGCATCGGTTTTTCCCCCAGCACCCATTGAACTAATGATTCGCTG